>JANYIJ010000241.1 GCA_025362095.1 Gemmatimonadota bacterium | reverse complement strand
CGACGGATGCGTGCCCAAGACAGCTGCGCTTCAGGTCAGCCTCGATGCGCCCCTGCGGATTCGCCTGTTGCCGGACTAGTACCCGACCGCTCCTCCCGCGCTCCGCGGCTCGTTCACCCCGTGCCACCCGCCCGGGACGCGCAGGATCGAATTCACGTTCGCCAGTCCGCCGCGGTTGGGTGCAACCGCGTGCCCCATCGCCCTCAGTGAATCCAAGGTCGCCGCGCTCAGGCCGTTGGCCTCGTAGCGCAGCGTGTCGGGCAACGACTGGTGGTGCAGCCGCGGCGCGCGCATCGCGTCCGCGAGCGTCATGTGATGCTCGATCACATTGAGAATCACTTCCATTGTCGCCGTGATGATTGTCGGGCCGCCCGCGGCGCCCGCCACCATCAGCAGCTTCCCCTGTGGATCGAGCACGATCGTCGGATCCATCGCGGAAAGCATGCGCTTCCCCGGCTTGATTGCATTCTGCTCGCCTTGCACGAGCCCGTACATGTTCGGTGTGCCCGGCTGCGCAGCGAAGTCATCCATCTCGTTGTTCATGAAAAACCCGCCGCCGCGCACCCACACGCCGGAACCAAAACTTCCGTTGAGCGTGGTCGTCGTCGCGACCGCGTTTCCCATCGCGTCCACCACGGAATAGTGCGTGGTCTGCGTTCGCTCGGCCTTCGTATCGAACGCGGGACTCTTCGACGCGTGATTCAAATCGATCTGCGCCGCAAGCGTTTTCGCGTACGACTTGCTCGTGAGGCGGTCGAGGGGAACCTTCACGAACGCAGGATCGCCGAGCTTCGAGTTGCGATCCATGAACGCGCGCCGGAAACTCTCCGCGAGAAGATGCGCGTACTTCACGCTCCCCGCTGGAGGAAGGGGCGCGAAATTCTCCAGGATGTTCATCGTCTCGGTCATCGTGATCCCGCCCGATGACGACGGCGGCATCGCGAGCAGCGTGTAGCCGCGATATGTCGATCTGATCGGCGTGCGCCACTCGGGCTTGTAGTGGCGCAGATCTTCTTTCGTGATGATCCCGCCTCCGCGCTTTTCCTCGGCAACGAGCGAGTCGGCGATCGGTCCCTCGTAGAACGCCTTCGGTCCATTTTCCGCAATCAACTTCAGCGTGCGCGCGAGATCAGGCTGAACGAGTCGTGTGCCGCTCTTCACCGCCTCGCCGCCGGGGAAGAACACCGCTTTTCCCTCGAACGGCGTGATGTCGTGCCTGCCGCTCGCGATACTCCGCGAGAACTGGCTGTCCACCATGAACCCCTGCTCGGCGAGACGAATCGCGGGCGCCATCACCTGCGCAAGCGTCATCGAACCGTACTTCTTGAGCGCCTCGCTCATGCCGGCAACGGAGCCCGGCACTCCGCTCGCGAGATACCCGAACGTGCTCTTGTCGGTGAGCTTGCCGTTCGCGTCGACGTACATGTCACGCGACGACGCGGCGGGCGCCATCTCGCGGTAGTCGAGCGTCATCGCGCGACCGTCGGCCATGCGAATGTTCATGAATCCGCCGCCGCCGATGTTGCCGGCGTTTGGATAGGTGACGGCGAGCGCAAACCCTGTTGCGACCGCCGCATCGATTGCGTTGCCGCCCGCCTTGAGAATCTCGACTCCTGCCTCGCTCGCGAAATGCGAGTTGCTCACGACCATCGCGTGCTCTGACTCCGTCGCCTTCACGCCCACCGGAAAGCGCCACCCGCTCGGAAACGCGGCGTCTGCGGCCGCCTGAGCCACTCGTGTCGCGTCGCGCGGCTCGACGATTGCGGACGGCACGCCCACCGGCGACGGCGCGGCAGCCGGCTGCGGCCGGCAGGCAGCCACGAGCAAAAGTGCCGCAAGCAGCGCGGCGCGCGAGCGGTGCAGGGAATCACGCATGAGAACTCTCCGTCTTACGAGCTGGTGAGCAGTTACCGCTGTTGGCTGAAGGGCGCACGATCCCTAACTTAGCGTAGACCGTTGATAGCGCCCATCGAACTGTACGTCTCGTCAGCCCTCCACGCTGGATCCCGCCCTTGGCCGCGTTGACCGAACGACGAAATGCGAAGACCGCCGACATCGACCTCGCGAGCGCGATCGAGATCGTCGATCTCATCAACGACGAGGATCGCACGGTTGCCGATGCCGTGCGCGAGCAGCGAGAGCAGATCGCCGCGGCGCTCACTGCTGCCGAGCAGGCATTGCGCGCCGGAGGGCGCCTTTTCTATGCGGGTGCCGGCACATCCGGTCGTCTCGGTGTGCTCGACGCAAGCGAAATTCCTCCGACATTCGGCGCGCCGCCGGAGCTCGTACAAGGAATCATCGCCGGCGGGAATGCGGCGCTCACCCGCTCGCAGGAGGGCGCAGAAGACCGCCCCGAAGGCGCGCGCGACGATCTTGATGTGGCGGGAGTTCGCGCCGGTGATTTTGTCATCGGGATCGCCGCGAGCGGCGCCACGCCGTACGTGAGCGCGGCCCTGCATCACGCGAAAAAACTCGGTGCGCGCACCGCGATCGTTGCCTGCTCTCCGCCGCCGGACGACACACTCTTGGCAACAGACATCGCGATCGTCCTGCTCACCGGCCCCGAAGCCGTCACGGGCTCCACGCGAATGAAAGCGGGAACCGCCACGAAGCTTGTGCTCAACACGATCACCACCGGCGCGATGATCCGCCTCGGCAAGACGTACGGAAACCTGATGGTCGATCTCCAGCCGACAAACGCGAAGCTTCGTGACCGAGCCGAGCGAATCGTGTGCGAAGTTTGCGGCGTCAACGCCGACCAGGCTCGTGATCTCCTGCGCGCGGCGGACGGCAGCGTGAAGCTCGCGATCGTCATGAAGATGCTGAATGTCGATGCCGCAGCTGCGCGCGCCGCGCTGGAGAAAGGAGGCGGCGTGATTCGCCGCGTGGTGGGGAGCCCGCCGCCACCGGTCGGATCCGCGTGACCGTTCTCGTTGGACTGATGTCGGGCACCAGCCTCGACGGCATCTCGGCGGCCGTCGTGCGCTTCAACGAATCTGCAGACGGAATCGGCGTCGAACTCCTCTCATTTGTTTCCAGACCGTACGCGCCACCGCAGCGCGAGCGCATCGCCGCGGCCTTGATCGGCGCGTCGCCGCAGGAGTACGCGCGACTCGACTTCGAGATGGGAGGGTGGCTCGCGGATGCAGCCGTCGCGGCAATCGCCGAGTGCGGTGTCGCGCGCGCCGACATCGCGGCGATCGCGTCGCACGGACACACCATTTGGCACGATCCGCCCCGCGCGACTTGGCAGCTCGGCAACGCCGCGGTGATTGCCGAGCGCGCGCGTCTCGCGGTCGTATCGGATTTTCGGTCACGCGACGTCGCGGCCGGCGGGCAGGGCGCGCCGCTCGTCACGATCGCAGACGCGATGCTGTTCAGCTCGCGCGATAAATGGCGCGCGACGCTGAATCTCGGCGGCATCGCCAACGTGCAGCTCCTGCCGCCGGGCGGGGCGCTGGAAAGCGTCCGCGCGTTCGACACGGGGCCTGGTGTCGGCGTGATCGATGCCGTCGTGCGAACACTTTTTCCAGCGCTCGCGTTCGACGTGGACGGCGCGCTCGCTCGACAGGGTGCACCCAATACGGCCGTGGTGGATTCGCTTCTGCGCGGCGCGTTCTTTTCGGAGCCGCCGCCTAAGAGCACGGGCCGCGAACTCTTCACTCCCGCGTACGTAACTGCGCTGATTGAAGCGTGCCGCGCCGCCAAGCCCGGCTGCACGAGCGAAGACATCGTCGCGACCGCCACATCCCTTACCGCGCGCGGCGTAGCGATTGCGTTCGAGAAATTCATTCCCGAACCGGTTGATGAAGTGCTGATCTCCGGTGGCGGCGCGCTGAATCTGGCGCTAGTCGACGCCCTTCGCACGTCGCTCTCGAAAGTGGTGGTCCCGTTCGAGAACTTCTATTTCGACGGCGAGGCAAAAGAAGCGGTGGCGTTCGCGTTTCTCGGCTGGCTGCATCTCCAGGGCCGTGCCGGGAATGTCCCCAACGCGACCGGCGCCCGCGGCCCGCGCATCCTCGGCTCACTCACGCCGGCGTGACGCTCGCCTCACTCCTGATTCCAGGGCTGCGCTGGAGCTCCGAGCATGGTTACGCGCATCTGCGGCGCACGATCGACGAATCACTCGAGGCGCGCGTAGGCGGGTTCCTGCTCGTTGGCGGGCCGCGAGCCGCCGTCGCAGAACTCGCAGCCGAGTTGCACGAGCGCTCCACGATTCCGCTGCTGATCGCCGCCGACGCCGAACGCGGGGCGGGGCAGCAGTTCGACGGCTGCGTCGCATTGCCGCCGCTGGGCGCGCTCGGACTTCTCGAGAATCCAGCCGTCATGCGCCGCGCGGGACAGCTCACCGCGCGTGATCTCAAGCGCGCTGGAATCAACTGGGCGCTCGCGCCGGTGTGCGATGTTGATTTTGCTCCGGGAAATACGATCGTCGGCACGCGCTCCGCGGGCGACGACCCGGAGCGCGTGGGCGCTCTGATCGCCGAGTGGATCGACGGATGCCAATCAGAGGGCGTGATGGCGTGCGCGAAGCATTTCCCTGGTCACGGCCGCGCGGACGCCGACTCGCACGCCACGCTGCCGTCGGTGACCGTTGGCGCCACTTGGCTCGAGAAGGAAGATCTCGCGCCATTCCGCGCCGCCGTCGATGCAGGTGTCGCGTCGGTGATGACCGCGCACGTCGCCTTTCGCGCGCTCGACCCATCGGGGTCGCCGGCGACGCTTTCCACTCCGATTCTCATGTCGCTGCTGCGCAGCGCGATGGAATTTGACGGCCTGGTGGTGAGCGACGCGCTGGAGATGGCCGGGGTGCGCGCGGCCGGAACTGAGGCCGAGATCGCGGTTCGCGCGATCGAGGCCGGCTGCGACGTTCTGCTCGCGCCCGTGGATGTGCTCGCGCTCGCGCGCACGCTCGATCGCGCCGCGCAGCAGAGCGAACTCAGCGCCTCGCGCGTGCGCGACGCACTCGAGCGCCGCGATCGCTGGGCCGGCTGGGCGCGACCAGGCGCCGGACGCGAGCCGTCGCTCGACGATGAGATCTGGTCGCGTCAGGTGGCTGATGCCTCGGTGCATCTCGTGCGCGGCGCGATTCCGCGAATCGGCCATGCGGTGGAGATCGTGCACATCGATGACGATGCGTCGGGTCCGTGGCCGGTTCCGAGCCGCGCGCATTTCGTGGAAGCGCTCAGCGCGCTGGAAATAGAAGCGAACGTGATCGACATGCGATCCACCGGCACGCGTGTTCCCGTGCTCATTGCCGCGTTCGCCGATGCAGTTGCGGGAAAAACCGAGGCGGGTTTCTCGCGCGCGAGCCGCGATCGCGTCGAGCGGGCGGCAGCGATCGCGCACGAGCAGAAGCGCGAGTCACTGGTCGTCCTCTTCTCGCACCCGCGTCACGCCGCGCAGATCCCGGCGGTGCCGAACGTGCTCTGCGCGTGGGGCGGTGAGAAGCCTATGCAGGCGGCGGCAGCGCGCGTGATCGCTCGCGCGTCGCAGTTCAGCGGATGATCGCGGTTCCTTCCGGCGGCATCTGCGCGGCAAGCTTGTCGCTCGGCACCGCGTACACGATGCGGCCGTTGCTCTCGGTCTGTCCGCCGAACAGCACGCCGATCACATAGCCGCGGGAGTCGAACACCGCGCTGCCGCTGGAGCCCGGCGCGGCGAACGCATCGAACTGCAGCGTGTCGGCGAGCACCTTGCTGATCGTGCCGAGTCCGAGCGTGCTCTTCGGATTTAGTTTGTTGATGTCGCCGCCCATGCCGGCCGTGCTCGTGCCGAGCGGATAGCCAATGAGCGCGACCGGCGAACCGACGCGCATCGTCGACTGTTTCGCGACACCCACAACCACGGGGTAGGTGCCCGCATCGTCGATCTTGATGAACGCGAGCTCGTCCGTTGTGCTCACCTTGAGCACGTGAGCGTTTTTCCACGCGCCGCGCGTGTCGTTGAAAATCACCTTGATCCGTTTCGCTGGATGGCCCTGTGCATCCTGCACGACGTGACGATTCGTGATCACGAGTCCCGATGGCGAGACGTTGAACCCCGAGCCGCTTATTAAATCGCCGTTTTCCTCCTGCACAGCGATGAACACGATCGCGGGCCCGTTCTTCGCAGCGATCTGCTCGAAGTCGACGCTGCCCGCCGACACCAGCGCGCGCTGCCGTTTTTCTGCTTTGTCGAGACGCGCCGAAAGTTCTTCGACGTTCGCCTCGCTCCCCTTCTGCATCTCGCCCTTAATGCGCGAGCGGATCTGATCTGTTTCTTTTTTCGACGCGGCAAGCGCCGAATCGAGTCCTGCCACGCGTCCCTTCATCGAGCCGACGGTCTTCTCGAAACTCGCGCTGAGCGAATCGTTGCGTTTGAGCAGCTCGTCGACGCGCGCCTGCGCCTGCGCGGATCCGCTGTGGCCGATGAAATACGCCGCGCCAACGCCGACGACGGCGAGCACGCCTACGCCGATAAGCATCTTGCGCAGCGATCCAGTCTGCGCTTGCACCGCGTCCGCGATTCGCGCGACCGTATCGCGGCGCGGCGTCGAGGCGCGCGGGGCGGCTTCGGGAGCGCCGGCCACAGGCGAACCGTTCGACGCGCGCGTCTTCTCGGGCCCAGGCGCCGCAGCCGCCGCGTGGAACTCCACCGCCGGCCCCTCGCGGCCGAACGACATCAGATCGCCGTCGCACAGCGCGTGTGCGCCGGCGATACGCTGGCCGTTCACGAACGTGCCGTTCGTGCTATCGAGGTCGTGCAGTGTCGCCTTCTCGCCAAGGATGCGAATCTCGGCGTGTTTGGACGAGGCGTCAGGATCGCGCTCAGGATCGAAGCGCAGATCGTTCAGCGGGTGCCGGCCGATGCTGATGACCGATTTATCGAATAGCTCGCGCTGTCCAGCGCGAGACCCGCTGGTGATGCGCAGCTCGACGCGCATCAGCCCTTAAACTTGAAGTACAGAAATGCGAGGATGACGAACGCGATCGCGCCGAAGATCACGCGCAGGACGTTCTTCGGCACACGGCCTTCCGTGGTCTGCGGAGCTCGCGTCGCGACCGGTTTCATCGGCGTTGTGGGCGAGTTCGTATTCGCCACCATCACCGGCGTGCGACGCGGAAGCGTGGCCGAGTGATCGG
>JANYIJ010000252.1 GCA_025362095.1 Gemmatimonadota bacterium | reverse complement strand
GCCATCGCCCCCGCCGGCGCGGCAGTCCGCAATCCCGCATTCGACATCACGCCCGCGGAACTCATCACCGGCGTGATCACCGACAAAGGCGTCTATCGCGCGCCATATTCCTTCACCTATGAAATGCGTTCTCGCGATTGACGAAGGGACGACGGGCACGACGTGCCTCGTCATCACAGCAGATGGCCGTGTCGCCGGACGCGGCTACCGCGAGATCACACAGCATTTTCCCGAGCCCGGCCAAGTCGAGCACGATGCCGAAGAAATTTTTGCGCGCACGCTCGACGCGGCGCGCGAGGCGATCGCGCAGAGCGGGCTCGTGCCCGACGCGCTCGGCATCACCAACCAGCGTGAGACCGTCGTGCTGTGGAATCGCGTTACCGGTGTGCCAGTCGGCAGGGCGATCGTCTGGCAGGACCGCCGCACCACGGCGCGATGCCTCGCGCTCGCGCCGCAGCGCGAGGCGATCTACGACGCCACGGGTCTCGTCACCGATCCGTACTTCTCTGCAAGCAAACTCGAGTGGATGCTCGAGCACCGGCTAGGCGCGTCCAACGGCGCGCGAGATCAGCTCGCAGCCGGCACGATCGACAGCTGGCTCATTTGGAAGCTCACGAACGGCGCCGTGCACGCGACCGACCCCACGAACGCGTCGCGCACCATGCTCTACGACATCAACTCACAGAAGTGGAGCGCGCCGCTCTGCACCCTCTTCTCTGTTCCGGAAGCGATTCTCCCCGAAGTGCGCCGCTCGAGCGGCGATTTCGGAGTGGCGTCAGTCGAGCATCTCGGCCACGCGATTCCAATTCTTGGAGTCGCCGGCGATCAGCAGGCCGCACTGTTCGGACAGGGCTGCTGGACTGCCGGGACGAGCAAAAACACCTACGGCACCGGCGCGTTTCTGCTGTTGAACACGGGCGCGAAACGCCCAAAGGGCGGCGGCGGGATGCTCACCACGATTGCGTGCGATGCGACGGGCGCGCCTGCGTACGCGCTCGAAGCGAGCATCTTCATTGCCGGCGCCGCCGTGCAGTGGCTGCGCGACGGCCTCGGCATCATCGGCCGCGCGAGCGAAACCGAAGCGATGGCGCGATCGCTCGCGTCGAACGACGGCGTCTATTTCATTCCCGCGCTCACCGGACTCGGCGCGCCCGAGTGGGAACCTCAGGCGCGCGGCACGATCGTCGGGCTCACGCGCGGCACCACGCGCGACCATTTCGCGCGAGCCGCTCTTGAAGCGATGGCATATGGCACGGCCGACGTACTGCGCGCGATGCGCGAGGCGAGCGGCGCCGCGCTCGACGTGCTTCGCGTCGACGGCGGCGCGACGGAGAACAGCTGGCTCATGCAATTCCAGTCCGACCTGCTCGGGGTGCCGGTGGAGCGTCCCGATGTGATCGAGACCACGGCGATGGGTGCGGGCGCGCTCGCCGGCATCGCCGCCGGCGTTTGGCCCAACGCGGAATCGTTTATCGAGTCGCGAAAGTTCACGCGCTTCACGCCGGGTGACGGAGCAAGGGCTGCGCAGGGAGGCGCGGCGGGGTGGCATCGCGCCGTGCGCGCAGCGGTGCGCTGGGCGCGGGACGGCGAGACATGAAATTCTTTCTCGTGTTTTCGCTCTGGACCGGCGGACCCAAGCGGCCCGAGGTGAAGGATCCCGATCCCTGGTTCAGAATCGACAAGCTCGAGCACTTCGGCGCATCGATGATCATCCAGAGCTGGGCGCATACGACCTTCCGCGCGCATGGCGCGAGCTATGCGCAGGCGAGCTGGGGCGCGGCCGCGGTCACCGGTGCGGCGGGAATTGGAAAAGAACTCTGGGATCGCGCGCACCATGGCGACTTCAGCTATCGCGATCTCACCGCCGACGGTCTGGGGCTCCTCTCCGGTGTCGTGATGATGCGTCAGATCGACAAATGAGCGCGATTTCTTTCTAAGTGACCCAGCTCGGCGAGCTCTCGCTTTGGATTGCCTTGTTGATGGCGGCATGGTGCGCGACCCTCGCCGTGCAGGGCGCGTACATGCGGCGCGATCCGCTCACGTCGAGCGGCGCTCGCGGACTGTTCGCAGCGCTCGGATTTACTGCGCTCGCCTCCGCCGGCCTCGCGACTGCGTTTCTCGGCGACGACTACTCGCTTCGATACGTCGCGCAGCATTCGAGCTTGAATGTCGAGACGTTCTACAAGCTGTGCGCGTTCTGGTCCGGCGGCGCGGGAGAGCTGCTGCTCCTTTCGTTGTTGATCGCCGTCGTCGGATCGGGCGCGGCGTTCCACTCGCTTCGCCGGGACACAGATCGCGCCCGCGCCGCCTTCACGGTGGGACTGCTCGGATTCATACTCGCGTTCGCGCTCGTGGCGACCGGCTTTGCACTGAATCCGTTCACACCGCTCGCCCGCACGCTTCAGGACGGGCGCGGGCTCGATCCCCTCCTGCGGCACCCGCTCATGCTGGTGCAGAGGCCGCTCACACTGCTCGGAATCGCGGGCAGCGCGGCGCCGGTCGCGATGACACTTGCCGCGCTGATGGGGCCGGGCTTCGATCGCGCGCACGTCGCGAGGATTCGCGCGTCCGTGCTCCTCTCGTGGAGCGTCCTGTCCGTCGCGCTGCTGGTCGGCGTCCGCTGGGCCTATGTCTCACCGGGACTGCGCGCGTTGCTTGAACGCAGCCCCGCCGTTCTCACGGGTTCGGCGCTCTGGACGATTCTCACCGTCTATCTGATCATCGCGGAGCTTCGCGAGGCATCGCGCTCGCCGCGCACTCATGTGGATGTCATGCGTCGTCGCGCGGCGCTGGTTCTCGTTGGCGGCGGCGCGCTACTGTGCATCGCCACGTTCGCAGCGCGCGCGCTCACCAAGAACTACGACGCCCAGATTGGCGACGGTGAGAAGTATTCCGCCAAAGATTCATGGGGGCATGAATGGACCTTCACGAGCCAGGGCGCGAGCCGCCTCGAGCGCGAAGGCGACGATGTGATCGCCGTGGCGCTGATGCCAACGCGCGATGGCGCGCGGCAGCCGTTCATTACGAGTGAGAGCCGGCAGTACTACGGCCCTGGCGGCCTCGATATTTATCCGCCGCAAACCGTGCCGGGAATTCGCGGCACGATCGCGCAAGATCTTTTCGTCGTGCTTGCCGACGCGGGCGACGGGCGGGCGGTGCTGCGCATCAGCTTCAGGCCGCTTGTTGAACTCGTCTGGGCGGGAAGTGTATTGTTGGCACTCGGCGGTCTGTTGCTGTTCTGGCCTCCGCGCGAGAGGTTCGCAGCATGACACCGCTCGCGATCGGCGCACTGCTCGCCGCGGCCGCGATGGTCTGGGTCATCGCGCCAATTTTCACCGAAATGCCGGATGAACATGCGGGCGGTCCTGCGCCATCGCAGGCGGCGGAAGAGGCAGCCGAGGCGGCGATACGCGAATGGAGAGAACCGAAGGAATGATTGCACCGCTGAAACGCTGCGCAGGAATCGCCATCGCGGCGTTGTTCGCGCTCGCTACGGCGCGCGCGCAGGGCGCCGGTGAAATTCGATCGCGTGTGCTCGACGCGGCAGGAGCGCCGGTTGCAGATGCGCAAATCGAGCTCAATCCCGGCGCGCGCCACGCGCTGAGCGACGATGACGGACGTTTTGTCTTTACGCAGCTCAAGGCGGGCGCCTATACGCTGCAAATCCGCCGCATCGGATACCAGCCGCAGACCGTGACCGTGCAGGTTTCCGCGACCGCGACCGCGACGCCTGCGATCGCGATGGTCGCGATTCCGCGCGTGCTCGATTCGATTCGCGTTTTCGAAAGATCTAATGGACTCCGATACACGGGAACGGTGCTCGACGAGCGCAGCGCGCCGATCGAGGGCGCGATCGTCATGGTGCCGGGGAAATCGCGCGAGCTGCGCACGGATGCAGCGGGACATTTTTCGGTGGAGGGATTCGGCGAGGGAACCGTGCTCGCGCGCGTGCGCAAGATCGGCTATGCGCCGCAGCTGCACACGCTGCAGATGATCAACTCGCGCACGGACAGCATCCGGATGAAGCGGCTCACGCAAAATCTTTCGGCGATCCAAATCCAGGCGCAGAGCGGATTCGGCAAGGACACGTTCGCGTATCGCGAACTCGATCAGCGCATGCGCTGGAAGAGCGAGAAATCGTACGTGATTTCGCGGGAGGAGTTCGAGAGGCAGGGCACCACGGATCTTGCGAACGCGATTCGCTATTCGGTGACTGGCGGACGCTACGGCGGGACGCTGGCGCATCCAATGCCGGATGGCTGTGTGATCATCAACGGTGATCGCGCGCTGAGGGACTGGCCGCTCACGGCTTTTTTCGCGGACGAGGTCGAGGCGGTGGAGGTCTATCCGCCCAAGTCAGACGTGTCGGGCACGCTTGACCAGCGCGGCTGCGATCCAAAAAAACAAGTGTACGTGATCTGGACTCGCTCGAATTCGAAGCGATTTCCGCCGAATCCGTAGATCGCGGCGAGCGCTAGCGATTCGTGAACTGCTGATTCGCCGCGTGCGCGGCCAACTGCAGCTGCCGCACCTTCGACTCTGCCAATCCGAGATCTACGCCTGCGACAATTGCGCGAGCGGGCAGCGCTCGCGCATCGTGTCCGGTGATTCGTTCGTAGATCACGAGCGCCGCGAGATAAGTCCCGAGCGGAGTCGGATGCAGCCCATCGCTTGAATAGAGCTGCAGCGAAGGATCGACCGCCCACGCCTGAACCCATGCCTCGCCCGCAGGCATGAAAACGCCGTTCACCGCCTGCGCCGCCTGCTGATACGAGAGCCGGCAATCGTCGAAGAACGCGACGCGATCGCTCGTGGGCCAGACCATGTAGAGCGCAGTTTTGGCTCCAGCGGACTTGATGAACGGATCGAACATCCTCGTCCACAACGCGAGCGAATCACGGTTCACCGGCAGCGTGGACGAGCCTTGCTGAAGCACGACGAAGTTCCATCCGCCGAGTTTGAGTTTTGCGAGCGCGTCCGATCCGCCGTTGAGATGATCGATCAGCGCAAAGTCCGCGCCGGTGGACGATGCCACGCGAACGGTATCGCCCGCTGAAGCGGCGAGCGCGGCGACGGTGCCTGGAAGGTCGTTCACATATGTGAGGCTGTTGCCGACGAACAGCACGTGGATGCCGCCGACAGGAAGCGGCTCGAGAGACTTAGCGCCGCTGCATGCGATCGCAGCCGCGAATGGGATGAGCACGGCGCGCGCGCGCTGTTTCATGCTGTGTTGGACACCAGCGGCCCCGTAATGGGTTCGCTGGTGGGACGAGGGGCGGGGGATAGTAGATAAGCCTGCAAAACTTCACCCCGTTGCACGACTATCGCGTGCGAGGGCTACTTAGATCGCTGCGGCTGGTAGCAGTGGCGTTCCGCTAAGAATCCAGGCGAACGCATGCGCGGCGAGTGCGAATACCGATCGCATTGCATCCGGCGCCGGCTCCCATTTGTCGCTATCGTTGAGTGTGAGCTAAACGAGGTGTCGCATGCCCAGTTCGGTGCGTCGCACGTTCGCCGTTGTACTCCTGCTCGCGTTGTCCTCGTCTGCCTTGGTCGCGCAACGACTCCGCGGTGAAGTCGTGTTGCCCGACAGCGTGTCGCCGGCCGCAGGCGTGATCGTGATCGTCTCCGACGCTGCGGGCGCTGACGTGGCGAAGACCACGTCTGGCGAGAACGGTACTTTTGATTTGCCGCTTCCGCACGCCGGGCCGTTCCGCGTACGAGTGTTGCGGCTCGGATTTCGACCGACGCTCGCGGGCTCGGTCGAGTTAGTCGCTGGGCAGACGGGAACGATGCACCTCGTCCTCACCGCCTCGATCGTTTCGCTCGCGCAGGTGCAGGTCAAGGGCCAGACCGTCTGCGGCGTGCGCGAAGACTCCGGTCAGATCGTTGCTGACCTCTGGGAGCAAGCGCGATTTGCGCTGCTCGCGACGCAGACGCCTGAGGGAGGAATGCCGATCGAGACGACGGCCCTCACGTACGAGCGCAGGCTCGATACGCTCGGTACTGCATTACGGCCTGAGTCTACGAAGGTGGTGCGCGCCGCCACATCACAGTTTTTCGCGAGCGTTCCAGCCGATTCGCTGGCACGAGTCGGGTACGTCTCCGAAGACAAGACCGGAGTCGTCTATCGCGCGCCCGACGCCGCTGTGCTGCTCTCGCAATCTTTCGTTGCGCTGCACTGCTTCACGGCCGTGCCACCGCCGGAAGCACATCCCGAGTGGGTAGGCCTCGCCGTCAGGCCGGCAAAGTCGCGCGAGAAAATCAGCGACATCGATGGCACGCTTTGGCTCGACCGCGCCTCCGCGGAACTGAGGCTGTTCGAATACAAGTACACAGGAATCCCTGCCGAGGGCGCGAAGGCCGGCGCAGGCGGCCGCGTCGAATTCACGCGACTGCCAACAGGACAGTGGATCGTGAATCGATGGGAGATCCGCATGCCACGGTATGTGCTCGTACGCTCGATGGAGGGCATCGGCACGTGGCGTCAGGTGGTAACGCGGATGGTGGTCCAGGAGATTCGCGTCCAAGGTGGCGAGGTGCTCGATGTCGGGCGAGATGCTGCCGCTCTCTATCAATCAAAGGACATCGCACTCGACGCGCCTCCGGTACTCAAATCATTGCCGCTGCTTTCTGCGCAACGCGAGTTTGACTTGGCGCTGCCCTCGGCTCTCGACGCGAGTCGGCCTGTCGCGTCAAACGATGAAGTGATCGTTCGCGGACGTGTCACGCAGCTGGGCGATTCGACAATCGCGGTGTCGAATGCCGACGTCGAGATCCTTGGTACTCCCCTCAAGGCGGTCACGAACTCTGAAGGGCGATTTCACTTCACAGGTTTGCCCGTGGGCACGTACGAGATGCGCGTCCGGCGATTTGGCTACGTCAGTCTGACGAAACACATATCACTCGACGCTCAACATCCGGTCGAAGAGAACGTGGCGCTTCGTCGACTGCAGGCCACGCTGAGTACCGTGGTGATCGAAGGGCGCCAGACCAAGGTGCCGGCAGGATTCGAAGACGTGTACGCGCGCGCCGCACATGAGAACGGGACGTTCTTCACCGCCGAAGACATCGACAAGCTGAACCCCCTCGATGTCGGATCGTTGCTTAGCCTGGTTCCATTGGTGCACGTGAGCGAAGCGAAAGTCGCCTTTCAGCGGTGCAACCCTGCGCAGTTTGCGGGGCCCTTGGCAATGATGGGCGTAAGGACGCCGCCAAAGATCCAGGTCTACATTGATGGAGCCCGAGTGACTCAGATCGACGGTTGGAATGGCAGCGGCGGAGCTGACGGCGCCATATGGGAGGAGCTCAAGCTCGTGAACCCGCGCGACATTCAGGCGATGGAAGTCTATAACGGAGTTACCCGCATACCGGCGGAGTTCGTGAACGATGCCTGCGGAGTGATCGCGATCTGGACAAAGAAATGAGAAAGGCGCCGGCTAGTTCGCGGCCCCCCCGTTGTTGTCATTTCTAATGGGTTCTCGACAGCGATGGGGTGAAGTTTTGCAGGCTTATCTACTATCCCGGGACGAGGGGCGGCTATCCGAGCTTTTTCATGAAACAGTGTTTCTCGCCAACCTCCAGCTCGCTCGTATCCGATTTCGCATACCGCGCGATCTTCTCCGGATATCCTGAAAGCTCCGCGTGCTCGAACCCGCACGAGAGAAAGAGGTCGTCCGAATACGACACCGCGAACAACTGCTCGTATCCGCGTTTCCGCGCGAGCTTTTCGAGCGCTGCGATCAGCGCCTTGCCGTAGCCGAGGCCCTGCGCATCCTGCGTGACCGCGAGCGACACGAGTTCAACGATCGTCGGCGAATACTCATCGAGCGCCGCGCACGCGACCACGCCGCCGTCGGCGTCGCGGATCACGCGATAGTCCGCCAGATGCGAGTACGCGAACTCTTCGGTGCGCTTGAGCGTGAGCCCCGCCGCCACGTATTTGTTGTTCAGCGAGACCACCTGCTGAATGTCCGTCTCGTTAGGCCGTTGAACTCGCATACCCGTTCGCTCCGTGACGCGTGTCTAACGCTCGACCGCTTCGAGACGCGTCAGCGCGACGCGAATCGGCACGATCGTGGCAAGTATACACAGCGCGAGGGCCGCGCCGAATCCGAAAACCATCTCGAACACATCCTGCTCGCCGCCGTTCAGCCGCGACGACAGGTAGCTGAACACGGGCCGCGCCTCCAGAATCACCACGCCTGCGATCATCGCGACCGACGCCATCATGAAGAGCAGCCCGCCGAAACTCGTCGGAATCTGGGCAGCGTTCTCCGTCTCGAACTGCGGAAACACCGTGCCGAACCCAATCGCGAGCCCGCTGATTCCGAACGTCATCATCGCGATCGTGAACGTCGACACGACGAACATGAACGCGCTCACCTTCAGCAGGTAGTCCGTCACGCCGACGATCGCGAGCGCGAGGATCAGCAGCGGTGCCGTGCCCACCCAGAACTTCGCCCACAACAGTTCGCGCATCGACATCGGGCTCGACTTCAGCAGCCAGAGCGTGCGGCCTTCGAGTGAAACACCCGGGAAAATGAATCGCGCAGCGATCGACGCGAGCACGAATCCGGCCAGGACGAGATTCAAAAAAGGCACCACATTAATGAGCCACAGCGTGATCCCTTCGCCCCGGAGCGGCAGGAACTTGATGTTGAACACGTAGACCACCACGAGCACCGCGAGCAGAATCAGCTGCGACCACTGCGTGGTGTCGCGAAAGAACACGCGGATCTCCTTCATGATCAGCTCCTGCTTCAGCACGCCGAGCGGCTTCAGCACGCGCATGATCATCCTGGTGAGGATTCCGCTCCGCGCCCAGCGCTGCGCGCTCTCCTGTGCCTTGCTGAATCCGCTTACGTACAGCGCGCGGTGGAGCAGGGCGCCGAGCACGACGAACGCCGCTGCGGTGGTCCAGAGCATGTACACGGCAAGCCAGTCGGACTTTTCGCCGAGCAGTCCCATCACACTGCGTTGCACCCACTCAGACGGCAGCAGCGGCGACGTGGGCGTGCGCAGCACAGCGACGAAATCCACGAGCGACTTGAACCCCTCCGGTCGCGCGAGCTGCTCGGGCCGCACGAGCCTGAACAGCAGGACGATTCCCGCCGCGGCGAGGACCGCCACCACGCTGAGAATGTCCCGCGTGCGCCGCGCCGGAAAAATGTTCACGAGGAGCAGCGTCACGGCGCTGCCGATCACCGCCGGGATCACGAGAAACGGAATCATCACGGCGGTCGCGAACAATCCGAACATCCACCCTCCGTGGTACACCCAGCCGTACGCCGTGAATACCGGGATCGACATCAGCGCGACCATCCAGCTCGACGCGATCACGGTCTCGATCAGTTTGGCGCCGTACAGCCGCAGCCAGTCCACCGGCCCGCTCACCAGCAGATCGAGATCTTTCGCGAGAAAGAAACTCGAGAGCGCGGTGATCACGTTCGACAGCAGCAAGATCGAGAAAAAGCTCACGAGCATCAGCCCCAGCAGTTTCCCGGAAAGCAGCGGCCCGATTTCCGGAATCCCGCGGAAATACACGAGCAGCTTGTAGAGCAATCCGAAAATGAACGCCCAGAACAGCGCGCCGATCACCACCAGCAGAGCAACCCTGACGCCTCGCCCCTTCTTGTCGCTCACCGATCGCGCGCGCGCCGTGAGCACTTTCGGCACGAGCAGGTGCAGCAGCTCGGGGTTCGGCAGGAGATCAGGCATCAAGCACTTCCACCAAGTCGCGTGCCGCGAGCTGCCCCGTGAGCCGCATGAAAATCTCCTCGAGCCCGCCCTTCTGCCCCTTCTCCTGCGCGCCCTTGCGCAGTTCTTCCATCGTGCCACACGCCGCAATCTTCCCGCCTGCAATAATCGCAATGCGATCGCACAACGCCTCGGCTGCGTCCAGCGTGTGCGTGCTCATCAGAATCGTGTGACCGCGCCGCACATATTCCTTGAACAGCTCGCGCAAAATCTTGATCGACTTCGGATCGAGTCCCACATGCGGCTCGTCCACCACGATCACCTGCGGCCGGTGCACAAACGCAGAAGACACAATCAGTTTCTGCCGCATGCCGTGCGAATAGCTCTCAACGAGCTCGTCGCGCCACTCTTCGAGATCGAACAGCGCCATCAGCTCGCGCGCCCGGTGCTCGACCTCCGGACCCTGCTCGCCGTACAATCCCGCCACGAATCGCAGAAACTCCGCGCCCGTCAGCTTTTCATAAATGAACGGACGATCCGGAATGAACCCGAGCTTTGCTTTCGCGCCGATCGGATCCTTCGCGATGTCGATGCCCGCGATCTCCACCTTGCCGCTCGTCGGCTTCAAAATGCCGGCGATCATTCGCAGCGTCGTCGTTTTCCCCGCGCCGTTGGGCCCGACGAATCCGAACAGCTCGCCCGAGGGCACGTGCAGATCGATCGAATCGACCGCCGTGAACTTTCCGTACTTCTTGGTGAGTCGCGACAGCCGGATCACTTCGCCTCCAGCACTTTGATCTTGAGATTGCCCAGCAGCTGCAGCAGTTCCGTCTGCCGCGAGAGTCCGCCGAGCGCGAACCGCAGATGCGCGGCGTCGGCGGGGAATTGGCCGAAGGTCGGGTCCACGGCCACCCAGTCGCCAAGAAAAACTTCCGCCCACGAGCTGTAATAAAACTTTCCGTTCACGTACAAGAGTCCGGTCGCGACACGCGCGGGAATCGAGATCGAGCGCATCAGCGCGACGTACAACTGCGTGTGATCGTTGCTGTCACCCTTTCGCGTGCGCAGCACGGTCAGCGCGTTCGGCACGCCGAACGTCGGAACCTTCGCGATCGAATCGGCAACCCATTCCTGAATCTTCTGTGCGATCGCCTTCGGCTCGCGCTCATCACGAATGATCGCGATCGCCTGTTTGATAATTTCGGCGTTGTGCGCCTGGAGGAGCGGCTCCTCGGCAAGTTCAGCCCTGAAGCGCGCGCGAACGTCCCGCATGCGAAAATCGGTCCAGCTCGGCGAGTTCACCCCTATCGACGCGTCCTTCTCGCGCGTGACCTTGAGAATATCGCCGCTGAACTTCTGGCGGCCTCCGTCGAGATCGTATCCCGTGAGGCGGGACGCGCCTAGCTGCACCGTCATGGACAAAAGTCTCGACCGGCCGAACTTGGCCTTCGCTGCGATCGCCGTGCTCTCGCGAATGTCGCCGGTGCCAGCGTTCGCAGCAGTGGCGCGATCGTGCGCGATGCGCCAGTTCTCGAACGCGAGCTCGTAGGCGGTCCGCCGCAGCGTGATTCCCTGGGGCAGCGCCGCCAGCACCACGCGCCCCTGCGCGTCGATCCAGCCTGAAAATCCGCCCGACGTGCCCGGTGTCGGCACATGCCATGCGCGCACAGTGTCGGTGAGCACGCTCTCCCACTCGCCTTTGTCGTCGTTGTACTTCGCGCTGTCGACGAGCGTAAACAGCGACTCGGCGTCGATTTTGAAACTCGTCTGCTGCGATGACATCGCCGCGGGATCAAACGTGGGCAGCGAGTACGTGCGCCCTATCTTCGGCTTGTCTCCGAGCGCGATCGCAATCGGAACGACGGAAGGCAGCAGCACCGGTCCCTTTACGCCCACGCGCTGGCTGTCCGTTGGCTGTGTGCCGGTGAACTTCACGTAGACGATCGCGGTGTCGCCGTCGGCGCG
Source organism: Gemmatimonadota bacterium (assembly GCA_025362095.1). Taxonomy (GTDB): domain Bacteria; phylum Gemmatimonadota; class Gemmatimonadetes; order Gemmatimonadales; family Gemmatimonadaceae; genus Fen-1231. Next base: position 8,422 of record JANYIJ010000252.1, on the reverse strand, counting down.
GCCGCCGGTGTGCACGGGCGGGTTCTTCGAATCGACCTGGGTGTCGAACGTTCGCAGCGTGAGAGCGCGCGTCATCTTCACCACCGAGCGCTTTGATGTGCGCTCCGTGGTCCCACCCGCCGGAAAATCGGCGACGAAATACTCGACCGCGTCGACGCCGGTGGTGAGCGTGTCGATCGTCGTCGACGCGAAGCCGATGACTGTGCCGGACTGCTCCACCGCGAAATACGTCGCGCTCGGGCTGAGCCGCAGCGCCGCCTCGGCCAGCCGCTGCGGGCGCCCTTGATAGAACTCGCGTTGCACGAGTCTGGTGAGGCCCGCGCCCCACGCACCGAGAATCACGACCGTGGCTAGGACGCGTACCTGTCCTCGGCGCGCGAACTGCGCTCTGGCCGGCACGCGCGTCAGCCGCTCTGCGCGTCGCGAGCGCGCCGGTAGAACGTCGCCGCGTCCGCCGGACGGCCCATGCGATCCAGCACGATTCCCACGCCTTTGAGCGCGCGCCAATTGCCCGGCTCGAGCTCCGCCGACCGCTCGTACGCCACGAGCGCCTCTTTGAGCCGGTCGAGCTTGTTGAGCGCTTCGCCGAGATAAAAATGCGCCGGACCTGACTGCGGGCTCAGCTTGGCGACGTGCTCGAGCGGCTCGACCGCGTCGCGCCACTTCGCGCGGCGGCACGCAAGAATTCCCTGCTGAAGCAGCACTTCTGGATCGTCGCCGCGGAGCTTCGATGCCTTCTTCAACTCGGTTTCTGCGTCGTCGTAGCGGAGGCGATTCGAAAGAATCGTCGCGCGCGCGCAGCGCAGCACCACTCCGTCCGCGCCCGCATCGATCGCGCGCAGCAGCACGCTCAGCGCGCCTTCGATGTTCCCTCGTTTATCGAGAGCATTGGCGAGCGAGACAGCGGTCTTTACGTCGCCGGGATGCGCGTCGTGAATGCTTTTCAGCTCCGCGAGGGCGGGCAGCGGTGTTGGCGGCGTTATCGCTCGCGCCATCATCGGCGTGCGCAGCGACCGCAGCGGCGGCGCCGGCGGCGTCGAAGCAGTGGGTGCGCCGTGCGCAGCCGACGTGCTGCGCGTAGCGGCGTTCAACGTGTTCTCCCTCGGCTCCGTTCTCGCTCCCGCGGATTTCGGCGCCGCGTCCACGAAGGTCGCACCACCGCGCGCGTCGGCGTCATCGCTCAGATCGAACGACCACTCGCCGCACACCGGCGGTTCGCGACCTGCGACCGCCGCATCGGCGTCGCCGGCATCCGCGTCGTCCCCGCGCCCTTTCTCGCCAACCGGAAGAAATGGCATGCCATCGAACACGCCGAGCGGCAGCTGCTCGGGATCGTTCGTGGGAATGCCAAGGGGAGGAGTGCGCTCCGTCACAGTGGGAAATGTACCACCGGTGAGGGGGGGAGGATCAGATATCGAGGAGCGAGGAGTGAGGGGGGAGATCAGTGAGAGGTGAGGGGGAAGATCAGTGAGGAGTGAGGGGGACTCACCCCTCACTGCAGTTCAGTCCCGCTTGTTTCAGACTGCCGCTCCCGTCACTTTTATCAGGCTATGCCAGAAGATGCCCTGATCGTACGCGGTGCCCGCGAGCACAATCTCAAGAACATCGACGTCACGATCCCGCGTGACCGGCTGACGGTCATCACCGGCTTGTCCGGGTCGGGAAAGTCTTCGCTGGCGTTCGATACGATCTTCGCCGAGGGCCAGCGGCGGTACGTTGAGTCTCTCTCCGCCTATGCGCGGCAGTTCCTCGGGCTGATGGAAAAGCCCGACGTCGACGCGATCGAGGGACTCTCCCCGGCGATCTCCATTGAACAGAAGACCGCCGGCCACAATCCGCGCTCCACAGTCGGCACGGTCACGGAGATCTACGACTACCTGCGTCTTCTCTATGCGCGCGCCGGCACGCCGCATTGCGCCAACTGCGGCCGTCCGGTGGAGCGTCAGAGCGCGGGGCAGATCGCCGACACGGTTCTCGGATGGCCTGACGGATCGCGCATTGAAATCCTCGCGCCGCTCGTGCGTGGCAGAAAGGGCGAGTTCCGCGAACTGTTCGAGTCCGCGCGAAAGCAGGGATTTGTGCGCGCGGTCGTCGACGGCGCGCTGATCGAACTCGCGGAGCCGCCGAAGCTGAACAGGAAAGTGAACCACGATGTGTCGGTGGTGGTGGACCGTCTCACGGTTCGCAGCGATGATCGCGGTCGCCTTGCGGACTCGCTCGAAACGGCGCTGCGCCTGGCTGATGGATTGGTGCAGGTGCAGCGGACCGGTGGCGGGAAAAGCGAGGCGCAGCTGTTCAGCGAAAAGTACGGCTGCCCCAACTGCGGCATCTCGATGCCCGAACTCGAGCCTCGCCACTTCTCATTCAATTCGCCGTTCGGCGCGTGCCCCGCGTGCAGCGGCCTCGGCACGCGACGCTCGGCGAGCGCGGAGCTCGTGCTCGGCGATCCGAGCATTTCGCTGCTCGAGGGCGTGGTGCTTCCGTGGGGCGAACCCGATGGCTATCTCCGCCGCGTCATTCTTCCCGCGCTCGCAAAGCAGCTGAAATTCGAGCTCAACACACCGTGGGGAAAACTCCCGGAGCGCGTGCGGGAGGTCTTGCTGTTCGGCCTCTCGAAGAAGCGCGGCGATCCCGAGTCCGCCGGAAAGTGGGAGGGCATTCTCTCCAACGTGCAGCGCCGCTACAACGAGACGACGAGCGACTCGGTGCGCAGCGAGCTCGAAGAGTACATGGTCGTCGCCGCGTGCCCCGAGTGCAAAGCGATGCGCCTCAAGCCGGAGTCGCTCGCGGTCACGATCGCCGGAAAGAACATCGGTGAGTTCGGCGAGTTCTCGGTGAGCGACGCAAATGATTTCGTCGCGTCGATCGCGCTTCGCTCTCCTGGAAAACCTGGTCTCGACCCCGACATCGCCGGCCCGGTGCTCAAGGAAGTGCGCGAGCGCCTGCGCTTTTTGGTCGACGTCGGTCTCGAATATCTCACGCTGAACCGCAGCGCCGAATCCCTTTCAGGCGGCGAGGCGCAGCGCATTCGTCTTGCTACGCAGATCGGATCGCGGCTCGTGGGTGTGCTCTACATTCTCGACGAACCGAGCATCGGCCTGCACCAGCGAGACAACGCGCGACTGCTCGCGACGCTCATGCGGCTCAAGGATCTCGGCAACACGGTGATCGTGGTCGAGCACGACGAAGAAACAATTCGCGCGGCCGATCACTTGATCGACCTCGGCCCCGGCGCAGGAAAACACGGCGGAGAAGTGATCGCCGAGGGAACGGTCGCGGAGGTGCTCGCGAATCCCAAGTCGATCACCGCGCAGTATCTCTCTGGCCGCAAGAAAATCGAAATTCCAGCTGTGCGCCGCCCGCGCGACATGCGCCGCACGCTGCACGTCGAAGGCGCTCGCGAGCACAATCTTCAGAACGTGAATCTGGAAGTGCCGCTCGGGTTATTCGTCGCTGTGACCGGCGTGAGCGGTTCCGGAAAATCCACGCTCATCGAAGACATTCTGCATCGCTCGCTCGCGCGCCATTTGTATCGCGCACGTGTTCTGCCGGGCGAGCACACGCGCATCACGGGCATCGAGCATCTCGATAAAGTCATCGACATCGATCAAAGCCCGATCGGCCGCACGCCGCGTTCGAATCCGGCCACGTACACGGGACTCTTCACACCGATTCGCGAACTCTTCGCCGAGATGCCGGAGGCGAAACTCCGCGGCTACGGTCCGGGGCGCTTCTCGTTCAACGTGAAGGGCGGGCGCTGCGAGGCGTGTCAGGGCGACGGCCTCGTGAAAATCGAGATGCATTTTCTCCCCGACGTGTACGTCACGTGCGAGACGTGCAAGGGAAAGCGTTACAATCGCGAGACGCTCGAAGTGCGATTCCGCGGGCTCAGCATCAGCGAGGTGCTGGAGCAGACGGTGGAAGACGCGCTCGCGCTGTTCGAGTTTCAGCCGCGTATCGCGCAGAAACTCGCGACGCTGAACGACGTTGGCCTTGGCTACATCCACCTCGGCCAAAGCGCGACCACGCTCAGCGGCGGTGAGGCGCAACGTGTGAAGCTCGCGAGCGAACTGTCCAAACGGGACACGGGCCGCACGCTCTACATCCTGGACGAACCCACAACCGGCCTCCACTTCGAGGATGTGCGTATGCTGCTGCACGTGCTGCACCGGCTCGTGGAGCGCGGCAACACCGTGCTCGTGATCGAGCACAATCTCGACGTGATCAAGACGGCCGATTGGATCGTCGACATGGGCCCGGACGGCGGCAGCCGAGGCGGAACGATTGTCGCCGCGGGAACGCCGGAGGAGGTCAGCAAGGTGAAGGCCTCGTACACCGGCCACTACCTCGCGCCGATGCTCGCCAAGCGTTGAGCGTCTCTCGAGCCGAGTAGCTTTCAGCATGGTCTCATTACTCGACATCATTGGCCCGATCATGGTCGGACCGAGCAGCAGTCACACCGCAGGCGCATGCCGGCTCGGCTTGCTCGCGCGCTGCCTCGTCGGCGGCACGCCGGATCGCGTTCGCATCGAACTGCACGGCTCGTTTGCGCGCACCGGTGAAGGGCACGGCACCGATAAAGCACTCGCTGGCGGCCTCATGGGTTTCCGTCCCGACGACGAACGCATTCGCACTGCGCTCGAGATCGCCGAGCGCGATGGACTGCAGTACACCTTCGAGAAGACCACGCTCGCCGAAGAGTTGCATCCGAACAGCGTGCGTATCACCGTCGAGCGTGGCGCGCATTCGCACGTGATGATCGGCAGTTCGCTCGGCGCCGGCCGCGTGTTTATCACCGAAATCGACGGGTATCCCGTAGAAGTTCATGGGAACTCACACACCATCGTCTTGCTCGCCGAGGACGTAAAGGGTTCGATCGCGCGCATCGCCGCGATTTTGGCCGAAGCCAATTGCAACATCGCGACGCTCCGCCTGACGCGCAAAGAACGCGGAGGCGACGCGTTCATGGTGATCGAAGTCGATGAAGAACCCGGCGAAAATGTCCGCGACGACATTCGCAAATTGAACTGGGTGCGATGGACCCACCGCTTGGACAAGGTCTCAGCGTAGCGATGTTTCTAGTCTGTGTCTGCCAACTTCCGTCTGGAGTCTGTTAACATGTTTTCGTCGTTGACAGCTGCCATTAGAGAAGCTGAATCGCAAAACAAATCCCTCGGCGTTCTCGCTCTAGAAACCGAGTCGCGCGACCAAGCGCGCCCGGTGCAGGAAATCCGCGACGCCCTCGCCCGCGCCCTGAAAGTCATGCACAGCGCGATCGACCAGGGCCTCGTCGGCGATCTCCACTCCGCATCCGGTCTCGTCGGCGGCGATGCCGCAAAACTGCACAACGGTCCAGCGGGCCCGCTCTCCGGCACCCCGTTTCGCGACGTTCTCGCCCGCGCGCTCGCCGTGCAGGAAGTGAACGCCGCGATGGGCGTCATTGTCGCCGCTCCAACTGCCGGCGGCGCGGGCGTTCTCCCCGCCGTGCTCACCGGACTCGCCGCGGCGCGCGGAATTCCGGACGAGCAGGTCATCACCGCGCTCGCCACTGCGGGCCTCATTGGCGCAGTCGTCGCGGAGCGCGCGTCGCTGTCGGGGGCAGAGGGCGGCTGTCAGGCCGAGACGGGCGCCGCTGCGGGAATGGCCGCTGGCGCAGGAACTGAAATGCTCGGCGGCTCGCCATCGCAAGTCGGTCACGCCGTCGCGCTGGCCCAGCAGGCAACGCTCGGACTCGTCTGCGATCCGCTGGGCGGGCTTGTCGAGTTGCCCTGCGTTTTTCGCAACGCGACCGGAAGCGCGATCGCTCTCGCCGCGATCGAGATGGCGCTTGCCGGAATCACCTTTGCGATTCCGGCAGATGAGGTGATCGATGTGATGGGCGAGATCGGGCGCGAGATGGACGTGCGCTACCGTGAAACGGCCGGCGGAGGCCTGGCTGCGACGCCCACGGGGCGGCGGCTTGCCAAGGAAAGGATGGTGCAGATAAAGAGGGCGGGGGCGTAACCGGCTGTTATATAGATGTACTGCTAGCGATTTCGCAGTGTCGGAGTGAAACTTGGGTACGGCTCCGCTCCGTAGTGCCAGTGAAGCCCACTTACCGAGAACTTCCTATGGTTTCGCACGAAGACATCGTGAGTTTCCTCGACCGCCTCGCGGCCGACGGCGCCACGTACAGCGAAGTGTCCGACGGAATCTGGAACGTCAAACCCGCCGGCGCCCTCGATTTCGGCGTGGTCGTGAACTTTTCGCCGCCGGTAATCGTCCTCCGAATTAAGGTGATGGATCTTCCCAAGGGCGCGCAGCGCAGCGCTCTCGAGCACCGCTTGCTCGAGCTGAACGGGACTGACCTGCTGCACGGCGCGTACGGGCTCCAACAGGACGAAGTGGTTCTCACCGAAGCCCTCGAACTCGGACATCTCGACTTCGAGGAATTCCTTTCCGCGTACGAAAGCATCACACTGGCGCTCGCGTCGCACATTCGCGAACTGGCGTCGTTCCGCGAGGCTCGCTGACGATGGGCATCTTCGATCGCATCGCCACGCTGTTCAAGTCCAACATCAACGACCTGATCTCCAAGGCGGAGAATCCGGAGAAGATGCTGGACCAAATTGTCGTCGACATGCGCAACCAGCTCGCGCAGGCCAAGCAGCAGGTGGCGAGCTCGATAGCCGACGAAAAGCGCCTCAAGGATCAGTGCGACGCCGAGTATAAGTCGGCACAGGACTGGGAAGCGAAGGCGATGCTCGCCGTGAAGGAAGGCCGCGACGATCTTGCCAAGCAGGCGCTGCTCCGCCACACCGAAAGTCTCCAGCATGCGAACCAGCTCGAAGAGACCTGGCAGATGCAGCAGGCGACCGTCGAGAAGCTGAAGAATTCGCTGCGCGACCTCAACGACAAAATCGAAGAGGCCAAGCGCAAGAAGAATCTTCTGCTCGCGCGCCAGCGCTCGGCGCAGGCGCAGCAGCGCATCGCGCAGACGATGTCGGGAATGTCGGAGAAGAGCGCGTTCGAGGCGTTCGCGCGGATGGAAGAAAAAATCGCCAACAACGAACGGCAGATCAAAGCCTCGGTCGAGATCGACGAGGAGTTCTCCGGCGACCGCCTGCAGAGCGATTTCAAGAAGCTCGAGCGCGTGGCGGGCTCGGCGAGCGCCGATCAGCAGCTGATGGCGCTTAAAGAAAAAATGGGCTTGCTGCCGCCGGGAAGTTCGTCGCCTGCGCGCCAGCTCGGCGCGGGTGAAGAGACCGTCAACGCAGAGATTCGGGAGAAGAAGTAGCGTCGATGGGTGTGGCCGCGGCGGGCGCGGATGATGCGGTGATCGTGCGCCGCGTCCAGCTCATCCCCGGGCTCACGGCGATCGTCCTCACCGTCCTGCTGCTCTGGCTTGCGGGGTCGGTCGCGGAAGTTCTGCTCTTCTTCTTTCTCGCGATCCTGATCGCGATCTATCTCGACGCGCTCGCAGCGTTCATCGCGCAGCGCACGAAGCTCGGCCACCACCCGTCGGTCGCGATCGCGATCGTCGTGACCCTGGCGCTCGTCGCCGGCATGGGCGCGCTGCTCGTGCCGCCGGTGGTCGATCAAACGCATCAGCTGGTCGCAAAACTTCCAGAATACGCGACTGCGTGGAAGGAGCGGCTCGCGCGACTGCTCATCCAGTTCCCCGCGCTCAAGCCGATGCTCACGCCCGAGAATCAGTCGCAGATCGTTTCGAGCGGGCTGGAGCAGGTGCAGGGTCTCGTCGGCGGCGTGCTGCCGAAAGTGTTCAACATCGCGCACGGATTCATCGACGTCGCGTCCATTCTCGTGATGGCGCTGTATCTTGCGCTGCGTCCCGCCACATATCGCGATTTCGTCGTCTCCATCACGCCTCCGCGGCATCGCGACACCACGAGCGAGGTGCTCAAGTCCCTGGGCATCTCGCTCCGCGCTTGGGTGATTGCTCAGCTCCTCACCATGGCCGTGCTCGGCGCGCTCACGGCGGTCGGCCTCAAGCTGCTCAATGTTCCGTACTGGCTCACGTTCGGATTGTTCAGCGGGCTCGCGGCGATCGTGCCGTTCTTCGGCACGCTCGTGTCGACGGTCGTGCCAGCGCTCTTCGTGCTCGGCGGCGCAGGCGGTCCCGTGGGTGCCATGCTCGTGCTGCTCCTCGGCGTGGGGGTGCACTTGATCGAGGCCAACGTGGTCGCGCCGATCATCATGCAGCGCGGCGTGCACCTGCCGCCCGTCTTTTCCATCCTGGCTGTGCTGGTCGCAGGCTCGGTGCTGGGTCCGCTCGGACTGCTCGTGGCGGTGCCCACACTGTGCATCGTGATGGTGCTGCTCAGAAAAGTTCTGATCGAGCGCGTGTACGGTGACATCGGGACGAGCGAAGAGAAGCGCGAGGACGCAGAGCTCGCGCTCGCGGATGGAAAGGGGGCAGATG
>JANYIJ010000177.1 GCA_025362095.1 Gemmatimonadota bacterium | reverse complement strand
CGACGGCCGCCGTTACGGCGGCGGTCGAGTTCGTCACGTTTCCCGAGGCGTCCCGGATTTCTATGACGACTGGAGTGGTGAAGGGCGCATACGCTGTGCCAGCGACGGGTTGTGTTCGAATCGCGAGCTGTGTGGCGGCTCCCGCGGCAAGAGGCACGCTTGACGACGTCGCCGCCGCCAAGCCATTCGAATTGAAGACGACCGTATAAGCGCCAACCGTACCGTTGATGACGAGACCGGCGAAAGTTGCGACGCCATTTACGGCCGCAACGCTGAGACCTCCAGAGAGCGTTCCAGTTCCTGAGGCCAGCGAGGCTGCGACGACGGCGGCAGAAGTTGGCACGAGATTACCGGCTGCATCTCGAATCTCCACAACCGGCTGCGTGCTGAAGGTGACGCCAGACGCTGCTCCGCCCGGTTGAGTACGAATTCCAACCTGCGTCGGCGCACCGGGAGTTACAGTCACTGATACAGGAGCGGACGCAACGTTGCCGCTTGTGGCCGTGATCATTGCAGTGCCAACGAGCTTCGCAGTTACAATGCCGCCGACCACCGCCGCTATGCTGGCGTCGGAGGACACCCACGTGAGACCAGTTGAGCCCAGCGACCTATTGTCCTTGGTGAAAGCCGTGGCTGTCAACGTCGAAGTGGCGCCGGAGCCGAGCGAAAGAGGAGTCGTCGGTGAGATATCGACTCTCGAAACAGAGTTGTCCACTGGAGCTGTCGGCGTCTTGGCGCCATCTCCTCCGCCACCGCTGCATGCGGAGACCAAGAGACCCAGCCCAACGAGGACGCGCCATCGCGAAGTCTTGGATTGCGCTGGAATACTCAGGTCCAACTGGCACCTCACTGCGGGTGAGAACAACTCTGCGGCGCTGTATTGCCGCCGTGCGGAGCGGCAGCAGTCGGCCTCTGCTCGCTCGTCATTCCGCAAAGCTATGGTTGCCAGTGTCGTTCGCCAGCGATGCGAACCAATTCAAGCCACACTCTTTCCCTACGAGCAGGTCGGTACTGGCCTGTCGACTTCTAGATCCGACGCAAGCAAGTACAAGTCGAATCGCGATTCGGCTGACGGCGACTTGTCCACGACGATCGTTCCGCCGGAGCTGTGCCCGTGGGTTCCACCCCGCTCATTAAAAGGAGAACTCCTCACCCCTCACTTGTAGCCGACGGCACGAGCCGCGGGGGGGATGCCTGACCGACAGCTTTCGCGAGACCCGACCGTGTTCGGTTCGAAAGAGTGCTGCTACGCTCGGAGGGCCGTCACCCGCGCCAGCCGATCCAGGAGATCCCTCATCTCATAAGGCTTGAGCATCAGATCATCCGCACCGGAATCTCGAATCTCCGCCAACTCCAAATCCCCCACGTAACCCGTCCCCAAAATCACAGGCGTCTGCGGCGAGATCGCGCGAATGCGCCTGTACGCTTCGAGCCCGCCGAGCACCGGCATTTGCAGATCGAGCAGCACCGCGGCGATATCGATGCGTCGCTCGGTGAAGCTCGCGATCGCCTCTTCACCGTTCGCCGCTTCGATCACTTCGTACCCCTCGTGCTCGAGCACCAGCCGCAGCTTCTCGCGCAGCCCGGATTCGTCATCTGCGAGAATGACTGCCGGACGCGACCCGACGGTTCGCATCGGAATAGTCGGCGCCTCGGCAATCGACCGATGGGTCGCAGCACTTGTCGAGGCCGGCAGATACAAATGGAATCGCGCGCCTGCCGCCGGCGCGCTGTCGACGACGATCGTCCCGCCCGAGCTGTGCGCGAGGCCGTATACCATCGCGAGTCCGAGCCCTGTTCCGTGACCACTGCTCTTCGTGGTGAAGAACGGTTCGAAAATTCGCTGCTTGATTTCGTCGGTCATGCCTTCGCCGTCGTCGGACACGGTGAGCACCACAAATAACCCCGGCTGAATGTCGCGAATCACGAGCGCCGCGTCGTCGTCAACGCGCTCGACCCTCGCGAGCAGGCGCAGCGTACCGCCCTGTGGCATCGCGTCGCGCGCGTTGATGCACAGGTTGAGCAGCGCCTGCTCGATCTGTCCCGCGTCGCCGTCGACTGCGGGAAGCCGGTCCGGCACCTCGACGAGGATTCTGATGCGCCGGTCAAACGTCGATGCGCACATGCGCTGGATATTCGCGATCGAGGTGCTCACATCCACCGGCCGCCGCACGATCGGCTCGTGACGGCTCACGCCGAGCAGCTGCTTGGTAAGCTCCGCCGCGCGACGGCCCGCATGCTCGATCGCGTCGAGCGCCGAGGCGGCGCGTTTGTCGCCGTTGATCGAACCGCGCGCGACGCTGACGCCCGCGAGCACCGAGCCCATGAGATTATTGAAGTCGTGCGCGATGCCGCCCGCGAGCGACCCGATCGCCTGCATCTTCTGCGATTGCGCGAGCGCTTCGCGACCGGTGAGATCGCGATACGCGGCGAGCACGAGATGGCGCTCGCCGATCGTCACGCCGGTCTCGGCGACGCCCCACGTCTGCACGGTGCCGTCGGGGCGGCGCACGCGGATCGTGTCCGCCGAGCGCGCGGCGCGAAGCATGTCCGGCAGCCGCGCGCCGACCAGACGATCCCGCGGCTGACCAGTGAGCGATGCCGCGGCGGGGTTCGCGTCAACCACGCGTCCCGATGGCGACTCGAGCAGAAAATACGGATCGACGGCGCTGTCGAACAGCGCGCCGTAGCGCTGCTCCGAATCACGGAGGGAACGCACGGTGTCGTTGAACGTCGAGAGAAAAAGCGCCCACTCGGCGGACGGTGCGGGACTGGAAATCGGGCGCAGCTCACCGCGCCCGTGCATCGCGACGATCTCGAGTGCGATCGCGCTGAGCGGCGTGATGAGCAGTCGCCGGCCGTAGAGCCAGACCAGGAAAAACGCGACCCCGCACAGCGTGATGGCCAGTATCTCCCCGAACAGCGTCCACGAGGAAAAGCGATGCTGCTGCACGCGCGTGTCCATCACCGAGATCACCGCGGCGGGCGTTCCGGTGACGCCGGAGAGACGGAAAAGGATGCGCACGCTGTCGTCTTTCGCGAACAGCTCGGTGTGCAGCTGCGTCTCCGGCAACGGCGTGTCGGCGGGGAGGACGCGGATCTTCAGCTGGAGATCGCGTTCGAGCGCTTGCAGCAGTTCGCCGTGCAGTGTGCCGCCCACCACGAGAAATCCGCGCACGTCGTTCGCGGTTGCGCCGCCGGATTTTCTCCCCCGCCGCACGGCCGAGCCGGCGACGAGAAAGAGATCGCGGCCGTCGCGCACATAGCCGCCAACGCTCCCCTGGCGGGCGAGCCGGTCGAGGAACGCGGCACTCGTGAGCACGGCGGGCCGCCTGACCTGCGGCGACGCCGACCATGCGATGGCGTCGGCCTTGTTGCGATCGAGGAGATTGATGAACTCGTAGTCGTTCCGCGGGAGCCAGTCGACGAAGTTGTTGCGGAAGAATCCAGGCGCGCCCGGAGCGCCGGGATTCTGCGCGAGGCGCACGGTCTCGTCCCAGAACGCGTAGTCCTCCACCTGCTGCCGCGCGCGGCTGGCGAGCCGGTCAAACGCGAGCTGCGCGCGTGTGAGATCGTCGCGCTGGTCTGCGAGGTCGACGCCGCGAATGACGGCGTCCACCGCGAGCGTCCCCGCGGTCAGCGTCAGGCCGACGACGAGAAACGCCACGATCGCGAATCGCGTGAGGATCGAGCGCGCGGAGGGAGCGTCCTCCACGTCAGTCGATTGCGGGATTGTGGCCAACGGGAGATGGGTCGTCATTGGCAGGGAGCGGCCGGCGTCGACCGGAACTGGTCTCCTATAGTCGATGCGAGGGCGCCCGCCCGCAATGGGAAAGGCGGTCGCGCACCGCTTTCACAAAGCGGTTCCTGAAGTGAAGTTGTAGCGATGTCGAAACGCGCCGGGTTCTGGTGGCTGCTGATTTACCTCGCCAGCGCGGTCGCCGTGGCGATCCAGCGGACACTGTTCTCGCCCGAGAACAACTTCCTGATTTTGCGGACCGCGTCGCGGCATCTGATCGCAGGCCAGGATCTCTACGCCGCGTATCCCGCGATCCACGCCGACTTCTTCAAGTACAGCCCGACGTTCGCGCTGCTCTGGGCGCCGTTCGCGCTGCTGCCGCCCGTCGCGGGCTACTTGCTCTGGGCGCTCGCGTGCGTCTCCGCGCTCTACGTTGGAATCACGCGCGCGCTGCCGCCCGCGCAGGCGACGCTCGCGCTCGCGCTCTCGTGGCTCGCCGTATTCGGCGATCTCCAGCGCTCGCAGAGCAACGCGCTCTGCGCGGGATTGATGATCCTCGCGTGGGTCGCGCTCGAGCGCGACTGGCAGTGGCGCGCAGCGACTGCGATCGCTGCGGCGACGTTCGTCAAACTGTTTCCGATCGCGGCCGTGGTTCTCGCGCTGTTTCATCGCCGGAGGATTCGATTCGCGACGATATTTGCGGCGGTGATCGCCATCGGCGTGGCGCTGCCGCTGCTCGTGACGCCGTGGGCTACGCTTGTTGCACAATACAAATCGTGGTACGCCATCGAGACGCATGACGCGGCGGCGCTCGCGCGCTACGGCACCGGCGGCGCGGATCTGTATGCCGGCCTCATGGGTCAGTTTCGCGTCTGGTGGGGCGTGGAATGGCCGCACTGGCCCACGCAGCTTGCCGGCTTGCTGGTGCTGCTGTCCCCGCTCGTGTTTCAGCGCCGGAGATTCGGCAGCAGGCACTTCCGGATTCTGTTTCTCTCGTCAATTCTCGTGTTCTGCGTGCTGTTCAACCATCAGGCCGAGTCGCCGTCGTACAGCATCGCGATGATCGGCACGGCGATCTGGTTCGCGGCGTCGGAGCGCGCGCACTGGCGGGCATTTCTGATGGTGGCGTCGCTGCTGATCGTGAACGTCGCATCCACGGATCTCATGCCGCGCTCGTGGTACCACGCGTGGTACGTGCCCTATCTCGTGAAAACCGTTCCGCTGATTCCGGTCTGGATCGCGATGCAGGGTGAACTGCTCGGCTTCATTCCGAACCGCGATCCGTCGGAAACGGCAGGGCCGTCAGAGATCGCGAAAGCCGATCAGGGTAAGGTCGCCGCGGGTCAGCGCATCGCGTAACTGCGGAGAGGTGAGCGCAGACAGTTCGTGCTCGCGCTCGTGGGTGTACGAATCAATCGCGATGAGCGTGTCGTCCACGTGGCCTGGATGGACCATCAGTTCCGTGGTGCCGTTCGCGAGCTCGCTCACGGCGGCGGTGAACTGATCTGCGAATCCGCGCGAACCCTGCATCGAAACCCCGGCGAAATTATCGGGCGCGCGCGTCCGCGCCGCTGTGAGACTGGTGACCCGCCACGACGCGGCGATCACGCCGCGGTGCAGCTGAGACGCGAAGTCACCTGCGCGAAAGTGCGATTCGATCGGCCGGCGGAGCGGCAGATTTCTATCCGCGGCGATCGCCGCGACTGCGCGGCGGATCACGGGGAGCGCGTGCGTGTGCCGGTGAGAGTCCATGTGCGTGCAGGTGATGCCGGCGGCCGCGAGGGCCGCGAGCTGCGCCTCACATTCGGCCGTAACATCGCGCCAGTCGATCGCGCCCATCACCGCGCGCCGCACCATCGTGGCGAACGGAAGAAACTTTCCGTCGGCGCTCGTGAGCGATGGCGCATTGGTCATCGGCGCTCCGACCACGAGGTTCAGGTGCAGGCCATAGTCGAGCGACGGTACGGCGTGCGCTATCTCGACGGCGTCGTCCCATCCCGGGCAGCGCACCATCACTGATGTCGAGGTGACCGTGCCCGCCGCGTGCGCTTCCCGGATTCCCGCGGTGACCGCCGGTGTGAACCCGAAGTCGTCCGCGTTGACGATCAATCGCTTCAACGATGCGCTCGCATGTATTGGCTGTTCAGTCGTAGCGGCCGCGCCAGTCGTTCATGCGCACCTGAAGCAGTTCGAGCGCCATCGTGAAGGCCGACTGGGCGAAGTGCACAGTGGTCGGCTCTTCGTCGTAGCGGAAATACACGGCCGTCTGCTTCACGGTGAGCCGGTGCTTCTGCGCGATGAACAGTGCCTCCACATCGAATCCGAAGCGGGGAATCGTGACTCGGGGAAACACGATCTCAGTCGCGGCCGCAGTGAATCCCTTGAGTCCGGCCTGCGAGTCGAGCACATCGCGAAGCAGCACCGTGCGCGCCATAAGATTGAACACGCGGCTCATCACGTGACGCGTGTACAGGTAGTGGAAGAAGGTCGGGCTCATCAGGTAGCGCGAGTCCTGCAGCACGCGGCAGGCAATCGCGACGTCCGCGCCCGCCTCGAGATCGCGCAAGATCTTGTTCACCTCTTCTGGCGGGTATGCGAGGTCGGCATCGGTGAACACGCGATACTTGCCGCGACCCGCGAGCAGACCGCGTCCCACGCTCTTTCCCTTGCCGAGGTTTTTCTCGTTGCGAATCAGCGTGACGCCCGGACGCGACGCCGCGTATTCTCGAAGGACCTTCGCCGCAGGTTCGGCGCTGCAGTCGTCCACGAGCAGCAACTCTGACGAGTACGGCTGGAACGCGAGGAACGCCGAGAGCTGCGCCAAGGCCGCAGGGAGCCGGTCCTCACCGTTGTAGCAGGGGACGACGAGGGTGAGGTGGGGGCTTTCCATCGGGAGAAAAGTCGCCGGGGGTGGAGGGGCACGCAACTGGGCCAGCAGTGAGGTGTGAGGGGGAAAATCAGTCACGCCGTAAAGGAAAAAAGTCCCTTCCGCTTCATTTCATGCCGCGCGGTGGTCATATTCCACTCTCGACATGACTAAATCCACGTCGATCGTCTTGAGCGCCCGCGCCTTCGAGCGCACGGTGACTCGCATGGCAGACGAAATCGTTGAGCGAAACGATGGCATCGAAGGCCTCGTTATCGTCGGAATCCAGCGCCGCGGCGTGCAGATCGCGGAACGCATCGCGGCTCGCATCGAATCGTCCGAGGGCTCGCGCGTTCCTCTCGGCGCCCTCGACATCACGCTGTATCGCGACGACCTGCAGACCGTCGGCCCGCGTCCTGTGGTGGGGAAGACGGTGCTCCCGGTCCCGCTCGACGGCAAGCATGTCGTCATCGTCGATGACGTACTCTTCACCGGCCGCACGATTCGCGCGGCGCTCGATGAACTCGCCGACTTTGGCCGACCCGCCAGAGTTGGGCTGGCGGTTCTCATAGATCGCGGCGGACGCGAGTTGCCGATTCAACCGGATGTCGTCGGCACGAAGGTCGATCCGCCGCCAGGCTCGAGAGTCGACGTGCTCGTGCAGGAGCTAGACGGCAAGGACGAAGTCGTCCTCACCAGCGGAGGCGCGTCTTGAGCTCCCCGCTCGGCAAGGACCTGCTCGGGTTGGAGCAGCTCACGGCCGAGCAGATCAATCTCGTTCTCGACACCGCAGTTCCGCTCAAAGAAATCTCCGAGCGCACAATCAAGAAGGTCCCCACACTGCGCGGCGCGACGATCGTCAATCTCTTCTTCGAAGCGAGCACGCGCACGCGCATCTCGTTTGAGTTCGCCGAAAAGCGAATGTCGGCCGACACGGTGAACGTTGCATCGACAGGATCGAGCGTGTCGAAGGGCGAGACGCTCGTCGACACCGCGCGAAATCTCGAGGCGATGCGGATCGACATGGTCGTGATCCGGCATCCGGCATCGGGGGCCGCGCGGTTCCTCGCCGAGCGGATCGAGTCGAACGTGATCAACGCCGGCGACGGCACGCACGAGCATCCCACGCAGGGCCTGCTCGACTTGCTCACGCTGCGCGATCACTTCGGCACTCTCAAAGGCAAGAAGATCTGCCTCTGCGGCGACGTGCTGCACTCGCGCGTCGCACGGTCGAACATCTGGGGCCTCGCGAAGCTCGGCGCCGATGTCGCCGTCTGCGGGCCGCGCTCGCTGCTGCCGAACGCGATCGAAGAAATGGGCGTGACCGTATTCGATCGCATCGAGGCGGCGATCGAGTGGGCCGACGCGCTCAACGTGCTGCGCCTTCAGCTCGAGCGCATGCAGGCCGGGTACATCCCGTCGCTGCGCGAATACAACCGCGTCTTCGGCGTCACGCGCGAGCGGCTCGATCGCGCGCCGCGCGACGTTCTCATCCTGCATCCGGGACCAATGAATCGTGGCGTCGAAATCGACTCCGATGTGGCCGACGGGCCGCACAGCGTGATCCTCAATCAGGTCACCAACGGCGTCGCCGTGCGCATGGCGGTGCTCTATCTGCTCTCTGGAAACACTCCGCAGCTCGCCGAGGCGGCGAAGGGCTCCGCGTGAGCGCGCACCGCGATGTGCTGCTGAAGGGCGGCCGGCTCGTGGACCCATCGTCGAAGCTCGATGGCGTTGGCGATCTTCTCATTCGCGATGGAAAAATCGAGAGCGTCGGCGGAACGATTGGCGCGCCCTCGGACGCGACGGTGATTGACTGTGTGGGGCAGGTGGTCGCGCCCGGATTCATCGACGTGCACTGTCATCTGCGCGAGCCGGGCCGGGAGGACGTCGAGACGATCGCGACGGGCGCGCGCGCGGCGGCGGCGGGCGGATTCACCGCGGTGTGTGCCATGCCGAACACCGATCCCGTGACCGACAATCAGGCGGCCGTCGGGTTCGTCCTCAAACAGGGGAAGGCGGCGAACGCGGCGCGCGTGTATCCGATCGGCGCAATCTCCATCGGAGAAAAAGGCGAGCGGCTCGCCGAGTTCGGCGAGATGGTCGGGGCCGGCGCGATCGCGGTGAGTGATGACGGCAAGCCAGTGGTCAGTGCGCAGCTTATGCGCACCGCGCTCGAGTACGCGCGCACGTTCGGCATTCCCGTCGCGGATCACTGCGAAGACCCGACACTCGCCGAGGGCGGCGCGATGAACGAAGGACTCGTGTCCGCGCGCCTCGGGCTCAAGGGCATTCCGAGCGAGGCCGAGGAGATCATGGCGATCCGCGACATTCTCCTCGCGCGGCGCACCGGCGGGCACGTGCATCTCTGTCACATGAGCACGCGCGGATCGGTGGAGCTCATTCGCTGGGGAAAGGACCGCAACATCCGCGTGACCGCGGAGGTGTGCCCGCATCATCTCTCGCTCACTGAAGATGAATGCGAGGGCTACGACACGCACGCCAAGATGAACCCGCCGCTGCGCTCGGCCGACGACGTCGACGCGCTGCAGCAGGCCGTGAAGGACGGCACGATTGACGTGATCGCGACGGATCACGCGCCACACCACTACGATGAAAAAGAACGCGAGTTCGCCGACGCGCCGAACGGGATCGTTGGATTCGAGACGGCGCTCGCCGTGAACATCACGTGGCTGGTGAAGCCTGGAATTATTTCACTCTCGACGCTGATCGACAAAATGTCGTGCGCCCCGGCGAAGCTTTTTCATTTGCCGGGTGGGTCGCTTCGCAAAGGCGGGGCGGCGGATGTCACGGTGTTCGATCCTCATCGTGAGTGGACAGTGGAGCCTTCGAAGTTCTTGACCAAGGGGCGGAATACGCCGTATTCAGGGCGGACGCTCACGGGCGCCGTGGCATGTGTCCTCGTGGACGGGAAGATCGTCCATACCGTGAAGGGGTAGGGTGCCCACGCGCGTCATTGGCGGTGTTGCACACGCCCGACGAGAGATCGTCGAAGTTTGCCGGCGGCTGTATCATTTCGGATTGATCGCGGGACAGGACGGCAACGTGTCGGTGCGCGTGAAGGAAGACCGGATGCTCGTGACACCCGCCGCGATGTCGAAGGTCGATGTTCGGCCTTCGGATTTGATCGAGCTGGAACTGCATCCGGAGCACGGCGCGTCGTCGAAGGGCAAGGGTCAGGAATCCAGCGAGGTGGAAGTGCACTTCGCCGCGTATGCGATACGGCCGGACATTCGCGCGGTCGTTCATGCGCATCCGCCGGTGGCGATTGGATTTTCGGTGGCGGGTGAGACGATCGAGCATCCGCTGCTTGCTGAATTGAAGTACGGTGTGGGCACGGTTCCGCTGGTGGCGTACGAGCAGCCTGGCTCGCGGGCGCTCGCGGATCTCGCCGCGAAGTCGCTGAGGTCGTACGACGTCGTGCTGCTGCAGTATCACGGCGCGGTGAGTGTGGGCGCGTCGCTGCTGGTGGCGCACCAACGCATGGAAAGTCTCGAGCACGCCGCGCGCATTCTGCTCGTGGCGCGCCAGGTGAAGGGGAGATCGCACTGATGGCCGACGCGCGCACAAAACAGATTCAGGAAATCGAAGGACTGCTCGCCGAGCGGCGAAAGTATGAGCAGTGGCTCGTGCAGCTCGAGCAGCGCAAGGAGAGCACGCCGAACCACGTGTTCGTGAAAGTGCATGGCGACTATTCGGCGCGGCTCTTGGAAGCGCAGCAGAAACTTTCGTCGGAATCGGGCGCGGTGCACGCGCTTGCGACGGAGCTCGAGGAATCGCTCGCGCGTCAGGAGAAGCAGATCAGCGAGCGCACCGACGAGCGCGCCGAAGCGGAACTGCGCGCGGCCGTCGGCGAGTTCGCGGGCAAGGAATGGGACAAGCTGCGCGGCAAGCTCGACGGCGCGATCGCGGATCTCACCGGCGAGCGCGACAGCGTGCAGCGGGAGCTCGACACGTTGCGCGCGTTGCTCAACGAGGCGGAACCTTCGGACAACGGCGAGCCAAAGCGCGACGTCGACGACATTGCATTTTTGCGTTCGGTACTCGGCCGCAGCACGCCGTACTCGAACACACCGGCGCCCGTCGTCGCGGAGCCGCCAGCGGCTGATCGCATGTCTGTGCGTGCCAGCGTTCCGATGAGCGTCCCGGCGAGCGTGCCGGTTGCGCCGATCGAAAAGCGGCCGTCGGTGCCGCTCGCGCCGATCAGAGAGGCCGCGACCGCTCCGCACGATG
The DNA here is from genome assembly GCA_025362095.1 of Gemmatimonadota bacterium. Lineage (GTDB taxonomy): Bacteria > Gemmatimonadota > Gemmatimonadetes > Gemmatimonadales > Gemmatimonadaceae > Fen-1231. Next base: position 355 of record JANYIJ010000177.1, on the reverse strand, counting down.
CGCCGGAACCGGTCGTCGAAGCGCCCGTGCCGGCGCCACGACGGTCCTCGCCGGAGCTATTCGCGGAGCCGGAAATACCCGAGGATCCGTCGGGCCCGCGCGGCACCGACGACCGGAGACCGATTCGTCCGTCGGGGACGTTCGGTCAGGCGACGCCGCGCTCGGCGGAAGCGCAGAAATCGCTGAAGTGCCAGGAGTGCGGCACGCTGAACTATCCGACGGAGTGGTACTGTGAGCGGTGCGGGGGAGAGCTCGCCGCTTTCTGACCGAAGACCGAAGACCGAAGACCGAAGCCCGAAGCCCGAAGCCCGAAGCCCGAAGCCCGAAGCCCGAAACAACAAGAGGGCCGCGCTCG
>JANYIJ010000246.1 GCA_025362095.1 Gemmatimonadota bacterium | reverse complement strand
CAGGGCTCGCAGGGACGCGGGCGTTTTCCCGGCTTACGCGGCGCGGATTTTTCGGGCATGACGCGCGAGCACATCGACTCGATCGTCCGGTCTGCGCGCACGATGTCGAACCTCGTGAATCCGATGACGACGCGACATGTGATCGTGGCGGATCCGCCGGCGGACTCACGGCATCCCGAACTGCAGGGCATAGGCACGCAGGTGATGGATGCCGTGCGCAAACAGCTCGCAGGAAATCCGCGTTACGTGCTCGTCAACCGCGACTCGACCGCCGCGATGCTCCAGCGCTCTCGCAATCGCGATTCCGTCATGCAAGCGCTCGGCGGAGACATGAACGTCTCGATTCGCGTGATGTCGGCGCGGGACGATTCGGTGCGAGTGATGGTTTCGCTGTTCGATGCGACATCGCAGTCGCGGATCCAATCGGTGAATATCTCCGCCCCGGCGGGCGCTGCGGCATCGCTGACCGATTCGATCGCGCGCCTCGCGGTAGCTGGACTCTTTCAGCTCGATCACACGCCGCGCCGCGGCAGCGTGACACCGCCGCCTAAGCCGTAACGCTCTCTGGAGCCGCGACGGCGCGCAGGTGCTGCACGGAAACAGGATCGCCCATCGCAATGAGGAAGCTCCCGGGCTGAACGCGCGTGGCGGCGGGCGGATTGAACATGTATTCGCCCTCGCCCGTGCGCACCGCGAGCAGCAGCAGGCCCGTGCCATATTCGTGCAGCTTCAGCGACGCAACGTCCTGTCCCGCGAGCGGGCTGCCGCTCGTCACCGGCACGTCTTCCAAGCGCAGGTTCTTGTTGGTGTCGCGCAACATCTGGTCGAGAAACCCGACGACGCTCGGCCGGATGAGTTCGCTCGCGAGCCGCATGCCGCCGATCTGCGCCGGAGACACCACGCCATCGGCGCCGGCCTGGCGGAGTCGCGACGCAGCCTTGTCGTTGGTCGCGCGCGCGACGACGCGAATTGTTGGACAAAGTTGACGCGCAAGCACAGTGGTCACGAGCGCGTTTTTGTCGTCATCGGTGCAGATGACGATTCCGGCGGCACGCTGTACGCCGGCCCTGGTGAGAGTCTCGTCGTCGGAGCAATCGCCGTGCAGCACCGCGACCGCGGGAAATGCATGGGACAGTTCAGAAATGTGCTCGTGGCTGTGCTCGATCACGACGCACTCTCGATCTGTCAGCGTGAGTTCGCGGAGCACCGAGGTGCCGGTCTGGCCGGCGCCGCACACGATGAAGTGGCCCTGCATCGAGTCGATTCGTTTTTGCATGCGGCGTCTCCTGAATCCCTTCGTCATGTCGCCTTCGACAACGAAAGCGGTGATCATCGAGAGCGTGTATACGGCCGCGGTCGCTCCGAAGAGCAAGAGCGCCGTGGTGAAGATCGCGCCGGCCGTCGATGTCGTGGGCACCACTTCGCGAATACCGGTGGTGGTGAGCACCACCGTCGTCATGTAGATCGCGTCGAGCCAGCTGTGTTCCGGCCCGCCGATCACGTGATAGCCGACGACACCGATGACGAACACGCCCGCCAGCATCAGGGCCGCGAACGTGATGCGGCGCTGAAGTCGTTTGAGCTCGTTGTCTTCTTGCTGACTCACGCGAGGCTCACTTCTTCCGATTCGGGTCCTCGGACGCCTTGAAGAGGTACGCGCAGTCTTCGAGCCGCGGCCCTTTCTCATCGCATACGGCGAACTTGGTGCCCTCGTATGCGGCGGCGCCGGCGTAGCGGCCGTCCTTCGTGAGCGCATAAAACGTGAGGCCGAAAAGCGGCCTGCCGTTCGGCGCGAGCAGGCGCTTTTCCGAGTGTTCGATCACGCGCTCCATCGTTTTCATGAGCGCGGCCTGCGGTGCCATTCCCTGGCGCATGAACTCCACGGCGAGAAACGCGCCGCACACCATGATGTTCGATTCGCCGCGTCCGGTGGAGCCGGCTGCGCCCACGGAGTTATCGGTGTACTGCCCCGCCCCGATGATCGGCGAGTCGCCGATGCGGCCGGGAATTTTCCAGGAAATTCCGCTCGTGGTCGTCACCGAACTCACGTCACCTGCCGCGTTCACGGCGTCCATGTTGATCGTGCCGTGCGTCCAGTTCACTTCGCCGTCGTAGTCCATCTCTGGAACTTCGGCCTTGTTTCCCTTCGACGCGTTGTAACGCAGCCAATCGGCTTTCGCCTTGGGATCGGTCCACGGTTCGTACTTTCGCGTGGCCTTCCACTTTTCCCAGTCGGCTTTGGACTTCTCGGTGAGGAGATTCTGCTCTTTGAATCCCATCGCGAGCGCGAATCGTTTGGCGTCCTGACCGACGAGCATCACGTGATCGGTGTAGTCCATCACCGCCTTCGCGACATTCGACGGCGTTGCGATGCCTTCGAGTCCGGCAACGGATCCCGCGCGCTTGGTGGGACCGTGCATGCAGCTGGCGTCGAGTTGCACCACGCCCTCAGCGTTCGGAAGTCCGCCGATTCCCACCGATTGATCGTTGGGATCGAGCTCGGGGCAGTTCACGCCGGCGATGATTGCGTCGAGCGTGTCTTCGCCCGCCACGATTTTGTCATACGCGATCTTGATCCCCATCGGCTTATCTGTGAAGCCGTTCGCCGCGCTGATTACGCACGCTTTTCCCTTGAAGTTCTTCGGCTTCGCGAGTCTCGAGCGGTCGCGCTCGGCGAGCCATTCTTCGGCGCTGATCTGGCGCGGCAGAAAGCCTAGTGCGGCGAGGGTCGCGGATCTTTCGAGGAATTTTCGGCGGGAATCCATGCTTTGTTCTCCGTGCTCGTTGGACGATCTGGAATTCTACCGCGGGACTATGCTTTCGGACAGGAAAGGGATTGCCGCAGGTCCGTCGTGGCGATTCGAGAGAAAAAGGAAAATTTGCCGCAGGTCTTCGCAGGTGTTACGCAGATCGTTACCCTCGCGCTCAACCACCTGCGCGTTTCCGCGTGAACCTGCGGCAAATTTATTGTTTTTAAATGCCTAGGGCACGATAAAAAGTCTGCGCCCGCACGGAAAGCCACGCGTCCAGCGCAGTTTCGATCGATGCCGCGGTAGCCGGGTGCGCGAGATCGCCCGGGTGCAGCGCGAGACGCATCACCTGCTCGCCGCGCTGAAACCACCAGCGCCATCGTTCGAAAAAGACGGATCCGTACGCGCGAACTGTGCCGCGTCCGCTCCAGCGGATCACAGGCGACGAAATAATTTTCGCCGGCGTGTGCACATACACGGCGCCGTCATCCTCGCTCACGCGGAGCCCGGCGTCGCGAGCGGCGCGATGCGTGTCCGGTTTCGCCAACCATGCGGGCGGGACGAATCCAATCGGTTCGAGTCCTATCGCGCGCAGTCGTGACACCCCGCGATCAATCCGCCCACGCGCCGCGGCGTAGTCGAGCGTGAGAAACTCTCCTTCGTTGTTCGTTTTCCCGAACGCGCGAAGTTCATCGCCAAATGTTCTCGGCGATCCAACTTCATCGTGCCGCTCACCATGCAGAAAAACTTCCGCGCCCTCGGCGGCGCGCGCGCGCAGCCAATCCACGAAGTTCGGATCGCTCTCCATCGCCGTTTCACCGTGCCAGTCGGGAACCACGAGCAGCCCCGGCACGACACCCCGCGACTCACACAGCCGCCAAATCGTCTCCACCCGCGGCATCAACGCGGGTGCGACGTCGTGAATCGTGATCAGCAGTTCACGCACGGTTTACTTCCGCAGGACCGAATCGTACAGCGCAAAGATCCGGTCGAACACGGACTCCCACGAGTGATCATGCTCCGCATACGCGCGCCCCTTCGCACCGAGCGCGACGAGATCCGACTGCAGGAGTCGTATCGCCGCGTCCGCCAGCGACCGCGAGTCTCCCGACGTGAACCGCCCGCCGGCGCCGCTCGTCTCCACCTGCTCGCTGATCCCGCCGCGGTCTGCCGAGAGCACCGGCGTTCCACTCGCGAGCGCCTCGAGCGGCGCGAGTCCGAACGTTTCGTTCGAGCTGGGCGCGACGAACAGGTCGATTGCGGCGAGCAGATCAGCAAGCCGATCCCTGTCGCTCTCATACGGGAGGAATCGTGCCCAGGGCGCGCCGTCGGCTTGCGCGACGAGCTTTGATCGCATCGGACCGTCGCCGATCAGCGCGAGGTGCGCGCCGGTGCGGCGGTGCACCGCTGCCCATCCGGCGAGCAGCACGTTGAGCTCTTTCTCCTGCGCGAAGCGGCCCACGAACGCGGCCACAGGACCCTCGGGCAGTCCGTAGCCCTGGCGCACCTCGCTCCGCTTCGCGCGCCGCGATGGGTGATAGTGCGCGAGGTCGACACCCAGCGGAATTTTTGTGACGCGGTCGATCCCGTTCGCGCGCAAATCGCTTGCGACGAACTCCGAACAGACGATCGTGTGCGCGAAATGCTCGTCGATCACGCGCGCATAGCGCGACGCGAGATCGTACATCGCACGGCCAAACGCGTTCGCGCGCTCCGGGAACGGCGAGAAGACCCGGGGAAAATTGCTGTGATAGAACGCCACTGCCGGAATGTCGAGACCGCGCGCAGCGAGCCGCACGATCCACGGCACGAACCCGGGACTGCCGACCTCGATGACATCCGGACGCTCGTGCAGTGCGATACGCCGGTTCGTGCGCGTCGCGAGCATGAAGCGATACGGATCCTGCGTCGGCACGCGCGGCCCCTGCAGCCGGTAGCAGCGGACGCCGTCGCTTTGCGAGAGTGCGTCGCGCGGGCCGGGAAGCACGAGCGTCTGTTTGAACTGCGGATGCGCCTCCACGTAGCGCGTCTTCTCGCGGAGATAGGTGCGGATCCCGCCCGTTGTCTCGCCGTAGAACTCGGTAATGTCGAGCACCGATCGCCTCGCCGCCGGCCTGAGAAGCGGCGGGAGCGTGATGCTCGACAGATCGAAGCGATCAGCCTTGATCTGCGCATCGGGGAGAAAGAGCGCGTCGGTGCTCGTCACGGTACCTTTTGAAGATAGCAGCGAACGGGGACGGACTATCGAGGGGGAGCGAGATGGCGGCGCAGAAATTGGATGGCGCGGGAACGCAGAAAATGAAGACGCTCGAGGAAGCGCAGATGTCGCTGACTCAAATCCACAGCATGGTCGAGCGTATGGGCGTCGAGGTGAAGGGCGGCGGTTCGGTGGGAATCTTCCCGAACCAGATCAAGCGTCTTGCTGGCGCCCTTCAGGGGCAGCTCAAGGGTCAGTTCGGCATGATCGCGGACATGTTCGCTTCCATGATTCTCGCAGCCGGCCGCGGCGGGAGCGAAATCGTCCGCCTGCGCACACTGCGCGAGTCGGTCGCCCAGATCCGCACGGCCATGGACATCGCCGCGAGCAAAGTCAAGAAAGACCACTCCGTCGATATCGTAATGGCCGACGACTGAGCCCCGTGCTGTGAGCGTTCCGCTGTTGCTCACCCCTGCTCTGCCCAATACCTTTTCCCCGTTACGTTTTTGACCGTTTTGAGCCCCCCGCCCCTGCCATCGCTTCTCCCAGAAACGACAGGATTACTCGTAATGCCCCGTAAGCGTCCGCGCCGGCTCGCCTCCGCCCTGATTCTGGTCGCAGGCGCACTGGCGATTGCTGCCTGTGGAGAGCAGTACCCGAACTCCACGTTCACACATCTGACCGACTTCAACACGATCATCGACGGCCTGTGGAACCGGCTGCTGCTGCTCGGCACGATCGTCTTCGTGCTCGTGGAAGGCCTCCTCATCTACACGATCATCAAGTTCCGCAAACGCGAGGGCGCTCCCGAGCCCAAGCAGACGCACGGCAACTCGACCCTCGAGATCACTTGGACGATCGTCCCGGTCATCATCCTCGCGATGATCGCCGTCCCGACGGTCGACGCGATCTGGAAGACCGAAGCCAAGGCGTCGGCGAGCTCGATTCAGGTGCAGGTCATCGGCCACCAGTGGTGGTGGGAGTTCCGGTATCCGCAGTACGGCGTCGTCACCGCGAACGAGCTGTATCTCCCCGCCGGCCGGACCGCGAACTTCCAGCTCAACTCGCGCGACGTCATCCATTCGTTCTGGACGCCGCAACTCGGCGGCAAGCGTGACGTCATCGCGAACCGCACGAACTACATCTGGTTCACGCCGGATTCGAGCCTCGCCGGCAGCGTGTTCAACGGCTTCTGCACCGAATACTGCGGATCGTCGCACGCGAACATGCGCTTCCACGTCTACACAGTGTCGCCGGCCGATTTCGATAAATGGGCCGCTCATCAGAAGGAACAGGCGGCGCTGTCGCCGGTCGCGGCACCCGCGCCAGCCACTCCTGCAGTTGCGGTAAAGGTCGCTTCCGCCGCCACGAAGCCGGCAACCGCAAAGCCTGCGGCAGCCCCGGTTTTCACACCGACCGCCGAGGGCTACGAGTTCCCACTCGACAAAATGCCCGCGCATACGCTTCCGCAAACCCCGATGCCGGTGGGCGATCGTGAAGTGAAGTTCGACGACGCGCTGCTCGCACAGGGCGACGCCGCGCGCGGACACGATCTGGTCGCGAACATCGCGAATATGGGAACAGTTCCTTGCCTCACCTGCCACATCATCAAGGGCGAGTACATGGTCGGCGGCAAGCAGATGTTCAATGACGACGGGGCGAAGGCGCCGAACCTCACGCATTTCGCCACGCGACACACCTTTGCCGGCGGCGTGTTCAGGTCCGACGCGAAGACGCTCGCGCGGTGGATCAAGAACGCCGAGCACATGAAGCCAGGGTCACTGATGACCACGCTCGGCAACGGCGAATACGCGCCGTCCATGAAATCGAAACGCACGACAGGACTCGACGACCGGCAGATCGCCGACATCGTCGCGTATCTGTTGTCACTCAAGTAGTCGGGGGAGACGCACAGAATGGCCACCACAGCCGCCACTCCCACGTTCGCGCCGCCAGCGGCCGCGTCGTACGGGCAAACGGGCATCTGGAGCTGGATCACGACGGTCGATCACAAACGGATCGGCGCGCTCTACCTCTACACCGCCCTGTTCTTCTTCCTGTTCGGCGGACTCGAAGCCGGCATGATCCGCTGGCAGCTCGCGCTGCCGAACCAGCACATCGTCACGGCCGAGCAGTACAATCAGCTGTTCACGATGCACGGCACCACGATGGTCTTCCTGGCCATCATGCCGCTCTCAGCCGCGTTCTTCAACTTCCTGATCCCGCTGCAGATCGGTGCGCGCGACGTCGCGTTCCCGCGACTCAACGCATTCAGCTACTGGGTGTACGTGCTCGGCGGAACGTTCATGACGGTTCCGATCTTCTTCGGCAACGCGCCGAACGGTGGCTGGTTCGGCTATGCGCCGCTCACCACCATGCCGTATTCGTCCGGACTGAACATCGACTTCTGGGTGATGGGCCTGCAGATCCTCGGCATCAGCTCGCTCGCCGCGGCGTTCAACTTCATCACGACGATCATCAACATGCGCGCGCCTGGCATGACGCTCATGCGCATGCCGGTGTTCACCTGGATGTCGTTCGTCGTGCAGTTCCTGCTGATCCTCGCGTTCCCGGCGATCACGATCGCGCTCGTGTTTCTGCTGTTCGATCGCTTCTTCGGCACGCAGTTCTACGAGATCGCGGCGGGCGCTGACCCGCTCCTCTGGCAGCACCTCTTCTGGGTGTTCGGACATCCCGAGGTGTACATCTTAATTCTTCCCGCATTCGGCCTCGTATCTGAAATTCTGCCCACGTTCTCACGCAAGCCGCTGTTCGGCTACAACGTCGTGATTTACTCGGGCATCATGATCGGCTTCCTCGGCTTCGGCGTATGGGCGCACCACATGTTCGCGGTCGGCATGGGCGCGACGGCGGACACGGTGTTTGCGCTGACGACGATGCTCATCGGCGTCCCCACCGGCGTGAAGATCTTCAACTGGATTGCGACGATGTGGGGCGGACAGATCCGCTTCGCGGCACCGATGAAATTCGCCATCGGCCTGATCGCGCTGTTTACCATCGGTGGTATCTCCGGCGTCATGCACTCGTCGCCGCCGGCCGACCTTCAGCAGACGGACACGTACTTCGTGGTAGCGCACTTCCACTACGTGCTGTTCGGCGGCTCGATCATGGGAATCCTCGGGGGCATTTACTTCTACTTCCCAAAGATCACCGGCCGCTACATGAGCGAGACGATGGGCACGTGGCATTTCTGGACGACGTTCATCGCGATGAACCTCACGTTCTTCCCGATGCACTTCAGCGGAATGCTCGGCATGCCGCGCCGCATCTATACGTACGACGCTGGTCAGGGCTGGGACACGTTCAACCTGATCTCGTCGATCGGCACGGCGATGCTCATCCTCTCCACGCTGATCTTCGTCATCAACTTCCTGAAGAGCCGCAAGAGCGGCGCGATCGCGCCGAACGATGCATGGGGCGCGGGCACGCTCGAGTGGTCGATCCCATCGCCGCCGCCGGACTACAACTTCGCCGAGATCCCGGTGGTGACATCGCGCTATCCGCTGTGGGATCTCAAACATCCCGAGCGCACGGCCGGCATCGCACATTCGGCGCCCGACATCATGACGATCACCGACGCGCACGCCGTTCCAGTGCACGAGGAGACCGGACACAAGACCGCCGCCGAGCTCGGCATTCCGATGCCGTTCAACACCGTGAAGCCGCTGATCGCAGCGGCTGCGCTCGTGACGATGTTCAGCGGGTTGCTCTTCATGCATAAGGACCAGTTCGCAGTCGCCATGACGATCACCATCGGCAGCGCAGCCCTGTTCGTCGGGACGCTGTATGCCTGGCTCACCAGCCCTCTCGAATAGAACGGAGACGACTTCCTTGGCATCCGCCGTCGCGCACGAATCACACGAGCACACGCACTACACGACCACCGGTCTCGACAACCGGAAAGTCGCGATCTGGGCGTTCATCGGATCGGAGTGCATGCTGTTCGCATCACTCATTTCGACGTACCTGATCTACAAGGGAAAGTCGATTGTCGGACCGTTCCCTCATGAGGCTTGGACCTCGCCGTCCGGCCAGATTTTCAAGCCCATTCTCAACATTCCCGTCACGTCGCAGTCGACGTTCGTGCTGCTGATGTCGTCGCTCGCGATGGTGATGGCGCTCGACGCCGTCGAGAGTCGCGGGAAGCCGGGCTACGTCGGCACGATCAAGGGCAACTCGAAGTTCTGGCTCGCCGCCACCGCCGTTCTCGGCGCGACGTTCCTCGGATATCAGGCGTTCGAGTTCACGTCGTTCGTGCACGAGGGGCTGACGATCAAGACGAATCTGTTCGGCTCGTCGTTCTTCACGCTGACAGGATTCCACGGCGCACACGTGACGGCCGGCGTTCTCTGGCTGCTCACATTGCTCTCGATCGACATCAAGCGCGGGCTCACGCCGAAAGACGCGCTGCTGGTCGATATCTGCGCCCTGTACTGGCACTTCGTCGACGTCGTCTGGATCGCGATCTTCACACTCGTTTACCTCATCGCCTGAGCATCGATTCATGAACGATCACGCTCCGCACGCCGATCACCAGCACGAGCACCCGACCTGGAAGCAGTACAAGTGGGTGGCGCTTTGGCTGACGGTCATCACGGTCTTCGAGGTGTGGATCTACTACACGCCGTTCTCGAAGAGTCCGATGTACGCGCCACTGCTGCTCGTGCTCTCGGCCACGAAGTTCATCATCGTGGTGATGTTCTACATGCATCTCAAGTACGATCACAAGCTGTTCAGGGCGCTGTTCACCGGCCCACTGATCATCGCGATATCGACGCTGCTCGCGCTGTTCGCGTTGTTCTCGCATCAGGCGATTCCGCAGTAGGAAAAGACATACGTCGAGTGGACCGTTGACCACTTACTGTTGGCCGGTCAACTACGGTTTACGCATCAGCCCGGGCCACGAACCAAGTCGAACCGGTTCGTGGCCCGGGCTGATTTCATACCTTGATTAACCACCAACAGAAAACAGTAAACTCGTTTTATAGTACATTCGTAGAAATGCACCGATTCCTGCCGTTCCCCGCCCTCCTGCACCCCGCCGCCCGCATCAGCTGGCGCGATTTTTCGGTGCACTGGAGCACCGTGGCCGGGATCGCCGCGCTCGTCGCCCTCTACGAATGGCGAGCCCGCGTGCATCGCGCCGCGAAGTCCACGCCGGAGGAAGCCGCCGGCCCGACGTCCGGCCAGCGAGCGCTGTTCATCAGCGGCCT
>JANYIJ010000155.1 GCA_025362095.1 Gemmatimonadota bacterium | reverse complement strand
ACCGTTGGGTCGCGCATCGCGCGAAGCTGCTGCACCAGCGCATCCACGCCGAGCCGCATCGTGTACGCGCGCAAATAATTATCGAGCGCGTGCCGGCCCGCTTCTTCGTCGGCGAAGCCTTTGAGGAGCGAGCCGTGCACGAGTCCAGCGAGCAGCGGCGCGCCGAGTGCGCGTCCGATTGGAGCGATCGACGCCACGAACTGCGCGAACCGCGCCGCGCCCCGCGGCCACGCGTCAAACGCCGTGCTGTTCACGAGACAGAGCCGCGTCACCCGCGCGGGAGCGCTCAGTGCAAGCGCTTGCGCGACTGCGCCGCCCGCACCGTGTCCGACGATGCAGGCAGCGCCGATCCCGAGGTCGTCCATGAGAAGGCGCACGCGATCTGCATGCGCGACAGCGCTGAGAGTCGCGAGTCCCGGCCGATCGCTTTTTCCGAATCCGAGAAGATCCACCACCACCAGCCGGTGTCCCTCGGGCATCTCGCGCACGACGCCGTGCCACAGATGCGAGCACGATGGAAATCCGTGCAGAAAAATGACCGGCTCTCCTGCGCCTCGCGTGCCCGCGGCGTAGTAGTAGAGTCGCGTGACACCGAGGTCGACAAACTCGCCGCGCATCGCGGCAAGATGGGTCCGGTGCGAGGGCGCGACAAGCGCACGGACTGCTCGAATTCCAGTTCAGAACCAACAAATTCGCAACCGAAACCCGCGGTTTTGCCCTAGCGTTCCGTGACGAAAATGATATCCTTAGGTTCGCTGCATCCGCATGCGCTTCGTAGCCTCAGATCGCATTGTTTGACAACGACTTAGCAACTGGCGTCTCAATTTGACCGCACCCAGCATTCCGATTGTTTCCACGTTCCCGGCCCCGCCCCCCGCACTATCGGCGGTGAAGTTCCCGCTTGGCTGGCTCCTGGAGCATGCGTCAGCACCAATACAGTATCGCGCCACCATCGATGTGGCCAAGCTGGGGTCGCGAGTTTCACCTGACTTCCAGTATCTGCCGTACACGTTCAAGCCGGCGCTCGAACTCGCGCTGAGCCAGTCCGGTGACGGCGTCTGGAACGACGCGATGCTCACGGCGCCGTCGGCGCGCTCGGAAGGATTCGAGGATGTCGGCACGGTGCACGCGGTTCGCCGCATGCTCGAGTACGGCTGGGACAAGGATTCGCCGCCGGTTTATCAGGCGCGCCGCATCCTGTTCCGTCTGCTCGCCGAAGACGACGATCCAGCGCTGCTCTTCGAGTTCGCGCCGAATCCGGGCGCGAAAACAAAATTCGAAGAAGAAATGCGCCTCATGGCGCGACAGACGCTTCGCGAAGCCGCCGGCGCTGCGCTCGCGCAGGCTGGTTTCGAAGCCGATCCGCGCTTGCGCGGCGCGGCGCGACGCACGCTCGACCGGATGATGGAGTTCCTCAAGTCGCCGGTCGGCGCCAAGCCGTGGATTCGAATCGGCAACCGGCAGGTTCTCTCTCCGGACGCCTTCGCTCCATCGATTTATGCGCTCCAAATGCTCGCGCACATGCCGCTTTTTCGGAGCGAGCACTACGAAGGCATGGAGCTGCTGTATCGCTGGCTGACGCGCCCGCTGCCGCGTCAGGAACAGATGCAGGTCGTCGGCAAGAAGATCGTTTCGGTGCCGCTGCTCGTGATGGGCGATCGCCTGCCTCATCGCAACGCGGTGGAGGACGACGTCCCCGCCGCGCTGGCGTGGATCGAGCTGATGGCGCGCCTGGGATTTCTGCGTCGCAACGACAATTGGTCGAAAATGTACGAGCGGTTCGTCGACGACTGCGGCCGCGACGGCGTCTGGCATCCACACAAGGGACTCGCGATGCCGCGCAGCTCCAATCCGTGGGTCTGGTCCTCGTATCCGCTCGAACCATCTCGCGCAGGCGACGAACGTTGGGCTGATATGACGTTCCGAATCGGCCTCATCGCGCGCTTGAGCGGACGGCCGATCGACCTCATCTGAGCAACAGGCTTCCGCCGGACCAGTGGTTTCCCGCCGGCCGCACCGACATCACGGCGCGGCGGGTGACACTGGCGAACGGCCTGAGCCTTCGCGTCCTCGAAGCGGGCCCACCCGGCGGAAACCCGCTTCTGTTGCTTCACGGCTGGGCGATCTCTGCATATCTCTGGCGCCACAACATCGCCGCGCTCGCCGCCGAAGGCTATGCCGTGCACGCGCCCGACCTTCCCGGGCACGGACTTTCGGATGCACCGCTCGAGAAAGGGAGCTACTCGCTCGATTCGCTCGCGGACAGCGTCGCGTCGCTGCTCGACGCGCTCGGACTCGAGCGCACCGCTGTTGTCGCACAGTCCATGGGCGGGCGCATAGGGCTCGAGCTGGCGCGACGTCATCGCGTGACGAAGCTCGCGCTTTTCGGGCCGGTGGGATTTGGCATGGTCTCGCAGGCGCGCGATCTCGCGCCGTTTCTTCCGAAAATTCCAGAGGCGCTCGCGACGATGCTGGTGCCGCGCGAAATCGTCGAGCTCGTGCAGCGCCGCGTCTACGGAAAGATCGGCTGGTTCACCGAGCGCGACATAGACGAGTACTGGGCGCCGACGCAGTTCCCCGCAGTCGTGCAGGCGGCGATGCAAATGCTGCGCGAGTTCGACTGGAGATTGCTGCGGCCGGAGGCACTCGCCGAAATCGCGACCCCGACTATGATCGTCTTCGGTACCCTCGATAACACCGTGAAGCCGGGGAATCCCGAGCCGCTCGTCCGCGCGCTGCAGCATGGGAAGCTCGAATGGATCGAGGGCGGGGGGCATGTCGTAATGGAAGAAGTGCCCGATCACGTGAACGGCCTGATTCTCGATTTCCTCGATGAATCTCACTGACAGCGAAGGCCAAACGGCCTGGGGCGAAAAACCATGGTTTGTGGTGTAGCGCGGTTGTTGATTTGTAGTTGGAGTAGCTAGGTTTAGGGAGATGAGATAGGCCGGCCGGTCGCACGCGTTGCTTTCAGGTGCGCCACGGGTCTCATCGAGCCGATCTTCCGATTCGCGGAGGCATTGGCTCACCGCGGAGCCAAACCACACGAGTTGAGATGAAGACGAAGAGAGCGGCGAGTTCTGCCGCGAAACGCACGCCGCGCACAGCGGCTGCGGCGGCCGCCGCGCACGACGCGGGCCCGCTGGAAGAAATCGCCGCAGCATCGCTGGGGGGCGCACTCGCCGCCGCCGAAGCCGCCACTATCGACATCAGTTTCGCCGACCTCGGCCTCACGGCGCCAATGCTCAAGGCGCTCTCCGACGCTGGCTATCAGCGTCCCACGCCGATTCAGGCGCAGGCCGTGCCGCTCGCGCTCAAGGGGCGCGATATCATCGGCCTCGCAATGACCGGCACCGGCAAGACTGCCGCGTTCGTGATTCCGATTATCGAGCGGCTGCTCGGCGGGCCGAAACGCACCCGCTCGCTGATCCTCACGCCGACGCGCGAGCTGTGCGTGCAGGTCGAGGAAAGTTTCCGAAAATACGGCAAGCACTCCGGGCTCGGTGTGATTCCGGTGTATGGCGGCGTGGGCTACGACCCGCAGGTGAAGGCGCTGCGCGGAGGCGTCGACGTGGTCGTCGCGACGCCGGGACGGCTGCTCGACCATCTCGAAAAGCAAAACGTAGTGCTCGACGAAGTCGAGATTCTGGTGCTCGACGAAGCGGACCGCATGCTCGACATGGGCTTCGCTCCACAGATCAACCGGATTGTCGCGCAGCTGCACTCGTACAGACAGACGCTCCTGTTCAGCGCGACGATGCCGCCCGAAGTCGAAGCGCTCGCGCGCAAATATCTGCGCAAACCAGTGGTGGTGCAGGTCGGCCGCCGTTCAGGCGCCGCGACAACGGTGCAGCATTTCGTCTATCCCTGCCCCAAGGACAAGAAGACGTCGCTTCTCGTCGAGCTGCTAAAGAAGGAAAGTCTGGACAGCGTGCTCGTGTTCACGCGCACCAAGCACGGCGCCGATCGCGTGGTGAAGGCGCTGGAGAAGGCCGGGATCAACGCCGGCGCGATGCACGCTGACAAGACGCAGGGACAGCGCACCAAGGCGCTCGAAGATTTCAAGAAGGGAAAACTTCGCGTGCTCGTCGCGACGGACATCGCGCAGCGCGGCCTCGATATCTCCGGTATCTCGCACGTGATCAATTACGATGTCCCGCAGCAGGCAGAGGATTACGTGCACCGCATTGGCCGCACCGGCCGCGCGGCGACGACGGGCGATGCGTACACCTTTATGTGTGCGGATGAGATCGCGATGGTGAAGTCGATCGAGCGTGTGATCGGTCAGGCGATTCCGCGCATTTCGATTCCGGGCTACGATTTCGGAACATAAGTCACCAGGCAGTTCGCACCCGCCCCAATCTCGACATCACGACCGTATCCGAGCGCGTCCCCCGGCTCACGATCACGGTCGTGTTTGCTGCTCCCCACCCGAGGCCGCCCGGCGCGAACGTGACGGACTCTCGCGAGGCCTCGATCTTCACCCCGCGAGTCTGGGCCAGATAGCGCACGAGCAGAACTTCGCCGCCGCTCACCACCCTTAACTGCCCCGTGCGCGGATCGGCCACGAAGGACGCATACGCGCCGCGCCGGCCGGCCGCGGCGCGCGCGGTCGCGATCGTCGCCACCACGTCTTGCGCAGCGCCCTTCACGCTCACGCGATCGGCGAGCTGCGACGCGCGCGGCACGGCGATCGACGTGAGAACGCCGAGGATCGAAAGGGTGATCAGCAATTCCGCGAGCGATGCGCCGCGGCGAAGATCCGGCATGAGCGGCTCCCGAACGGGTCGCTGCTGATATACGTTCCCGCCAACGCGCGGGCGTCATCGCAATGTTGCGTGCAGCATCGTTTCAGCCCGCGGCGAAAACCGTCCGGAGAACGTCACATGGCCACGAACATTCGCGCACGTCATCTCGCTCTGTTCGCGATCGCGGCGGCGGCAATCGCGGGATGCGTCCAGAGTCCGGCGAACGCGGCCCGGCAGGCGCAACAATTCAGCGACATCGGCGACCAGCTCAACGAGCTGCGCACGGAGAACGCGACGCTCGAGAGCGTCGTCGATTCGCTGCGCACGGTGCTCGCCAAACACGACACGACGATCGCGCGGCTGGCCAACGCGACCGGCGTCGCCGTGGTGAAGTGAGCGCGCATGCGATGGCGGCACGCGGTGCTGGTCGCGGGAGCGCTCACGATGAGCGCCGCGGCCGCGTTTGCGCAGGGAGCGCGGGAGGGCGCGATGCGATTCCTTGCGCTCGGTGATTCGTACACGATCGGCGAGAATGTCGACTCCGCTTCGCGCTGGCCCGTGCAGCTCGCAAAAGCGCTGCGCGCGCGAAAGCTGAATGTCGGCGACCCGGAAATCATTGCGCGCACCGGGTGGACAACGGACGAACTCGCGGCAGGAATCGAAATCGCGGCGCCGGGCGGTCCGTACCCGCTCGTCAGCCTGCTGATCGGCGTCAACAACCAGTATCGCGGCCGCGACGCCGAGAAGTATCGCGCCGAGTTCAAGGCGCTGCTCGCGCAGTCGGTGGCGTTCGCGGGCGGGAAGGCGTCGCGCGTGATCGTGCTCTCGATTCCCGACTGGGGCGTGACGCCCTTCGCCGCTGGAAGGGATCGCGCAAAAATCGCCGTCGATATTGACCGGTTCAACGCCGTCGGAAGGGCGGAGACTCTCGTCGCCGGTGCGCACTGGGTAGACGTGACCCCCACGTCGCGGGAACCGCACGGCAACTGGACCGGTTCAGACGGTCTGCATCCGGCTGCGGCGCAGTACGCCCGCTGGGTGGAACTCGCGCTCGATGCGGCGATCGCCGCTCTGAAGCCGTAAGCTTGAGACTATATTCCGACTCGTTACCGGAACGGAGCATCACGTGCGCATCGACATCGAATACTGCACTGCCTGAAAGTACGAACCCCGTGCCGTCAGTTTGGCGGCTGCGATTCGTGAACGACATCCCGGCGCTGAGATCACGATGAATCCCTCCGGAGGCGGCCGGTTCGAGGTCACGCTCGACGGCATGCCGGTCTTCGAGAAGTCCAAGCTCGGCCGCCATGCGCAGCCGGGTGAAGTGCTTCGGCTCATCGACGCCGCCCGCTCGAAATGAGAGTCGCAATCTCCACCGGCGGCGGCGACGCGCCGGGACTCAACGCGGTCATCCGCGCCGCGGTGCTCACCGCCATCGATCGTGGCTGGACCGTCTTGGGAATCAAGAAGGGCTATGGCGGCCTGCTGGGCGACGACGAAGTGATTCCGCTCACGCGCGACCAGGTGCGCGGCATCGGCCACCTCGGCGGCACCATTCTCCGCACAACGAATCGGGGGAACCCGTTCTCGTATCCGGTGCGACAGGCCGACGGAAGTTTCGTGGAAGTGGATCGCTCCGACGAGCTGATAGAGAATGCGCGGAATCTCGGCATCGGCGCGCTCATCTCAATCGGCGGCGATGGCTCGCTCGCGATCGCGCAGAAACTTACGGCGAAGGGGATGCGCATCGTCTGCGTGCCGAAGACGATCGACAACGATGTGAGCGGCACGAGCAGCACATTCGGTTTCGACACCGCGGTAAACACCGCAATGGAGGCCATCGACAAACTCCACACGACGGCCGAGAGTCATGATCGCGTGATCGTGATGGAAGTGATGGGACGGCACTCCGGGTTCATCGCGCTGCACTCCGGCGTGGCAGGCGCGGCGCACGTGATTCTGATTCCGGAGATTCCCTACGATCTCTCGACCATCAGCGCGGCGATCATGGCGCGCGAAAAGCGCGGCCGGTTTTTCGACGTCGTGGTCGCCGCCGAAGGCGCGTATCCCAGGGGCGGCACCGAGTCGGTGCTCGGTGAATCAATGCCGGGGCAGGCGAAGCGGATCGGCGGCGTGGCCGAGCGGCTCGCGCGCCAGATTCAGGAGCAGACGGGAAAGGAGTGCCGGTCGCTTGTGCTCGGCCACCTGCAGCGTGGCGGAATGCCCACCGGCTATGACCGGTTACTGGCGACCCGGTTCGGAGGTGCGGCCGTCCAGGCTGTGGAAGACGGCATGTGGGGGCACATGGTTGCGTTACAATCGCCAAATATCGTGACGGTCCCGATCGAAGTGGCGCTGAGTCAGCCGAAGCGGGTCGACCTGAACCACGATCTGATGAAAACCGCCCGCCGGCTGGGGATCAGCTTCGGAGACCGCATTCCTCCTCCGCACTCCGCATCGGGTTGAACCCCGCCGAGCATCGGGTTGAACCCCGCCGAGCGTAGGGGGTACTACGATCTCGGGCCCTCATGCGTATGATTGTGGCGGTTCGCAAGGGTGCGTCGTCACTTTGACGGCTCCCACTGAATCGATTGGAGGTTGTAGTGGTTCGTTCGACCGTTCGAATCCTTTGCTTGGCCGGCTCACTGGCTTCGCTCACCGCGCTCCCGATGAGTGCGCAGGAAAAGAGCACCAAAGAGACGAAGGCCGCGAACATTGTTCCGCCGTCGGCCCAGCCGCCTGCGGGGCTTTGCCGCGTGTGGCTCGAAAACGTGCCGGCGAGCCAGCAGCCCGCGCCCACCGACTGCGCCACGGCGATCAAAAACCGTCCGCAGAATGCGAAGCTGGTCTTTGGAAATCTGCAGGACGAAGCCGCGAAGCCGCCGCGCCGCTTCGAAGCACCGCCCAGAATTCCGGGCCGTCCGTCGGAGACGCGCACCGAAACTCGCGCTCCCGACGGCGCGGGTGGCGTGCACCCCGTCGGCGCGTCGATGCCGGTCATTCGCCCGCCTACAACGGATAGCGGCGCGAAGCGTCGTCCGTAAAGACAGTCTAGATTACGCGGCATCGACTCTTCAGAAAACCTCCGCCGCGTACGCGATCCGTATCTCCCGCCCGACCACGACGCGTTCGTGGGCACGGGCGCGACGCGCCGACTCATCGTCATCGCGCCCACGCGCGCGGCCTGCGAGACGATAGAACTCGCGTTCGGACTCGACATTGAAACAACGCTCTGGCGCTCTCATGGCGCGGAACTCACCGCGCTTGCCGAACAGTTTCACGTAGAAGAAGCCGCGATCGCGCCGGGCACTCGCGGCGTGCGCCGCGGATTCGGAATCGTGGCCGGCACCGGCACGGGAAAGACGCTCTCGATCCGGCCGATCGCGCACACGCTGCTCGGCACCACCGAACTTCGCGTGGGCGTGATCAACCGCGAGCGCGAGGCCACGCCCGACTCGCCGTCGTGGAACGTGGTGATCGTGACCACCGGAATTGCGCGGCGCTGGTTTCAGGACGGCGACATCCGGCCGCAGGACGCGTTGGTGGTCGACGAAATTCATCAGACGAGTGCCGAGCTGGAACTCTGCCTTGCGCTCGGCAAACGCGTGGGCTGCCGGTTCATCTGGCTCTCAGCCACGGTCGATCCAAGTTTCTACGCGCGCTATCTGAACGCCGCGAGCGTGGTGGAGAGCAGCGCGTTCGATCCCGCGAAGGCCGCGAAGGTCGAGGTCACGCGATCGGATCCGGCGCGATTTCTCGACGACAAGTTCCTCACGCAGGTGATGAAAGACAAACGCGGCGTTGGAGTCTTTCTTCCGACGCGCGCCGGCGTGGAGCAGGCGGCGGCGCAGGTCGGCGCGCGGTTTCCGCGAATCACGTCGCAGTTCTATCACGGCGGCGAGCCGATTCGCGTGATCCGTCCGTTCCTCGAGGGCGGTGTTGAGAAGCCGTATCTCCTCGCCATGACGGCGGCGGGGCAGAGCGCGCTGAACGTGCAGGGACTCGACACGGTGGTGATCGACGACACGAGGTTCACGAACGTCGTCGATCACGGACGCAATGTGCTCACGCGCGTGCATCTCGGCGCCAATGAGATTCTGCAGATGGCAGGGCGGGTGCACGGCCGCGTTGCGGGCGGCCGCGTGTTCATTCTCTCCGACCGCGACATTCGTTTTGAGTCGCTGCGCCCCACGGCTCCGGACTTCCAGCTCGCGGGCGATTCCGAGCGCGTCGCGCTCACGTGCGCCGATCTCGCCGTGCGTGCTGACGAACTCGATCTGCCCGTTCCGCTCGATCGCGCGAGCTATGTGAAGGCGGTCGCAAAACTCGAGATGCGCGGTATCATCGATGCGGGCAAGCTCACGCGCTACGGGAAAGCCGTTGAGGCGATGCCTGTGGACCGGCCGTGGGCAGAGCTGCTCGTGCACTGCGACGACATGCTCCTCCCGTACGTCTCGGTGATGAGTGCGGTGGAATCGCTGCATCGCATGACGCGCGACGATCGCGACCTCGAGGGGCTCATCGTGCGCGGCAGTGACAATCTCACCGCGTACAACGTGTACGCCGAGGCATTCACGAAGTGCGGATATGTGGGCGAGGTGTACGGGCTGGCGCGGCATTTGTTCGACGCGACGATCGAACAGTGGGCCGAGCGGCGCGGCGTGCTCGTGAAGGCGATCGAAGACGCCGCGCTTGGTATGGCGAGCATTTTCCGCGCGGTGAAGCTGCCGCTGCCGGTGGAAATGCCGCGCGTGAACGACAATGTCGAGCGCCGCTTTGTCGATTTGCTCGCGAAGATCCAGCCATTCGATCTCGTGATCGATGAGACGACGGCGGACGGAGTGGAGGCGCGCGTATCCAAGACGAGCGTCGCCGGAACGTGGGGAGCGATCAGCGGAACGCTCCGATATTTCGCGGACGCCTACGGCAACCCGCGCGCTGCTATCGAAGGAACGAACGTGCCGATGACGCTGATCAAGCGTTATTCGACGTCGAGCGGACAGACGCTCGTGTATGACGCGAAGCACAAGCAATCGCCGCTCGCGCTGGAGCGAAGAGTCGACTACTTCGGATTCGAGCTCGAGCGCGAGCGTGACGCGGTCCACGACTTTCCTCCCGGGCTGGAGAACGAGGCGCGGCGCGTGCTCGCCGAGGCGCTCGCGCGCGGCGAAGCGCGACACGCGGCGGTGATGCGGAATCGCCAGCCGATCGAAGAAGTGCGCGAGGCATACCGACGCTCGGGCGGAACAACGCCGCGACTCGGTCAGGCCGAGCTTGCGGCGTGGTACGAGGCACAGCTGCGCGACGCGCGCAATCTGCACGAGTATCGCGCGGCGCCGCTGCGCTTCGATGCGGACGCGTTCGTGCCGCACGCAATTCGCGCGGAGCTATCCGGTCTTCCCGGCGCGGCGGAGATTCGCGAGCGCACGGTGTCGATGCATTATGAGGTCGAGGAGACTTCGGGCGGCCCGGTGGGAGTAGTGCGGCTCGTGATTCCGGAAAAAGTCGCGCGCGGTCTCGCGCGGGAAGAACTGCCGGATCTCGACCGGCCGGTGCGATTTACGATCACGCGCGGCGGGCGCGGTTCGGTGAAGGCTGGTTCCGTCGACGGGATTGCAGACGCGCTGAGCCGTCCGTTTACGGATGAGGAATCGCGCGGCTCGACGTCGGGGAGCCGGTTCGATATGCGCGGCGACAAGCGATCGCGGGATCAGCGCGGCGGCCAGCCGCAGCATGGGAAGAAGGGCGGACATGACAAGGCCTCGCACCGGCCGGGATCGCCCTCCGGGCGAGGAAAAAGAAGAGGAAAAGGTCACTAGGGTTTTACAAGCTCACTGCTTGAAGCTCAGCGCTTGGAGCTCACCGCTTGGAGTGTCAGCGCTTTGAGCTCGAGGTGACCGATGGCTGTCAGCTCTCGGTAACTCAGAGCTGCCGGCTCTCGGTTAGATCGAGCTGAAAGCACTGTCACTCCAAGCGGTGAGCTGCAAGCAGTGAGTTGTCAGCTTTGAGCTGGACGCACTCGGGATTCTACCGGAGGGCGGAGTTTTTTTAGCAATCCAATCAACATCCGCCTGACTTCCACTATCTCCGCCTGCCTGAGCGCGCTTTCATCTCGTGACAGGCGTCCGATTTCGGCGGCGAATTCAAGATGATACTCGAGCTCCGTCGTGGAGCCGATCGCGATTTGCACGAACTTCGCGAAGTCCAGATCGCTCGAGCGGCCGCACCCTTCGGCGATATTTGCCGGGATGGACAGGGCCGCTCGACGGATCTGACTGATCAAGTCCGCATTTCCTCGCGGCGGAATCGCTTCTGTTACGCGGTGCGCGTTGACTGCCGCGACGTGCGCTTTTTGCCAGACTGCCAGTTGCCGGTAGTTCTGCATGTGCGGAAGCTACGAAGCGCGTCTGTGCGCAGCGCCATGATTTCAGCGCACCCAGTACCCGAAAAGCTCACCGCTTAAAGCTCACCGATTGGAGCTCACCGCTTG
>JANYIJ010000150.1 GCA_025362095.1 Gemmatimonadota bacterium | reverse complement strand
AGTGGGCGAGCGACAGTCTCGCGCGCAAGAAAACCGCGCGTATCATGGCCGAGCTGGTGGAAGCCGTGAACACGACGCAGCTGACGAAACTGCCCGCGCGGGCAGGTGCGCCGCCGCGCGCCATCAATTGCATCAGTTGCCATCGTGGAAATCCGGGCGGTCCTGGCCAGGCGCTGATGCCCTGAGCCGGACGGGCAAAAACGTAAATCGCCCGGCATCGATCGACGATGGCGGGCGATTTCGTTTTGTTCAGCTAATCTGCTGCGGCTCGGCCCTCTCGAACGAAACCCCGAGCGCAATGATCATCCCATAACTCTCCGCCGCCAGCGTAATCGATCCGAGTGCGCACGCCGCAATTACCGCGGCGACCGGATGATCGCTCAGCAGGTACCACGCGCCGGCGCTGAGCGCCGCCGGAACGACCAGCATCAGCGCGAACGCGAACGTCGATGCGATCATGGAGAGCATCATCTGTCCCATCACCTCAACGCCGCCCGGGCCCGATGGGCCGAGACGGATCCAGCCGGGGAATAGCACGGCCGAGCCGTTGATGATCGTGCAGATCGCGCCGTCGAGCGCGAGCAGCGTAAGCGGCAGCGTGACGAGAATCCCGATCGCGATGCTCACGCGAGCCGGGCTCACTTCCGTGCTCGACAACAGCGCGATTCCCGCAACGATGAAGAGCACGAGTTGCAGCGTCGCCATGATCAGCGCGTTCGACGCGACCTCGGCGAGCACCAGATCTGCGCCCGCGAGCGGCAGTGATTTCAGAAATGGCAGGTGCAGCATGTCGCTGCGCAGGTCGGTTCGCAGCACCTGCACCGCGAGGAACGGAAGTATGGTCGCCAGGAAGAACGCGACGATGGCGATGACGCGTGCGGGGTGCCCCGATTTCCATCCGAAATATGCGGCGAGGGCGAATATGAGAATCGGGAGGCGCAGCAGCGCCCCCGGTTTGATCGTGCGCCGGAGCGCGATCGCGTTTTTCCAGACGATCGCGACGGCGGGGATTCCAGTCGGCGCAAGCGAAATCGTCTTCCTGACCTCGCCCGTGTCCTGATCGAATTGTGTAGCGCGGCGCGACCGCATGTTCTCGATCTTTCTCGCGCGCTCCGTCGAGGCGAGCGCGGCCGCTTCTTCGAACGCCGCGTCGGAACTCATCACCCACCAGAGATGGAGCAGCACGATTCCCACTGCAGGCACCATGGCGGCGCCCCACGCCGGAACGTTTTTCGCGAAGGTCGGCGCGATCAGCAGATGGAATGGATACAGCACGGTTTGCACGCCGGGCGATTCGAGGAACGCCCAGATGTTCTTCACAAATGCGAGCGGATTGCTGCCATCGGGCGGACCGATTTTACTGAGCGGCACCGCGATGAACGACGCGAAAATGACGAGGCCGATGACCGACGCAAAAGCTTTCGCAAACCATTTGGGCTTCTGGCCGGCCGCGCGATACTCGTGTTTCGATGCGCGGTTCAGCGCCTCGCCCATCCGGTGCAGGCTCAGCGTGGTGAAGATCACCCACACCGACATTGCGGAGAACACACCTGGGAGCGCGCCGGTGCCGCGTCTCAGTATGAACGTCCAAATAAGGACATTGAGAAGAATCACAAGCTGCGACTGCGCGAGCTTGTACTTCACCAGCGTACGCCGCGACACCGGCGCAGTGAGCAGCATCGCGACTTCGGCTTCCGAGAAAGCAAGCGCGGACATGTCGCCGCCGAAAATCCAGATGCCGGCGAGAATTATCAGAATGAAAAGCGGTGCGACGGTCTCGACGCCGCCCATGATTCTCGGCGCCGCCGCTGTGCCCGTACGCGCGCTAAAAGCGTGGCGGCCGAACACCATCCAGAAATATCCGAGGCCCAGTACGAACCCGATCGCGTATCGGGGCGTGCGCAGCCGCCGGATCTGTGCCCGGATCCGGTTGCGCGTCGAGTTGAAAATAAGAAATGCGAACGCGCCGATCATTGGTGCATCACTGGCCGATTGTTCCGGTCGGCGATGCGTCGTCGGCCGTTAGCGCGAGAAACACATCTTCGAGCGAACGGCCGGCGAGATCCGGTCTCTGTGCGATGATCTCCTCGAGCGTGCCGTACGCCACGCACTGACCTCGGCGCAGCACGAACAGTTTGGTGCAAAGCTCTTCCACGAGATGCAGCAGATGGGAACTCAGGACCACTGCGGTTCCGGCCTTTGCTCGAGCGGCGATCGTCTGCCGCATCTTCCGGATTCCCGCGGGATCGAGACCGGTGAGCGGCTCGTCGAGGATGAGCACCGTCGGGTTGTGCAACAGACCGCACGCGATCGCGAGCTTCTGTTTCATGCCGCGCGAAAGGGCGCCGGGCAGCGTCTCGAGTTTGTCGGTAAGCTCAAGCTCCGCGAGCAGCGGAGGAATGCGCTGCTCGGCGTCCGCCACTCCATACAACCGCGCGATGAACCGCAGGTGCTCCTGCACGGTGAGATAGTCGAACAGGTGCGGCTCGTCGGGAATGAATGCGAGCTCGCGCTTGGCGGGGACCGGATCGGTTTGAATGTCGCGATGACCGATGCTCACGGTGCCGAGCGTGGGCCGCATGATGCCGGCGAGACAGCGCAGGGTGCTCGTCTTGCCGGCGCCGTTCGGGCCGACGAGGCCGAGCACTTCGCCCGGGCCGACGTCGAAGGAGATCGAATCGACAGCCTTGAAGGAGCCGTAGAGCTTCGTGAGTTTGCGTACGGCGATCATGTCGGTTTGTGAGGGGATCGCGCGGAGATTCGCATCCGCACATCATTCCACAGCGGTAAATATCACGGCGGCGGGTTCAGCCACCAGTAGGATACGAGCGGAAGTCTTCAGGAGTTTTGCATATGGCATCCAGGAAACGCACCTTTGTCCTCGGTGCGCTCGTGATCGTCATCGCGGCCGTCGTCGTGCTGACGCGGCCGGGCCCGCTGGTGCTCACGGGGATCGTCACGACGAACGACGTGATCGTGAGCCCGCAGGTGAGCGCGCAGCTCAGCAAGTTGCTGGTGAAGGAAGGCGACAAAGTCGAAGCGAATCAACTGCTCGCGACGCTTTCACCAGATGAACTGCGGGCCGATCGCGCCTTTGCCGCACAGAGCGAGCAGGGGCTAGGCGATCAGGTTCAGGTGAGCGAGGCCGCGCTGCGATATCAGGAACAGCAGACGGCCGAGCAGATCAAGCAGGCGCAGGCCAATCTGGCCGCGACGGTGGCCCAGCAGCAGGAGGCCGCCGCGAATTTCAGCAACGCGAAACTCGCGCTCACGCGAAGCGAGGCGATGCTCAAGGCTGGCGCGATCTCAAATCAGGACCTCGATCAGGCGCGCACGAACGGCGCGGTGGCGAGCGCGCGCGCCGACGCCACTACCAAGCAGGTCGAGTCCGCACGCGCCGCGCTGGCGCTGGCGCAGTCGGCGGCGGAGCAGATCGCGGTTCGGCGTGGCGGCCTGATGGCCGCGCAGCGCGGAAAGGCCGCAGCAAATGCGCAGACCACGAAGGCGGATGTGCGACTCGCGTATTCGGAGATTCGAGCGCCAATCGCAGGAATCGTGAACGTCACCGCTGCGCGCGCTGGCGAAATCGTGACACCGGGACAGGCGATTCTCACGCTGATCAACCCCGACGACTTATGGGTTCGGGCGGATGTGGAGGAGAGTTACATCGAAGCGATCAAGCTGGGCGATTCTCTCACGGTGCGGCTGCCGTCGGGTGATGAGCGCCGCGGCGCGGTGTTCTTTCGCGGCGTCGACGCGGGCTTCGCCACTCAGCGCGACGTGAGCCGCACGAAGCGCGACATCAAGACTTTCGAAATTCGTATCCGGCTTGATAACAGGGATCGCCGGCTTGCCACCGGAATGACGGCGTACGTGGTGCTGCCCAAGAGCGTGACGTCGAGGTGATAGCACCATGAGCCTCGCGATCGACGTTCGCGGCATCACTAAGCGGTTCGGTGAGTTCACCGCGGTCGACAACATCTCTTTCTCCGTCGAACGCGGCGAAACGCTCGGCCTGCTCGGCCCGAACGGCGCGGGGAAGTCGACGCTCATTCGCATGATGACCACGCTGATGCTTCCCACGTCGGGCACGGCGGTGGTGAACGGCAGCGACATCGTGCAGGATCCCGATGCCGTGCGGCACGCGATCGGCGTGATTCCGCAGGCGATGACGAGCGATCTCGATCTGAGCTGCCGCGAGAACCTGCTGATCTTTACGAAGCTGTACGGCGTGCCGAAAGAAAAGCGCGAGAAGCTGATCAAGGATTTGCTCGAGGCCGTGGATCTCACGAAGTGGACGGACAGTCAGGTGAAGAAGCTCTCCGGCGGCATGCGCCGCCGTCTCGAGATCGCGCGCGGATTGGTGCACGAGCCGAGAATATTCTTTCTCGACGAACCCACCACCGGTCTCGATCCCGTTTCGCGCAAAGCCGTGTGGTCGATGCTCGACAAGATCAAATCGGAGCGCGAGCTCACGCTGCTCATCACGACACACATGATGGATGAGGCCGATCATCTGTGCGACCGGATTGCGATCGTCGATCACGGCAAGCTCATGGCGCTCGATTCGCCGATTCACTTGAAGGCCGCGGTACCGGGCGACAACATGCTCGAGGTGCTGTTCAGCGGAACACCCGCTGACTGGAAAGCGAGAGTTGGCGCGCTCCCCGCGGTGGCTGCCGTCACGTCAGACGGCGATGCGTACCACATCTCATCGAAAGACGGGCCGGCGACAACGATGGCTCTGCTCGACGCCGCATCGAGCGCAGGCGTGACCGTGAAAACGCTCGCGGTGCAGAGCATGACGCTCGACGATGTGTTCGTGTATTTCACCGGGCGAGCGCTGCATGATCAGCAGGCGGCGGAACCGGTCGCCGCCGCAACGGCGGCGCGATAGATGGAACGCACGTTCGCGATCGTCGAACGCGAGATGCGCCGGTTCCGGCGCAGCCCGATGCTGATTGTCATGTCGCTCGTGATGCCGATCGTACAATTGCTCGTGCTCGGCTACGCGTTCGGCGGCACAGTAAAGAATCTCAAGCTCGGCGTCGTCGACCAGGATCGCGGCATGCCCGCCGTGAGAATGCGCGAACTTGCGGGCGCCGTTTCGGCAAACGCCAAGACTTTCGTCCCGGTGCCGTATCCGGATCTCGGCAAGGCCGTGACCGCGCTGCGGAACGGCGAGCTCAACGGCGTTCTCTCGATTCCGCCGGATTTTTCGCGGCGCGTGCTCTCAAAGAACGATCCGCGCGTGGCGATCATCGAAGACAACACGGACGGGTTCGTCGCCGGCACGATGGCCGCGACGGCAAGCGGGATGATCGTCGCGTACGACATGCCCGAGCCATCGACCCGGCGTTTGTCGGGAGCGACGACGCTCGATGTGGTCGAGGTGTATCCGTACGTACCCTACATCCAGTATCTGCTGTCGGGTTCGATCGTGATGTCGATCTTCATGATGGTGATGATCGGCGGCGGAATCATTTTCATCGACGACAAATCGCGCGGGCTGCATGAGGGATATCTCGTCACGCCGATCACGAAGCTGGAGCTGGTGCTCGGGTTCACACTCTCAGGTGCGATCAAGGCCGTCATCGCGGCGATCGTGGTGGTGACGGTGGGGTCGGTGATCGCCGGCGTGCCCAATGCGTTCGAGCCGCTGAGGCTGCTGCGAATGTTCGTTGTGGTGGTCGTCACATCCATGGCGCTGGTGAGCATGATGTTTCTGCTCATGGTGCGAATGAACGATCCGCTCATGCCGCGCGCGCTGTTCGGCGTTCTCAACACCTTCCTCTATTTCCCGAGCGGCGCAGTGTATCCGCAGCAGGCGTTCCCGGGATGGATGAAAGTGATCGCGGTGATCGATCCGTTCACGTACGGGGTGCACGCACTCAAGTGTCTCGTGCTCAAGAACACGGGCTTTGGTGCGATTTGGTACGACTTGCTCTACCTGTCGGTATTCACCGTCGTATGCATGACGGCGGCGACATGGCTGTTTCGGAGAACGCTCTAGGCAGAGAGGGTCGACCCGATGCGGAGTGCGGAGGAGGAATGCGGATTGCCTCTTACGGCGTGACGGGCTGCGTCCAACGCGGGATTCCAACCTCTTCCGGCGGCGCAAGTTTCTTGGTCCGATTGTACGCCGTCCGCGCCTGCCCGACTTTATCCGACCGCTGAATCCAAGTCTGCGCCGCGAGATCATATCGGTTCAGCACGTTGAACATCCAGTACGGCTTGTTCTGCGCGAGCCAGCTCTTCTCGAACAGTTCGCGGCCGAGCACATAGCCGTCGCGCAGGTCTGCGCTGCGGGAGTTGATGTTCGACGAGATCTCGCCAAGGTCGTGCGTGGGACTGCCGCCGACCAGCACCGTGTCGTACGCGTGCGTGTAGAGCTTTGAAATTTCATCG
>JANYIJ010000245.1 GCA_025362095.1 Gemmatimonadota bacterium | reverse complement strand
GTACCATCGCGCGCTGCGAGTCGCGCGAACGATCGCCGATCTTGACGGCTCGCCGGTTGTTTCGGACTCGGCGATCGCCGAATCGCTGCGGTATCGCGCATCGCCGCGTTCCTGACGCAGGCCGTCGCAGTGACTTAGGCTAGCATGGATGAGAGCGTCCGACGATCGCGGCAGCGGCGCGGCCCGCTACGCAAGCGTCGCGAGCGCCGTCTCGAGGCGCGGCATCGCCTCGGCAATTTGCGCCTCACTTACCGCGCCAACACTCAGCCGGTACCACCCGCTGTCATCCGGCACGCCGAACGCCTGAAACGGCACAACTCCGATCTGCGCTGCGGCGAGAATCCACGCGCGCACTTCTTCGTTTGTGTTAAGCACATTCCCATCGGGCGTGCGTTTGCCGAACGGATGTATGCGCGCGCTCAGATAGATGGCTCCCATCGGCGCGATCACATCCACCGGCAGTCCCTTCGCCTTCATTGCGGTGAACGCCTGGAACGTAGCGTCGAGCCGGCGCTGGATTCCGGCGATGAACTTTTCGTTGTACTCGGCGCAGCCGGCGGGGTCGTCGAGCAACTCCGCGGTTGCGACCTGCTCCGCGCGCGGCGCCCACGCGCCCACGTGGCCGTTGATCGCGCTCATGCGCTCGGTCACGTCCACCGGTCCGACCGACCAGCCCACGCGCACGCCCGTCGCGGCATACGCTTTCGAGATTCCATCGACGAAAATCGTGTAGCGCGCCATCTCCGGCACGAGCTCGGGCGGCGTGACGTGCTTCGTCGCGCCGACAGTGAGCGGCCAGTAGATGTGGTCGTACATGAGATAGACGGGCTTCGTGCCAGCTTTCTCCCGGCGCTGATTCTCCGCGACGATGCCGTTGCAAATCTTGCGAAGGACTTCTGGGTCGATTGCGGTGCCGGTCGGGTTCAGCGGCGAGTTCAAGCACACCAGCCGCGCGGTGGGCAGCTCGGCCTCGAGATCCTCGAGCGTCGGCAGGAACCGGTTTTCCGCCGTGCACGGCAGCGGCACGCCAGTGGCGCCGACCATGTGGATGTAATGCGTGTTGTTCCATGACGGCTGCGGATACACCACGCGATCGCCTTCGTTTACGAGCGCGCGATAGATCGCGTAGATCAGCGGCCGCGCGCCCGCCGCGATGAGGATCGACTCGACCGGATAGACGAGGCCGAGTTCGCGCTCGTACAGCCGCTGCACCGACTGCCGCAGTTCGAGCAGACCGTCCGACGGCGGGTAGTTCGTCTCGCCGCCTTCGAGCGCCTTCGTGATTCCGGTGCGAAGCTTTTCTGGAATGGGAAACTGCTTTGGATCGAAGTCGCCGACCGTCAGGTTGCAGATGGATTTGCCCGCTCGAACGAGTCCGCGGATTTCTCCGGCGATTTTCAGGATCTCCGAGGCGACGAGTCCAGAAGCCATGTTGGAGACGCGGGCCGTTCCGGTCTGCTTGGCGAGTGCGGTGAGGTCGATTGCTGACGGCGGGGCGGATGCGCTCATGCGTGAAATCTGTCGATCTGACCGCGGCGTCGAAAGTGTTTGCGGAGACGGGATTATGTTTCCCATGTGACCACTGCGAGCGCCGAAGCGAATCCGCACAAATACATCATCGCCTTCGCGGTGGTGCTTGCGTCGCTCCTGCAAGTCATCGACAACTCGATCGTGAACGTCGCGCTCCCCGACATGATGGGAAACCTCGGCGCGTCGCTCGATGAGATCGCGTGGGTCTCCACGGGCTACATCCTCGCCAGTGTAATCGTCATGCCGCTCACGAGCTGGCTCGGCGGGATGTTCGGGCGCAAACGGTATTTCGTGGGCTCGATCCTGCTGTTCACGGCGTCGAGTTTCTTTTGCGGCGCGGCGCACTCGCTCGGCATGCTGATTTTCTGGCGCGTGGTGCAGGGAATCGGCGGCGGCGCATTGCTCACCGTCTCACAGGCCGTGCTCCTGGAAACCTTCCCACCCGAGGAAGCCGGCATGGCCATGGCGTTCTTCGGACTGGGCGTCATGGTGGGCCCGACGATCGGACCGACGCTCGGCGGCTGGATCACAGACAACTACAGCTGGCCCTGGATTTTCTATATCAACGTGCCGCTGGGAGCGATCGCCGCATTCATGATCGCGACGAATGTGCACGATTCCGCGCACCAGAAGAAATCGTCTTCGGTGGACTACACGGGCATCGCGCTGCTGATCGTGAGCGTCGCGTCGATGCAATATCTGGTGGAGTTCGGCCAGCGCGACGACTGGTTCTCGTCGAAACTCATGATGGGACTGGCTCTCGCGTCGATTGCGGGAGGCGGGGCGCTCGTGTGGCGAGAACTCACCTACGCGCAACCCGTGATCGACTTCCGTGTGCTTCGGCACCGGCAGATGTGGGTCGGCACGGTGCTCGGCATCGTGATGGGCGTGGGCCTCTATGCCTCGGTCTTCACCCTGCCCGTGTTTCTGCAGAACAATCTGCACATGACGGCGCAGCAGACCGGAATCGTCTTGCTCCCCGGCGCGCTGGCCACGGCGTTCTCGATGGCGGTGGTTGGCCGCATGACGAGTAAGTTCGACGCGCGGCTGCTCATCGCGAGCGGCGCGGCGCTGTTCGCGTTTTCCATGTGGCAGCTCTCGGTGATCACCAGCGCGAGCGGCGCGGGAGATTTTTTCGTGCCGCTGATCATCCGGGGATTCGGACTCGGGTTCATGTTCGTGCCGCTCACCACGGTTACGCTCGCCGAGCTCGACCGCGCAGAGCTCCCGCAGGGCACGGCGCTGTACAATTTCTTCAGGCAGCTCGGCGGATCGCTGGGCATCGCAGGTGTCGCGACGATCGTTTCGCACGACACGATTCAGGCGCACGCAGTGCTGTCCGAACACGTGACTACCACCGACCCTGCGAGCCTCGCGCGTGTCGGAATGCTTGCGCGCGGCTTCATGGCGCACGGCGCGGACGCTGGTGTCGCCACCGAGCGGGCCTACGCGGTTTTGGACCGGCAGATTTATGGCCAGGCGAGCGTGATCGCCTACGGCCACACGTATATCATCGCGGCGATTCTCGTGCTCGCGCTCATTCCGCTGCTGGCGCTCGTGCGGCAGACCAAGAGCGCGAACGCGGCAGAGATGATGCTGGAGTAGTAACTTCGACCCGATGCGGAGTGCGGAGGAGGAATTCGGAATGAGGCCCGGGCAATGACATTCGCGCAAAACCGTCGCATTGACTCCGCACTAGCTTTACGGAATGCCGATTCACGCAACGACAGCCGCGACTGAAAAGGAACTGGCCTTGGTCGGCTGGCTGAAGACCAACGGCTCCGTGCTGATCGGCTTCAGCGGCGGCGTGGATTCGGCGTATCTCGCGTGCGTCGCACTCGAGGCGCTCGGTCCGGAGCACGTGCTCGCCGTGATCGGTCGCAGTGCGAGCTACCCAATGGAGCAATGGACGCGCGCTCGCGAAGTGGCGGAGCGATTCGGCGTGCCTGTTCTCGAACTCGATACCGACGAGATCAACGATCCGCGATACGCCGCGAACCCATCCAACCGCTGCTATTTCTGCAAAACGGAACTGTGGTCGCGCCTCGTGCCGGTCGCGCGCGAACGCGGGCTCGCCGTGGTGGTCGACGGCACGAATGCTGACGACGTGCTCGGTCACCGGCCCGGGAAGGGCGCAGCCGTCGAGCAGGGAGTGAAGTCGCCGCTCTTGGAATTGGGCTTCACGAAAGAGGAGATTCGCGCCCTTTCGCACGAGCGCGATATCCCCACTTGGTCACAGCCATCGTCACCCTGTCTTGCGTCGCGCATTCCATATGGAACGGAAGTCACACCTTTGCGGCTCGGAAAAATCGAAGCCGCTGAACGCGCGTTGCGCGCGATCGGCGTGGCGGGAGATCTCCGCGTGCGCTACTACGAGAGCATGGCGAGAGTGGAAATGTCCGCGTCAGAACTCGAGCGATGGCGCACCGCGGACGGTCGCGCAGCGGTCCATGCGGCTGTGACGTCCGGGGGATTCGAGACCGTCGAACTCGACTTGCGCGGATTCCGCAGCGGCTCACTCAATCGCCCGAACGAGCAGCCGCTCGTTGAATCGCTGGGGGCGCGCTGATGTTCGGATGCCTGGGCAGGCTCGGCTGTCTTCTCGTACTCGCGCTCGCAGCAGCGGTCGGCTGGTTCACCCACGACGCATGGTATCCAAAACTCCGCGCGAGACTTGGCGGTCCGAAGCCTGTTGCGACCGTCTCGTCGGCGAAATGGGAGCCGCTGACGGCCGAGGGATCTGCGCGCGCTCGGCTCGCCGTTGCGAAACTCTCGGCCAAGAACGGCCCGGTGTACGTCGACGTGCCGGTCGGCGAGCTCGCCGCGTACGCGCTGGATCCGGCGCTCCGCGATCTGCGCGGCGATTCTGTCGGCGCCGAGGCGCTCGCGCGTGACGATCATATGTACGTGCGCGCGAAGGTGGATCTCGCGAAGCTGGTGGATGCGAAGGTGCTTGGGCCGCTCAGCTCGGTTGTTGGCGGAAAGCAGGAGATCACCGTGCGCGGCCGTCTGGAGGTGGTCTCGCCGGGTCACGCGCAGTTCCGCGTGGATCAGATTGCGCTCAAGGATTTGCAGCTCCCCGAGGCGCTGATCGAGAACATCGTCGCAAGGGTACGCACCAAGGATCGCGGCGCGACCACTCCCAGGAACGCGATTCCGGTGCACGTGCCGCTCGAGCTCGCGGATGTGCGCATCGCGAAGGGGCACGTCGTCCTATACAAATTGGTGCCGTGACCCGCCGGCTCCTGGTGATCGACGACGAGAAGGGAATTCGCGCGGCGCTCACGCAGCTCCTCGAGTACGAGGGCTATGAGGTGAAGGCCGCCGCGTCGGGTGCCGAGGGGATCACGATCTACGAGCAGTGGAAGCCGCAGCTTGTGTTCCTTGATGTAAAAATGGAAGGGATGGACGGCATAGAGAC
Organism: Gemmatimonadota bacterium; assembly: GCA_025362095.1. Classification (GTDB taxonomy): domain Bacteria; phylum Gemmatimonadota; class Gemmatimonadetes; order Gemmatimonadales; family Gemmatimonadaceae; genus Fen-1231. The sequence continues at coordinate 5,954 of JANYIJ010000245.1, read as the reverse complement.
GCTGAAGCGGATCCGCGAACGCGACGCCTCGGCCTTGGTGGTGATGATCAGCGGGCACGCGACCATTCAAAACGCGGTAGAAGCCACGCAGCACGGCGCGTACGACATTCTCGAGAAGCCGCTCGACACGGATCGCATGCTCGTCACGCTGCGCAACGCCACGGGGCGGATCGACCTCGCCGAAGAAAATGCGCGGCTCAAGGCAACGATCGAATCGCGGTATGAGATCGTCGGAAAATCGTTCGCCATTCGGACGCTGATCGAGAATATCGAGAAGGTCGCGGATTCGTCGGCGCGCGTGCTGATCACGGGTGAAAACGGCACCGGCAAGGAACTCGTCGCGCGCGCGCTGCACCGGCAATCGCCGCGGAGCAGGAAGCCCTTTGTCGAGGTGAACTGCGCGGCGATTCCCGGCGAACTGATCGAGAGCGAGCTGTTCGGTCACATGAAGGGCTCCTTCACCGGTGCGATCCAGGATCGCGCAGGAAAGTTCGAGCAGGCTGATAGCGGCACGCTGTTTCTCGACGAAGTCGGGGACATGTCGCTGGCCGCGCAGGCGAAGGTCTTGCGCGTGCTGCAGGACGGCGACGTCACGCGAATCGGCGGCGCGAAGCCGCGCAAAGTGGATGTGCGCGTGATTGCCGCCACAAACAAGAAATTAGAAACGGAAATCGCCGAGGGACGCTTCCGCGAAGATCTCTACTATCGCCTCAATGTCGTGCCGATCCAAGTGCCGCCGCTGCGCGAGCGCCGCGAGGACATTCCGCAGCTGGTGGAACACTTTCTGTCACAGTTCGCGCACCAGGACGGTGTCGCGCCGAGATCAATCGACGCTGCGGCGATCGAGCGTCTCACGGCGTTCGACTGGCCGGGCAATGTGCGTGAGCTGCGAAACACGATCGAGCGGCTGCTCATTCTCGCGCCCGGTCCCCGCATCAGCTCGGCGGATGTCGAGCGGCTCACGGGTGCGCGTGCTTCGACCACCGGCGGGCTGGGTGGACTCGAGGACAGCAAGACGTTTGAGGAGTTCAAGCTCGCTGCTGAGCGCGCGTTCTTGGCGGTGAAATTGCGGCAGCACGACTGGAATGTGGCGGAAACGGCGCGCGCGCTGGATATGCCGCGTTCGAATCTCTATAAGAAACTCGAGCGCCACGGGTTGGCGCGGGAGAGCGAATGAGCGATCGCGACTGGGATGCCGAGATGCGCAAGATCGACCAGCAGATCGCGTCGATCCCGAGTCAGGGGAGTCAGCCAGCGCGCATACAGCCGCAGGGCGGCGGCCGGGCGCCCGCGCCGGTTAGGCTGCAGGAGACATCAACGTTCGGCGTGATGGCAAGGCTCGGGCTCGCATGCGCGCTCGGCGTAGCGATCGTGTTCTGGCCGTACAGCGCACGCTGCGGGCTGGGGCTCGCGGGTTATCTCGGTGCAGTGACGACGCTCGTGGTTGCCGGGGTGTGGTCGTCGATCTGGACGTGGAAGCACCGGTCCGCGAAGGCGCATACGATTTCGTTGTTGCTGCTGACGTGGGGGCTGGTGCTCGCGGCGGCGGATATTCTGCCGCGGGTTGGATATGCGAAAGTTTCGCTAAATCATCCTGCAAACTGGACTTGTTCCTGATATGAGCGCGCAGACACCAACGTTCAAGAACTTCATCGCCGGCGAGTGGGTCCTTCCGCGCGACGGCAAGCATTTCGAAAACATCAACCCCGCCGATCTGAAGGATGTAATCGGCCACTTTCCGCAGTCGACTGCGGCCGATGTGGACGCCGCAGTTGCGTCCGCCAAGAAGGGATTCGAAATCTGGCGCAGCACTCCTGCCCCTGCGCGCGGTGACGTCATGCGCCGCGCGGGCGAGATCCTGATCGCGCGCAAAGAAGAGCTCGCGGACATGATGACCCGCGAAATGGGAAAACCGCTCGCGGAAACTCGCGGCGATGTGCAGGAGGGAATCGATACCGCGTTCTACGCCGCCACCGAGGGGCGCAGGATGTTCGGCCACACGGTGCCCAGCGAACTGCGCAACAAGTGGGCGATGAGTTTCCGCCGTCCGATCGGCGTCGCAGGAATCATCACTCCGTTCAATTTTCCGCTCGCGATTCCGACTTGGAAAATGTTTCCGGCGCTCGTCTGCGGAAATGCGTGCGTGTTCAAGCCCGCTGAAGACGTGCCGATGACCGGGCACATGTTCGTCGAGATCCTGCTCGAAGCCGGACTTCCGCCCGAGGTGATCAATCTCGTGCACGGCAAGGGTGAGGCAGGCGCGGCGATCGTCGCGCATCCGGATGTCGCGCTCGTGTCGTTCACCGGATCTACCGATACCGGCAGCAAAGTGGGCGAGGCGTGCGGCCGCGCACACAAACGACTCTCGCTCGAAATGGGCGGCAAGAACGCGATGATCGTGCTCGACGACGCCGATCTCGATCTCGCCCTCGAAGGCGTGCTATGGGGAGCGTTCGGCACCACGGGACAGCGCTGCACCGCGACCAGCCGGCTGATCGTTCAAGAAGGGGTGCACGACAAGTTCATCGCGATGCTCGAAGCGCGCGCGAAGAAGCTGTTGCTCGGCGACGGTCGCGCGAACGGCACCGACGTCGGACCGCTGATCAATCTGCGCGCGGTGGAGAAGGTCGAGCGCTACGTCGCGATTGGAAAAAGCGAAGGCGCAGAGCTGCGGATGGGTGGCGCGCGCGCGTCGGGAGGCGCACTCGACGACGGCTATTTCTTTCAGCCCACGATCTTTACTGGCGTGAAGGCGCTGTCGCGTCTGGAGCAGGAGGAGATTTTCGGCCCGCTGCTCTCGGTCGTGAAGGTGAAGGATGCCGATGAAGCCTTTCGTGTGAACAACGATGTGCGTTATGGTCTTTCGTCGTCGGTGTACACGAGGGATGTGAATATCGCGTTCCGCGCGCTCAACGAGCTGGACAACGGGATCACGTATATCAATGCTCCCACGATCGGCGCCGAGGCTCATTTGCCGTTTGGCGGTGTCAAACAAACAGGGAACGGACATCGGGAAGGCGGGTGGGAAGTGTATGAGTTCTATTCTGAGACCAAGGTTGGGTACGTCGATTTTTCTGGAAAGCTTCAGCGGGCACAGATCGACAACTACTAGGAGCTGACTTGTAGCTATTGGCTAACGGCCGTTAGCGAATAGCTACAAGACAAAGCGCGACAGGAGAGCAATGGACGAAGCACCACTCGAACCCACCGCACCAGAACCCGCGCGCTCCAGCTTCGTGGGCTCGATCGCGCGCGGGCTGTTCGAGTGGGCGAAATCGCTGTCTCTCGCGATCCTGCTCTTTCTGCTGGTGCGCGCATTCCTTGTGGAGGCGTATCGCATTCCGAGCGGGAGCATGGAAGGAACGCTGCTCGTCGGCGATTTCCTGCTCGTGAACAAGCTCGTGTACGGAGCCGAGGTGCCGTTCATCAACAGGCGGCTTCCGGCGTTCCGTCATCCGAGGTATCGCGATGTCGTCGTGTTCCAGTGGCCGGAAGATCCGACGAAGAACTTCGTGAAGCGCCTGGTTGGACTTCCCGGCGACACGATCGCGATGCGAAAGGGGACGCTCGTGCGCAATGGTGTGCCGCAGGATGAACATCGCTACGTCGTGCACAGCGACCCGAACGGCGATCCGGGCGGGGAAGAATTTGGCTGGCAGCGCGAGTTTTTGGTGACGCAAAAGGCGCGCAACGCAACGTATCATGCAACGCGGAACAACTGGGGCCCGATCGTGGTGCCCGCCAAGCACTACTTCATGCTCGGCGACAATCGCGACAACTCCCTCGACAGCCGCTACTGGGGATTCGTCGCAGATTCACTCGTGCTGGGAAGTCCGATGCTCGTGTACTACAGCTACGCGCCCGACAGCACCACGGCGCTCGATTGGCTGACGCATGTGCGCTGGAGCAGGCTTGGTGAGCGCGTGCGTTAACGTCTCACTCACTTTCTGGTGAGCTATTTCTGATTTCGAATTGACCTTACGCCGGACCCCGACACGCTCCACATTCTAACCAAGCTCATGTCGGGCGGAGTTCTCTCAGGTTGCAGGAGCAGGAACGCATGGCCGGTCTGCCCCACAAACGACATACGTACGAAGAAGGATCGCTCGACCAGTATCTGCGCGACATCAGCGTGTATCCGCTGATCACGCGGGAGATGGAGGTTGAGCTTGCCAAGAAAATCCGCTGTGACGATCAAGAGGCGCTCGACACTCTCGTGCGTTCGAATCTTCGCTTTGTGGTTTCCGTCGCGAAGAAATATCAGAATCAGGGCGTCTCGCTCAGCGATCTGATCAACGAGGGCAACCTCGGCCTAATCCGCGCCGCCCATAAGTTCGACGAAACCAAGGGGATCAAGTTCATCTCCTACGCCGTGTGGTGGATCCGGCAGGCCATCCTCCAGGCGCTGGCCGAGCAGAGCCGCATCGTGCGCGTGCCGCTCAACCGCGCCGGCACACTACATAGAATAGGAAAACGCGCGAGCGCGCTGCTCCAGGAGCTCGGACGCGAGGCCACGCATGCGGAAATCGCCAACGGCACGGATCTGACCGAGGAAGAAGTCGCCAAAACGATGGCGATCTCGCAGATCCATCTCTCGCTCGATGCGCCGATGACGCCGGGCGAGGACAACCGCCTGCTCGACTACCTCCCGGATACCACCAATCAGACGCCGGACGAGGAGACGTTCGACAAAGCGCTGACGGAGTCGATCCAGCTCGCGCTCGCGGGGCTCAAAGAGCGCGAGGCCAAGATTCTCAAGCTGTATTTCGGGCTCGACGGCGCGGAGCCGATGACGCTCGAGCAGATCGGCGCGGTGCTGAACATCACGCGCGAGCGTGTTCGGCAGATCAAGGAAAAAGCACTGTCGCGGCTGCGGCACGTGAGCCGCGCGCGGGCGCTCGAGAGTTATCTCGGATAGTGTCCGGCCTCCTCACTCCTCTCCAAATCGCCCCGGTCACGCTGACGGGGCGTTTCGTTCGTCTGGAGCCGCTCACGCGCGGGCATCTCGACGCGCTCGATAAGGTTGCCTACGCGCCGTCGATCTGGAGCTGGATGCCGAAGACGCTCACCGATCGCGCGTCGCTCGAGGCGTGGGTGGACGAAGCGCTCGCGACGCAGAACGCCGGAACCGCGCTTCCGTTTGCGACGGTGCTCCGTGAGGGAGATCTCGTGGTTGGCAGCACGCGGTATCTCAACATCTCGGCGCGTGATGGACGCATGGAAATCGGCGGGACGTGGATCGCACCACAGCATCAGAGAAGTGTGGTGAACACCGAGGCCAAGCTGCTCATGCTCACGCATGCGTTCGAGAATCTCGGCGCAACGCGGATCGAGTTCAAAACGCATTCGAAGAACGAGAAATCCCGGCGGGCAATCGAACGAATCGGCGGCGTGTTCGAAGGGACGCACCGAAAGCACATGCTGCATCGGGATGGGACACGGCGGGATTCGGTGTGGTATTCGATTCTCGACGATGAGTGGGCGCTGGTGAAGGTTCACCTCTTGGGCATGCTAGACGGCAACCGCGTTGCCACGGAAACAGCCGGACCAGCGGCCTGACCAAAACGGATCAAGCGCTAATGGGGAACCGCCACCGAGCGCATCTCGCAGTTGCAGTTCCCCAGAAGGGCTTATCCGGTTCTTGTCCGGCTTTGTGTCCGGCGGTTTCCGTGGTAACGCTGTTGCTTGTAGATTTTCCCCATGCCCCCAACAGCAAGTTTCGACGTAACCACCGGCGTTGACCTGCAGGAAGTCGACAACGCGATCAACCAGGCAAGCAAGGAAGTCGCGCAGCGCTACGATTTCAAAGGCGCCAAGATCGAAATCGATTTCAAGCGCGCCGAGGGACTGATCGCGCTGATGGCCGACAACGATTTGCGCATGCGCGGCCTGTGGGATGTCGTGCAGACCAAGCTGATCAAGCGCGGCGTTCCGGTGAAGAACCTCGACGTTGG
>JANYIJ010000078.1 GCA_025362095.1 Gemmatimonadota bacterium | reverse complement strand
CCTCCCCGACACCCCTCACCCCTCACCCCTCACCTCCCCGACACCCCACACCCCTCACCTCCCCGACACCCCTCACCTCCCGACACTTCTCGCCCCTCACCTCCCCGCCCCGTGTTGACACCGCCAACAGGTGCCGATACTATCCTCACAATGACCCGCGCCCCTCTCTCCACCAGCATGATGTGCATGTGCTGCATGTGCCAATCGGCACATGGAGGAGCGGGGGCGCGCGTCGTAGCAACGACCTGACCAGGCGAAGTCGCCTGACCCAACGCCCCTGATCCTCAACGGATCGGGGGCTTTTTTGTTTTCACCCCTTTCTCCACGAGCGACCCGTGTCACAGCCAGAGAACGAGAAGCCGATCGCCATCTATCACGAACATCCCGACTGGTTCAAGCCGCTCTTCGAGGAGCTTGACCGTCGAGAACTTCCGTACGTCCGGCTCGATGCTGCGGCGCACGTGTGGGATCCGTCCGAGGAAGAGTCGCCGTATTCGGTAGTCGTGAACCGCGCCTCGCCGTCGGCGTACCTGCGCGGCCACGCACAGTCCACGTTTCACACTCTGCACTGGCTCAAGCATCTCGAGCGCATCGGCGTGCCGGTCGTGAACGGGAGCGTGACGTACACCTCCGAACTCTCGAAAGCGCTCCAGCTCGACATTCTGGAAGAACTCGGCATCGCTTACCCTCGCGCCCGCGTGATCAACAACGGGTCGCAGGCGCCGGCAGCAGCCAGGGGACTCCGTTTCCCTGTTCTCGTGAAGGCAAACATCGGTGGAAGCGGTGCCGGCATTCTCCGCTTCGACACGCCCGAACAGCTCGCCGATGCGGCGCGCGACGGCGTCCTGGACCTCGGCGTCGATCACACCGCGCTCGTGCAGGAACTCCTCCCGCTCCGCGACGGTCACATCACCCGCGTCGAAGTACTCGGCGGGAAGTTCCTGTATGCCATCAACGTCTACCCGGCCGATGGATCGTTCAATCTCTGCCCGGCCGATGTGTGCCAGACGACCGATGGCAAGGAACTTGAGCGCACCTTCTGCGCCGCCGATGCGAAGAAAAACGGTATGCGTGTCGAAGGCTTCACGCCACCGCAGCAGATCATTGACGACGTCGAGCGAATCGCGGAGCGCGTTCAGCTCGATATCGGCGGCATCGAATATTTGATCGACGACCGCGACGGCAAACCGTACTACTACGACATCAACGCGCTCTCGAACTTCGTCGCCGACGCGCCGAACGTCATCGGGTTCGATCCGTTCTCACGATTCGTCGACTACATCGAGTCGCGCGCCGGCATCGTGTCGGGCCAACTCGCCGGAGCGCGCTGACCATGCGATACGGATACTGGATGCCCGTGTTCGGCGGCTGGCTGCGCAACGTGCCCGACGAAGGGATGGAAGCGAGCTGGGAGTATGTGAAGAAACTCGCGCAGCGGAGCGAACAGATCGGCTACGATCTCACCCTTATTGCCGAGCTGTATCTCAACGACATCAAAGGGATCGAGGCGCCGTCGCTCGAGGCGTGGTCCACGGCGGCCGCGCTCGCGGCCGTCACGGAGCGGCTGGAGCTGATGGTCGCCGTGCGCCCGACGTTTCACAATCCGGCGATTCTCGCGAAGCAGGTCGCGAATCTCGACCTGATTTCAAACGGCCGGATTTCACTGAACGTCGTATCGAGCTGGTGGGCCGACGAAGCACGGCGCTACGGCGTGCAGTTCGATGCGCACGACGACCGTTACGCGCGCACGGAAAACTGGCTGAAGATCATCGCCGGCGCGTGGAGCGAAAATTCGTTCTCGCACACGGGGAAATACTATCGGTCGGAGGAAACGGTTCTCTCGCCGAAACCGGCACGGCGGCCAACGCTGTATGCAGGTGGTGAGTCCGAGGCCGCGAAAAAGTTGATTACGCAGGCGTGCGATGCCTACGTAATGCACGGCGATCCGCCCGAGCGCATCGCGCCGAAAGTCGCGGACATCAAGCGTCGCCGCGAGGAAACGGGTCTCCCGGAAATGAAGTTCGGAATGGCGGCGTTCACGATCGTGCGTCCCACCGAGCGCGAAGCGAAGGAAGAGCTCGCGCGCATCACCAACGTGAATCCCGGCTCGGCGGGCTACAACAACTACCAGGACTGGGTCTCGCACACCAAGCTCGAGCAGCAGGTTTCGCTCGAGGACTACTCCGTCTCCAATCGCGGCCTGCGCGCGGGCCTCGTGGGAACGCCTGAGCAGGTCGCCGAGCGCGTGAACGAATTCCAAGAAGCGGGGGTCGACCTGCTTCTCTTACAGTGCAGCCCGCAGTTCGAAGAGATGGAGCGCTTTGCCGCCGAGGTTATGCCGCTGACAGCGTCTCTCGCAGTTGGATGAGATGGCGGGCCTCGTGCTGGCCTATCATCAGGATCCACTGGTAGCCGTTGAACATCCCGAACTTCGGGTGCGGAGCGTTGATCACCGTGAGGTCGCGTCCATCGACGGATGCGACCGCGCGGAGCAGCCGCTGGCGAACGGCCTGCAGTGAGGCCCACGAGGTGGCGAGATCGGCGTTGGCGTCCGGGACGAGCCGTTCCGGCGCTTCGATGAGCACGCTCCGGTCGAGCGCGCGGTACTGATCTAGCGAATGCAGCCAGGATTTCCGCTCGCTCTCCACAGGCATTCCGTCAGCCATGGCCTTGGCGAAGAGTCCCTCGAGAAGTTTGGTCGATGCTCCCTCAACCTTACCCAGATGTTGGATGATTCCTGTTCCGCTCCAGCCGCCGTTGGCGGGTTTGCTGTCGAATTTCGCGGGCTGGGTGTGCTCGATAATGTTCGCGAGATCGGCGCGGACCGAGGCGAGATAGCCGCTGAGTTCTTCCAGACTTGGTTGCATCTAGAGAAGCTAACCTCCCAGCCAGGGTCTGCGGAAACGGGGCTTGAAACCGTGGCCGGGCCGATCCCGTATTGAATTCAAAGGGAGGCTATATGTGGCCAATCATCGTACTCGGCACCTCGCTCGTGATTTCGTGGCTCAGCTATGGCACAGCGCGGCGCTTTGTTCGTGAACGACTTCGTTACGTGGAAGCGGCGCTCACGCCCGCCGCGGCGATCACCGCGGGAATTGTCGCTGCGGTGGTTGCTACGCCGATCATCGCGGTGCTCGGATTTATTCCGATTGTCGGCTCGCTCGTAGGCGGGGGGACGGCGCTCCTTTTTGGACTGAGCGTGGGATTCGGGGTCCGCTCAGGCGCCCAGGATGTGAAGCGCGGGTACGTGATTAGCTCCGGCAACTGACAACAGCAAACAGGCAACAGCAAACAGGCGACGGCAAAAAACGGGGCCGGTCGAGCGCGAGATATTTGCGCATCGATCGGCCCCGCCTGTCTGCTGTCTGCTGTTTGCTGTTTGCTGTCTGCTGTCCCCTGTCTACTGCTTAGCCAGCCCTGCGACGTGAACGCTGATTCCGTGATTCACCCGGAATCCGAAGGTCCCGGCGCCCGCCAGTCCGCTCTTCGCATCAACCGCGCCGACCTGAACATCATTCACCAGAAAGCGCACTGAATCGGCGCCCGCCTTCACGGTGAGTTTGTTCGACGCCGATCCGCCGTCCTTGTCCGCCGCCTTGATCGCCGCATTCTTCGTCTGCGCGATGATCGTGTGCACGTCGGTCTTGTTGTTCGGTCCCGCGCGGTGCTTCACAGCAAAGCTGCCGTCGCCGAACACGAGGAAATACGCGTAGTTTCCAATGTCGCCCGAGAGATCATTCCCGGCAAAGACGAGCCCAACGGCATCGTGCATCGGAGTGGAACGCACGCCGAACGTCGCCGAGATCGTGTAGTTCCCCGTCGCGGTGTTCGCGGGATTCCAGTAGATGGCCGCCGTGTTTCCGGAGGTGACGTGATATCCCGGACCCATCGCGACGAAGTTCACGCTCTCCGGCTTGTTCGCCGCGTTGTCCGGACGCATCGACCAGCCGGCTGGCGTCGGACCTTCCTGCGTGACCGCCTTCTGTTCATCCATCTTCATGCCGGCCATGCCGCCGCCAGCCTGTGCGTGCGCCGCCGAAGCGAACGCTGCAACCGCAACCACCGCTAAAATCTTCTTCATACTCCCTCTCCGTTTCAGTTGTCCTGCCGTCCCTTCGCGAATCGCAACAGAAATGCCAGCGCGAGCAGTCCGATGCCGGTCCATCGCAGCATCGCGTTGTCGGCTCTTGCACCCAGCCCCCAAACTACAATCCCAGCGCCAGCGAGCGCGAGCTTAGCGATCAACACCGGATTCATGGTGATGGTTCCTTCGTAACAGTTACGTCTTCTCGCTCCGTCTCGGGGATCTCCAAAATAAAGTCGGCGCCGAACGCGAGCGACGGTGTTTGAAATCCCGGCTTCGCTCCGCCGGCGAGCGCTTTCTCCGCGGCCGCCACCGCGGTCAGCGCGGTGAGTGTGTAGCCGTCGGGCGTGCGCAATCGCGAGATCACGCGGTTGCCGTCGTCGTCCCAGGCTTCGCCCCAGAGCCGCGCCACGGCGCTTGAGCGCTGCGACTCGCTTGGCCCCGGCGCACCTGCCTTGATCCGCTCCTTGAGAAAGCGCTGCGCGGGTTGCGTTGCGAGCAGCCAGCCGATGTAGCGCGACGCGATCATGCCGCGCACCGCCGCGGCAGGCGCTGCGGTGTACACCTCGATGTTCGGAATCCCGGTGCTGTGGAATGCAGTGGAGACATCGCCCCATGGCAAGGTCACCACGTGGCGGGTTCGATCGCCGAAGTCTACCTCGCGTTGCTTCCATGCTGCCGGCACGAGCGTAATTTTTCCGCCACGCCGAATCGCGCCGCCGCGCTCGATGTTCTCGATCATCGTCGTGGCCGTGCCGCGCGAGAGTCCGGTGCCGCCGGAAAATGCGAGCGTAAGCCAAGTCGCGGTTGGCAGCCGCCGCTTCAGATGCGCGGCAAGACAGTCGCTCGGCACCACATCGAAGCCCGATCCCGGCAGCAGCATGATGCCCGCCGTGCGTGCCTCGGCTGAGCGCGCGCCCGACGCCAGCGTCTCGAACACCGAAATCTCTCCCGTGATGTCGAGGTAGTGCGCGCGATTGCGAATGCACGCATCGACCATCGGCTTCGACGTTCGCGAGAACGGGCCGGCAGAGTGAATCACGACCGAGCACCCGGCGAGCGCCGCGTCGAGCGAAGCGGGATCATCGAGCGACGCGATCCGGAAGTCTAGGCCATGCTCGCCCGCGATCGCGGAGATTTCCGCGGCGTTGCGACCGGAGAGAATTGGCCGCAACCCTGAACTCACGGCCCGTTTAACAACCAGACGGCCTGTGTACCCGTTCGCCCCGTAGATGAGCAGGCCGGCGCCCGACGCGGTCACGGCGACGGCTCGCTGCTCCGCGTGTGGCTGAGAATTCCAGTGCGGAACGCTTCCGTCTGCCGAGCTTCGACATTCGACGTGACGCCCTCGGCAATTCCATCGCGGAACGAGAGTTGGTCGAGGCGATAGAACAAACGCTTCGTAAGACCCATCGACGACATCGGACTGCTCGCGAGACCGAGGACGTAGCGCTCCACTTCTGATTCGAATGCCGCGGAAGAGAGCACGCGACTGACCAGCCCGATACGCTCGGCTTCAACCGCATCGATCGTTCGTCCGGACGCGACGAGGTCGAACGCGTGTTTCTCGCCAACCGACCGGCGGAGCATGTTCATGACCATCGCCGGAATGAATCCGATGCGCACTTCGGGATAGCCGAACTTCGCGTCGTCGCGCGCGAGCACCACGTCGCACGCCGTAGCGAGACCGCAGCCGCCCGCGAGCGCATGTCCCTGCACCGCGGCGACCACGGGCTTCTGCATGCCCCGCATCGTGGTGAATACCCTGCCGAGCGCAGCTGCGTCGCGCTCGTGTTCCTCGGGAGTCGCCTCGAGCATGCCAGTGAGCTGATCGAGATCGACGCCGGCGCAGAAATCGCTGCCGTCGGACTTCAGGAGCACCGCGCGCACTTGGTCATCGCCTTCGAACTCCATGAGCGCGTCGACGAGTTCCTGAACGGTCTGCGCATCGAGCGCATTCTTCTTCTCTGGCCGCGCCAGCGTTACGCGTCCGACAGCTCCGGCGATGTCAACGCGTGTTCGAGCTGTCATGAAATGTCGGTCGCGGGCGGAAGTCCGAGCGCGACGGCCTCTTCATCAGGAATGTCCACGACTAGTCGCAGAAGCGCGGTGGAAAAAACTTTTCCCTGCGCATCGGTCTTCAGAGAAAGTGTGCCTCCGCCGTCGAGTGCGCCATGCAGGAGGAAGTTCAGCGCGATCAGGTTGGGCAACTCGTAGCGCTCGACTCCGCCGGTGATCACACCCTCGAAGTGCGCCGCGACCCGATCGCGCGTCACGTACTTAGCGAGCGTGGGGTACCATGCGGACTTCAGCGCGATTAAGCCGACGTTGGCCGTGTCGCCCTTGTCTCCGGAGCGCGCGTGCGCGACATCGAGCAGGCGGACTTTCATTCGATCACCGCGACCTTGGTCTCCACGACCGTTTTGTCGATGAGCGCCGGCCAGTACGCGACGATCTCCTCGGTCTTCGGCCTGCCGCCGGCGAAACCGGTGACACTCGGCGGACCGTTGAGAACCAGCGGGACAATTTCGCGAGAGAAGCGCTCGACCTTTTTCTTGTCTGCATCGCGCACGCCGATGCGATACTGCACCTCGGGCGCATGCTTCCCCGCCTCCGCGCCGGCGAGCAGCCCATGGGTCGCGCTCGCGCCGACGAATTCAGACAGCACATGCTCGAAGTGCAGACCGAGGCGGTCGAGGCGCTCGCGCAGAACGCGATCGGCGAGCTGCGCTTTCTCCAGCGCATCGGGCCACGCATACACGAGCGAACCGACAGCTTTGTAGCCGGCGCGATATGCGATGGAGACTTTGAGTTTATCCGTCGCGGGTTTGCCGGCGATTCCAAATACGCGCACGCGGTTCGTGCCATCACCCTCGAGATGAATCGAAGTGAAATCGGCGACGACATCCGGTGTGATGTACGCATGCGGGTCGCCCATCTCGTACACGAGCTGCTCGGTGACGGTCTGCACCGACACGCGGCCGCCGGTGTTCGGGTGCTTCGTGACGACGAACGTGCCGTCGGCCTGCGCTTCGACGATTGGATACCCGACGTCTGCAAGATTCTCGATCGACCGCCAGTCGTAGAGACAGTTTCCGCCTGAGCACTGCGCGCCACATTCGATGATGTGGCCCGCGATGATTCCCGCCGCGAGTTTATCCCACTCGCTTTCGCCCCAGCCGAACTCGTAGCGGAGCGGCGCCATGGTGAGTGCGGTGTCGGTCGAGCGTCCGGTGATCACGACGTTCGCGCCCCTCGTGAGCGCCTCGACGATCGGCACGCTTCCGATGTACGCGTTTGCCGCGATCACGCGATCGCGGATGATCGCGAGCGGCTCGCCGGTCTCCATGTTCTTCATCTCGTGCCCGGCGGCCAGCAGGTCGTCGATCCGCGGCAGGAGGTTGTCGCCGGTGACCACGCCGACGCGAAGTTTTCCCGCTGCGCCCTTGGCCTTCGCCATCGCGAGCACGGCGCTCGCGCACGCTTCGGGATTCACGCCGCCCGCGTTCGCGATCACTTTGATTCCGCGATTCGCGACGCCGTCGAGCACCGATTCCATCGCGCCCACGAAATCGCGCGCGTATCCCGCCGACGGATCACGTTCCTTCTGCTTTTGCAGAATGGACATTGTGACTTCGGCGAGGTAGTCGAGCATGAGGTAGTCGACCGGGCCGCCTTCGGCTTGGCGACGCGGCGCCTCGAGCCAGTCGCCCCAGAATCCCTGTGCGCCTGCGACGCGGACGATCTTCTTGCCGGTTGGGCCGGTCTTTCCGGTCATTCGGTTGCAGCCTCCATGCGAGCGGGCAGAACGAACGCGCCGAGGTGCGGTCCGGGGTTCTGCAGCGCGCTGCGCAGCGCTATGGAGAGCGCGGCGCGCGTGTCTTCGGGGTACACGATCGCGTCGACAAACCCGCGGGCCGCGGCGTAGCGCGCATCGAGTTGCTCTTCGTAGTCCGCGCGCATTTCGGTGGCGGAATCGCTGACGGCCTGCGAGACCTGAGCGCCGGCTTTCTTTGCGGCGTCCATCGCGGGGCCGTGCACCGCCGTGACGGCAGCCTCTCCTTCCATCACGCCCATGCGGCCGGACGGCCACGAGAGAATGAAATCAGGATCGAAGCCCTGGCCCGCCATCGCGTAGTAGCCGGCGCCCGAGGCGTGATTGACCGTAAGCACGATCTTTGGTGAAACAGCGGTCGCCATCGCTTCTACAAAGCGCGCGCCCGAACGAATGATTCCCGACTGCTCTGCTTCGGGTCCCACCATGAAACCGGAGACGTCCTGCACAAAGAGGATCGGCGTTCCCGCGCGGCTGCAGCGATCGATGAAGTACGCCGCCTTCTCCGCGCTCTCGGCGTAAATGATCCCTCCAAATCGCGGCTTCTCTCCCGCGCGCCCTTTGATCAATCCGCGCTGGTTGGCGATTACGCCAACCTGAATCCCATCGATACGCGCATCCGCGCAGATCATTTCTTTCGCGAGATTCTGCTGGAATTCGTCGAGCGAATCTCTGTCGACGATACAGTTGAGGATCGAGTGCATGTCGTAGGACATGCGATGATCTGAAGGCAGCATATCGTAGAGGGCAGACGGGTCCGTGGCGGGGCCGTCGATCTTAGAGCTGTTAGCTAACGGCTGTTCGCTAACAGCTCTTAGTTGTTTAGGCAGTCGTGAGACGAGGTCTCTAATCTTGCGAATGCACTCGGCATCATTCTCAACCGCGTAATGCGCGACCCCACTCACCTCGGTATGGGTGACCGCCCCGCCGAGCGTTTCAGCGTCGATCGTCTCGCCCGTGGCCCCCTTCACGAGGTTCGGCCCCGCGAGCCCCATGAATGAAGTTCCCTTCACCATGAGAATCACGTCGGAGAGCGCGGGCAGGTACGCGCCGCCCGCGACGCACTGTCCCATCACCGCAGCGATTTGCGGAATCCGCAGATACCGACGCATCAGCGAGTTGTAGTAGAAGATCCGCGCTGCGCCGTACTGGCCGGGAAACACACCGCCTTGATAGGGCAGATTCACTCCGGCGGAATCGACGAGATAGATGATTGGAATCCGGCAGCGCATCGCGACTTCCTGCGCGCGCAGAATTTTGGTGATCGTCTCCGGCCACCACGATCCGGCTTTCACCGTGGCGTCGTTCGCGACGACGACGCACTCGCGGCCGTCGATCATGGCGATTCCGGTGATCACTCCGGCGCCCGGCGCCTGTCCCTCGTACCGGTCGTAGGCGACGAACAGCCCGATCTCGAGAAAATGCGAGTCGGCGTCCAAGAGCTGAGTGACGCGCTCTCGGGCGGTGAGTTTTCCCTGCTTGTGTTGTTTGGAGGCCTTTTCAGGCCCGCCACCTTCGCGAAGTTGGGCTTCGAGCTCGCGCGTCTTGGCGCTGAGCTCTCTGAGTCGTGAGGTCACACTTCCTGCGCGCGCCGGTCTTCGCTTTTCGCGAACCAGTCCTTGATGTATTGCACGAGGTCAGCGGTGGAAGTGCCTGGGCCAAAGAGCTTTCCGACACCCTTGGACTGCAGCAGCTCCATGTCTTCCTTGGGGATGATCCCGCCGCCCGTCACGAGGATATCGCCGCGTCCCTCGGCTTTGAGCAGCTCGTAGACCCGCGGAAAGAGCGTCATGTGGGCGCCCGAGAGGATCGACAGGCCGACGACGTCGACGTCCTCCTGCACCGCCGCGCTCGCGATCATCTCGGGGGTCTGATGGAGACCGGTATAGATGACCTCCATTCCGGCGTCACGCAGCGCGGCGGCGACGACCTTCGCGCCGCGGTCGTGACCGTCGAGACCGGGCTTGGCAACCAGAACGCGGATGGGGCGGGTCATCTATTGAATTTGACGGTGTGCCGCAGGCGGGGCAACTGCGCCGTGAAAACAAGAACCCTTTGCCGCGGGTCTACGCGGGTTCACGCGGGTACCCGAGCTGGATTAATCCGCGGGTACCTGCGCAAACCCGCGGCAAATGTAGTTGCAGTGCCCTTTCGCTTCCCCCTGTGTATCGACCCGGCCGTCCTCTCGGGCTCGGCGGCCTTCATGGT
>JANYIJ010000064.1 GCA_025362095.1 Gemmatimonadota bacterium | reverse complement strand
AATCGACCGGCGCCGCTTGGTTCTTGACGATCTTGTGCGGCTACTTCCCAGCCAGATCCTTGATCGAAGCCGCCAGCCACTGCACCCGCGCCGGATCAGCCGCGGCGTTCACATATCCGTTCACCTGCGTCGCCAGCGCGTTCAGTGCATCCTTGCGCGCCGAACCGCTCATCCCTTCCGCACTCTTGAGCGAGTTTCTCACCGCCGCGATCTGATCGGCTGCGAGTCCCTTCCAGCGCTCGAGCTGGTCTGCGTACGACCGCGATACCGCGAAGGACGGCGCCCAGACGAATTTCTGCTGATCCTGCACGTTCGCGAACGGATAGCGCACGGATTTCGCCGCATCGATCTCGTTCTGCGAAATTGCGGCACTCGGCGTCAACTCGAAAATATCCAGACCGCGCTGCATCTCCGAGCCGATGATCTGGCCGTTGTACCAGTATGCCGACCAGTAGCCGCCGCCCATCGCGCGGGTGGAATCGTTCGGGCCACGATCGAAGAATCCGATCTCGTGCGGATGCGCCGGATCCGTCCATTCAAAAATCGACATGCCGCCCTGATACCACGCCTGCACCATGATCGTGCGGCCGGGAATCGGAATCAGCGAACCGTTGTGCGCAACACAGTTTTCCAGCGCCGTCTGCGGCGCAGGGAGTTTGTAATAGCTCTGAAAAATCATCTTGCCGTTCACGATCTTGAAAATCGCGTCGGCGCCCCAGTTCTTGGGATCGTCCTTGCGGCAGTACGCTGCGCCACCGCCGCCCCATTCATCGGAGAACAGCACCATGTCGCCGTTGTTGCTGAAGGTCGCCGAATGCCAGAAGGAGAAGTTGGAATCGGCGTAGGCGAACATGCGGTTCGGGTTCGACTTGTTGCTGATGTCGAGCAGCAGTCCCATGCCGGCGCACGCGCCGCCGGCCATGCCGACCGCGGGATAGACGGTGATATCGTGACACTGCGTGAGCGTGCGCGGCGCGAACGGTGAAGCGACGCCGTACTGCTTGGCGAGCGCGTCGACCTTTGAGCGATACGAAGTTGAGTCAGTCTTGCTCGACGACGCGCTCAGCGGCGTGAGCCCACCGACCGCCGCCGTGAAGTTCACACGCGCAGAATCGGCATGCGTCACGGGAGCCGCCGCGTTCCCGCCGCGACCACCGCCGCCCGCGCGCCCACCGCGGCCACCGGCCGCTGCAGCTGCGCCACATCCCGGAGCGCCGCCGCCGCGTCCTCCGCGACCGGCCGCAGCAACACCGAATACTCTGGCGAGCGAGTCAACTTGATTCGCGCAGCGAAGTGAATCAGCGGGGGTTCCGTTGGCCGTCGCGAGACGAGCGCGGGCCGCGTCGAACTGCGCGCGCGCGCGATTCGCCGCGCTGTCGGCCGGCGATGCTCCGTGCGCTGTCGGCGCGAGCAATTCTCCGCTGGGCGACGTGGGATCGAGGAAGATCGCGGGCGAGCTCACGACCGCCGCGTTTTCCGGATGCGCGAGCGGAATCTTGATGACTTCAATACGGAAGTTCGAGTTGTTCGGATCCCACGGGTTGTCATTGCAGCGCGCGAGCTCCTCGCTCGGCCGGATGCCGGACGTTCCCGAGACATAGATGTAGATGTTCTCTTTGTCGTTCGGATCGTCGACTACCGTGTGCGTGTGCGAGCCGCGGCAGGTCTGCACGTTCGTGAGATATTTCGGATGATCGATATCCGAGATCTCGAAGATGCGAATGCCGCGAATGCGATCCTTGCTCACCACTTCGCGCGGCGCGTCCTTGCCGCAGTCGAGGCGCGAGGTGGGTGCCTCGGCCGAAACGAAGAGCAGATTCTTCCAGACCGACACGTCGCTCTGAGAAGCAGGGCAGAGCGTGCCAAGCCGGAGTCGCGGCGCGGCGGAATTGGAGATATCCCAAATCTGGAAACCGTTGTAATTGCCCTGTATGACGTTCGTGCCATAGAACGCAAGGTCGGAGTTCGTGATGCCAGCGAAATCCTTTGGCGACGGCGTGTGAGAGATCTTCTTGAGATTCCAGATCGCCTCGCCGGCGTCCTGAAGGCCGGCCTTGAGGCCGACGCGTGGATCGGGCGACGGCGCCGCGATCAGCGGCGCTGACATATCGGGCGAGCGCGCCGCCGACGGACCAGACGACAGCTCGGTCCGCGGCACATTCCCCGCGCAGCCCGCGACGGCGAGCGCCGCTATGAGTGAAAGCGCGGTACGACGAGGTGATGCGGAGTTCATAGCGGTTTCCGGGTGGCGGGAGGAAGTTCGTCGAGCATCAGCTGCATGCGGTCGATCTCGGTGGATTGATCGGCCTGCACGTCGTTGGAAAACTTGAAAACAATTTCGTCCTGATCGGCGCCGGGAGAATTCTCCAGCGTCTCGACCATCTTGATCGCGCCTTTGTGGTGCTGAATCATGTAAGTGAGAAAGAGGCGGTCGAATTCAATTCCGCGCGCGGCGTCGAGCTCTTTCATTTGATCTTCTGTGAGCATGCCCGGCATCATCATGAACATGTCGCTGCCGTTCATTTTCATCTTCATGCCGCGCGGATCGTTCTCTGGCACGGGCTGATTGCGCTCCTTGAGCCACTGCTGCATCAGCCCGATCTCCGCAGTCTGCGCCATCGCAACGCGGCCGCAATAGATCTGCAGCGATTTGCTCGCGCCGTGCGACGGCGCCCACTCGGCCATCTTCACGGCCTGCGAGTGGTGGCCGATCATGCCGGACATGAATTCGATGTCGGCTTGCGTGTACGGGCGGCGAATGCTGTCGACGCGCGCCTGTTCGACGCCCGAGAGTGGACGCTGAGCGATCAGGGTGCGCGCGGGAACAGCGAGCGCAAAAAGAGCGAACGCGGATCCGGCCGCGAAACGAACACGATAAGTTGGCATGCCGTTCTCATTCTACGCACAACCCGCCTGGGTCGCTATTGGTCGCTACTCCGGGACCAAATAGGTGCCGGCTATACGGTCGGCGACCCCGCGTTCGGGAGTGCGGATGCCGAACCACACGGCGATGCCCAGCACGACGAGAACGAGAACGCTGGCACCCTGCATTGCGAGCGCCGCGGTCGCAGGGGAGGCCAGGTCGATGGCTTCGTAGAGCACAAACGGGTACAGGACCGGCGACCAGGTTACGAGGTTGCGCACGAAAATTCGTACGCGGCCGGCGGGTTGCCCTGTTGTGGTAACGATATCCAGTCCGAAGCCGCGCATCAGCGCACCGCGGCGCGCGAGCAGCGCGATAAGAATCGCGCACACCGCGATGAACCAGGGGAAGAACACGAATATCACCGCGCCGACAACTTTTATCAGGAGATCGATGCTTACGCCCGGAGGGTTCGCGTGCCAGGTGGAGTCGACCAGAAAGCGAGCGCTGCGCAGGTCAACAGAGTCGACGGTCGGATATTTCTTGAGGATGCTTTCTGCGAGCCGAACGTCTCTTGGCGCTCCGCCAAAAAGTGACGTGCTCTGCTTGGAGTTAATCCGCTTGCCGAGCACCCCTGCCACATAGACCTGCGCGAGGTGGCTCTGCTCCCTGTATTCCGCCGGCGAAAGGCGATTGAGCGCGGTATCCGACGGAAAGCCTCCGGTCTTCGTGAGCGCTCTGTTGAAGTTCGCCAGCAAACCGGTACTCTTGGCTTTCTTCGGCTTGAGGGAGTCGGGAAGCGCGTGCGAACTGTCGGCGATGAACTGCAGCAGTCCCGAGAGCGTTCGGCCTTCGGGATCCGTCTTCATCGCCTGGCGAATCGGAAGGACGCCGAGAATCGGAAAGGTGATCACGGATGCGATCGTCGCGGCGATGAGTCCACCGCGACGCACGCGAGAAATGCTGAGCGGTCTGCCGAGCGTGGATTTGAAGAGCGCGTGAATCGAGTCGACGCTCGATGCGTTCCTGGCCTCGGCAATCGCGCGCGTTGCGTAGCGCGGGAGCGGAGCATTTGCGCCGGCGCCGACGTGAATCAGTGAGAGCACGGACTTCACGCACGCGAGCGATCGCTCGGCGTCGCTTCCGTTCGTGTCAGCGCGGCCCGCCGATTCGGGGACGATGATGCTGTCGCCCGACGTTACCCAAAGGGAAGTCGCGCTCAGCCCGGCGGACAGCGTTCCGTCCGCTTGACCGGCGGATAATTCGGCGGTGAGGTCGAGCATCCATGCCTGCAGCACGTTCCACGCAACGGGTCGCTCGAGCCGCGAACTGAGTGACTCGCCGAGCGGTGATTCGTACGCATCCCAGTTCTCGCCAGCCGCGCGGCGGCCGGCGACCCAGCGGAGCCGCGTGAGCCGCGCGAGATCGCGGCGCGACTGCGGAATTTCCGCGGCGCCGTCGGCCGCCGGCACGATCCACACGGAGCGCTGCATGGATGGATCCCATCCCAGCAACATCGAACTGTCTTGGCGCAACGCTCCGACGACAGCATAGGCGCCGATGTGCCGCTCGGTGCCGGTGAGCGTGGGCGCGGCCCTGTGCTGCGTTTCGCTCTGACGTTTCAGCGTGCCGGTCATCGGCCGGATCACGCGCGTGCCCGTGATCCAGTCGTGAAAGAGCATGTTGCCGTTCGAGCGCCGCCACGTGACGAGCAGCAGCAGGCGGAGCACAATGCTTGTGAGAAATGCGAACGACGCCTTGGCGTTCTGACTCGAAGTTGAAGTCTGCGCCAGCAGCGCGATCAGGCTGATGATCTGCAGCAGCAGAGCGCGACTGAGCCCGCGTGGAATGCCGGGGAGCGATCCGTCGACCTTCGCAACACGAATGCCGATCACCCACTTTCCAATGGAAAGGCCGCGCAGTCCCTCGGGAATGCCGACGATCAG
Source organism: Gemmatimonadota bacterium (assembly GCA_025362095.1). Classification (GTDB taxonomy): domain Bacteria; phylum Gemmatimonadota; class Gemmatimonadetes; order Gemmatimonadales; family Gemmatimonadaceae; genus Fen-1231. The sequence continues at coordinate 7,026 of JANYIJ010000064.1, read as the reverse complement.
CAGCGAGAGGACGAATGAGAACGCGAAATTCAGGGTCATCCCCTGCTGCATCACGCCGGTCCATCCCAGCCCCGTCACGAGCATCGTGAGCTGGAACAGAATGTACATGAGGATGGTGATCACGACGCTGTCCACGACTGACGCTTTGAAGCGGTCCCAGATAGTGGCGGGAGCTGTTTCCGGTTTGCGCAGCGAGAGGACGGCGGCGCGGAATTCCGCGTAGGTCTGATATCGATCGGCGGATTTCCGCGCGATCGATTTCATCAACACTTCACGGACCGCCTCGGGAATATCCTTGCGATGCGACTCGAGCGGCGCGGGCGATCCGTTCAGCACGGCCGCCACGACCTGCATCATCGATCCGCTGGTGTACGGCAGCGCTCCGGTGAGCAGGTAATAGAAGGTGACGCCCACGGCGTAGATGTCGCTGCGCTCGTCGAGTTTTTCGCCGAGCAGCTGTTCGGGCGAAGAAAAAACCGGAGTCCCGAGGAAGACGCCCGTTTGCGTGAGCTTCTGCTGATCGGCGCTGTCCACCGGTTTGGAGAGGCCGAAATCGCCGATCTTCACGACGCCGCTCGTGCTCACGAAACAGTTCGCCGGCTTTACGTCGCGATGGAGCACGCCTGCGTTGAGCGCCGCGTCGAGGCCATCGATGACCTGAAGGATGTCGACAACCGCTTCATCGATCGGCAGCGGCCCGCGTTCTTTGATTTTTTCTTCGAGGTTGCCGCCGGGGACGAGCTCCATCGAGATGACGGGCACGCCGTCGATCTCTTCCGTGCCGTAGATGTAGACGGCGTTTGGATGGTTGATCGCGGCCGCGGTCTGTCCTTCGCGCAGGAATCGCTGGCGCGAATCCATGTTGTCGAGCTCGACGCTCAACAGCTTGAGCGCGACGACGCGGCCGTCGTCGCGATGCACGGCCTCATAGACCGCGCCCATTCCGCCGCGGCCCAGGAGTTTGTTGATCGTGTATGCCCCGAAAGACGAACCGGGTGCTAACTCCTGGGCCGGCAGACTCATTCTACTGCGAAACTACACCGCGTCAGACAGACTCGCAAAGTTGAAGTCTTTCACGCGCATCGGCGGCGCGGGCGAACCGCTTTCCGCGCGATCTGCCTTGCCGATTTCCTCGATACTGTTGAGCATCTGCACGATGCTCTGGTTGAAACGGAAATTCTTCACGGGCTTCGTGATTTTTCCTTTCTCGATCAGGAATGTGCCATCGCGAGTCATTCCTGTGAGCATCATCGAACGCGGATCGAGCACGTTCGTATAAAAGAAGTGCGTGCACAGCACGCCGCGCTCGCACTCGGCAATTAACTGCTCCAGCGATTTGGTGCCCTGCGCCATGCGAACCGAGCCGCCGCGGCCGCCGCCGCCACCACCGCCGCCGCGTCCGCCGCCGCCACCGGTGTTCGCCTGCATGCCTTTCTTCTGGGCCCAGAAGCGATTGTACTGGAGTTGCTTCAGCACGCCCTTTTCGATCCAAACATTTTTGCCCTCGGGAAAACCTTCGGCGTCGAACGGGTCGCCGAGGATTTCGGGATCGGAGGGATCGGAGTAGAAGGTCACGCGCTCGTCGAAGACTTTCATGCCGAGCTTGGTACCGCCGTTCCGCTGGGAGAATGCGTTACGTCCTTCTTCGGCGGCGCGCGCATTGAGCGCGCCGGCGACCTGGCCGACGAGCTGCGATGCGGCCGCGGGCTCGAGCACAACCGTGTAGAGGCCCGGTTCGATCGCGACCGGATTTCGCGACTGCACCGCTTTCTGTCCTGCGCGGCGTCCGAGGAAAACGGGATCGATCTGACTCCAGTCGCGCGCGTTGGAGCCGGCCCAGCCGGAGCCGGTGCCGTCAGGCGTGCGCGCGGTGTCGCTCATGCGCACGCTCGATGAACGATGATACGCGAACAGTGATTTGTTGTTCGCGACAATCGTCGCGCCCGCTTCGGCGTCGAGGAATCCCGCCATGAACAGAGCGCCTGGTGATTTCGCGTCTTTCCAAACGCTTTCCGCGGTTTCGATTGCTTTCTTCGCGGCCGCTGCGCGCTGCTCTGGAGAGAGCGTCGCGGTGTTTTCGAAATAGTTGCTGATGCTCGCGTAGTTCTGCGGACCGAGCTCGGGCATGATCTCGGGATCGTCGGGTGACAATCGTGCGAGGCGCGCGGCGAGATCCACCGTACGTCGCAGCGATTCGTCGTCGAGCACGTTGGTCGTTGCGGACCCGCGTTTCTTGCCGATGGTCGCCTGCACCATCACGGTCGTGTTCGATGTGTCGCCGCTCGTGGTGACCTGACCGCCTGCGAAGCGTGTGTTGCCGGCCCAGCCGCTGCGCACGCTCACGCGGGTTTCGTCGGCCTTGGAGAACGAGAGGATGCGATCGCAGAGCGATTTGGCTTCGTCGCGCGAAAGGAAATTCGTGACGGCCGCCTGATACAGCGATTTCGGCGTCATCAGACGTTCCTCCCGGTGTTGATGATGTTCACGTCGCGGAAGCGCGCGGGAGGACAGCCGTGACTGATTGAATTCGACTGCGACGGCTCGCCTTTTCCATCGGAGAATGTGCCGCCGAGCCAGTAGCTGGATTTGCCGCCAATCATGTCCATGGAGTTCCAGAAGACGGGCGTGATGGCTTGGTATGCGACGTCCTTCAGCATCGCGCCCACCTTGCCGCCCTTGATCTCGTAGAACGCCTGGCCGGAGAACGAGAAGTTGTAGCGCTGGTGATCGATCGACCACGATCCGCGATTGCGGACCATGATGCCGCGATCGGTCGCGGAAATAATGTCATTCAGCGTGACATCCTTCTCGGCAGGCAGCAGCGAGACATTCGGCATGCGCTGGAACTGCACCGCGTCCCACGAGTCGGCGTACGAGCAGCCGTGTGAGCGCTTGGTGCCGGTGAGCGGCGCGACCCAGGCGGCCTGCTCGCGCGTGGTCTGATATTCTTTGAAGATTCCCTTGTCGATGATCAGCCACTTGTCTGCGGGAACGCCTTCGTCATCCCACGCGCAGAGACCCACGGAGTGATCCTGCGTGCGGTCACCCTGAATGTTCATGAGCGGCTGACCGTACTTGAGCTTGTTGATCATCTTCTCGGGCGGGTTCACGAAACTGGTGCCGGCGAAGTTGGCTTCGAAGCCCATGGCACGATCGAGTTCAGTCGGATGTCCGATCGACTCGTGAATCGTCAGCCAGAGATTCGTCGGCTGGAGAATGAGATCGTAACGTCCGGCGTCGACGGTTTTAGCAGTGAGTTTTTCTACGGCGACTTGCGCCCACTCTGCAGCATGACCGGGAAGGTTCAACTCTTCGATATACTCCCAGCCCTGCGAGCGGGGAGGGAGTTCTTCGGTGTAGCTCTCCGTGTTGCCGCCGCCCGCAGCCGTCGCGCTGAACGACGCCTCGGAGCGAATGAAGGTTTGCGTGATGAGTGTGCCTTCGGTGGTGCCAAGCGTCTTCACTTCGCGCAGCAGCTGGAGGCCCGAGGTGCAGAAGCGAATGCCCGGAACTTTCAGTGCCGCTTCGTTGGTGGCAAAGAGCAGCGCGACTTTTTCTTCGATCGGCACATCGATTGGATCGCGTTTGATCGGCGTGATCCAGGTGCCCTTCACCTGAGGGGTGGCCGCGAGTTCGACAGGGCGGCGCTGCGTGCTTTTTGCGGCACGCGAGAGCCGGGCCGCGTTGCGCGCGCAGCGCACAACTGAATCTTTGGTCATGTTCGCGGTCGCGGCAAATCCCCATGAGCCGTCGACGAGCGTGCGTATGCCGATGCCATACGACTCGGCGTCAGAGACGCCAGTGATCTGATGTTCGCGCGTGTTCAGTGATTGCCGGCGATAGCGGCCGATGCGCGCGTCGGCGTACTGCGCGCCGGCGTCTTTGGCGGCGCTGAGCGCTTCGGCGATGAGATCGTCTGCGTAGATCTCGGTGGAGCGCAGGATGACGCGCGGTGGCGCCGCTTTCAATAGTTGTGGTCCGGCGATCGTCGCGGCGGCTGCGACGGCGCTGGCTTTCACGAAATCCCGGCGATTTGGTGACATGTCTTTTTCCTGGCTGGGCGAGCGAGATGAGACCGAGGTGCGGTGCGACCGATATTGTGCCACAATTGCATACGGGCGGCGAGGGTCGGTCGCTGATGTTCGCTCCAGTTACTACTCCGGAGGAGGACCGAGACGCGATGAAACGAATTTCGAATGTGAGTGTGTTGTTGTTGGCGTTCACGATCGGTGCGTGCGCGAAGGACGACGAGATTACAGATCTGAAAGGGAACTGTGCCAACGCATATAAGGCGCAGATCTGCACCTACGCGAAGACGAAAGGGAAGACGCTCGTCGAGGCTGGCGCAGTGATTCCGATGGCGACCATCGAGAACGCGCCGGCTGGCGAGCCGATGGCGTGGCCGCCGGTCGCGGGCGCTGTCGCATTCATGCCGGACTCTGCCATCAAGCAGTCCGGCCTTACGCATCTCACGTTCTACTGGGAAGGCGACGGCCATCCGCCGGGCGCATTCATGACGCCGCATTTCGACTTTCACTTCTATACGGTACCGCCGTCGGAAGTCGCGACGATGGACTGCAAAGATCTGAGCAAGCCGACGGCGCTGCCGGCCTCTTTCGCGCTGCCTGACATTCCGCTGCCGCCGGACATGGCGAAAATGACGGGCGTTCCCACACTGGTCGGTCTCTGTGTTCCGGGCATGGGAATGCACGCGATCCTCACGAGCGAGATCGAACGCAAGGACGCGTTCGAAGGCAGCATGGTGATCGGCTACTACAAGGGAAAACTGGTGTTCATCGAGCCGATGATCTCGAAGGCGACGATGATGAAGAAAGCATCGTTCGATCTTCCGGTTCCGGATCTGCCGGGATTCACGGGTGCGCACCCGACGAAGTTCCACGCCGAGTATGATGCGGCGGGGAATGCTTATCGTTTCATCTTTACGGGGTTCACGCCGGCGACGTGAGTTAGTTTTTGCCGCCCTTGCGCTTCAGTTCGTCGAGTCTCGCCTTCGCCCTTTTCACGGCGGGCTGAAGCGCAGGGTCGGCGTCCTTCCAGAGAACCACGAATTTCTGGAGATTTTCGATCGCTTTGGACGTGTTGCCCTTTGCGTCGTAGAGTTCACCGAGGCGCTTGAATGTCCCGGCGTAATACTGCGCGCGAGAATACAGCTGAACGTCGACCGCGTCGGCGTATTTTTCAAATTCGACGATTGCTGAATCCGGCTGGTTGGTGAGATCAAACGCCAACGCACGCAGCGGTCCTGTTTCTGCGATGGTGATATCGCCCTTGTAAGCGGTTGCGAGGAGGGGCAGCGCGTCTTTGGGGCGGCCGTCCGCCAATGCCGCAAGGGCGCGCATGCTCTCGCGAAAGCCGACCGAAACGACTGCGGCCGTTCCGGCGTTGTCTTTCTCGAATGACGCTTCGTAAGTCCGCGCTGCGGCGCCATCATGCAGTGCATACGCGATCCAAACCATCGACTCCCACGGCCGGTCGCTCGGCGCGAGGGATTCCATGGGGATCGTCGCAAGCGCGCGACGCAGAGTAATCCGCGCGCCGGAAATGTCATTCAGGAGAAATGCCTGAGCCGATACGCTGTCGAGCATCACCGTCAGTCGCTGGACGGAGCTGCCCGGAGAGCCGGCGGGGTCAACGATAGTTTGCGCATCCCAGCGCTCGGCTTCACGAATCTGTCCGCGGAGCGCCAAGATCTTGGAGAGATAGCCGGCTGCGCGCGCGCGGGATCCAGCCGCTTTGATCTTCGGCACTTCAACGCGCAAGAGACTGTCGGCGGCTGCGTAGTTTCCGCGAACGCCGACAATTCCCGCCTTACCGAGCGGAATATCCGCATGGTTCGGAAGTGTCTTTTCCCATCGCACCATCGATGACTCCGCCGCCGCCAACTTCCCGGTCCGTGCCTGCGCGCCGACAAGATTGAGAAACGCTCCGCCGAACGGATGATCGAGCAGCGTCGCCCGGCGGTACCGGTCCTCGGCCTTGACGTAGTCGCGCTTTTGGCCGTACAGATTGCCGACGTTGTTAAGTGCGGCGCGGTTTGTGGAGTCGCGCTCGATCAATCCTTCGTACGCCGCGATCGCGCGCTCTCGATCCGGGGCGGGACCCCACGAGTAATAGCCGGCTTCAGTGAGCAGGCGCTCGTCGTCGCTGAGGCGATCGCGGAACTTGAACGCCTCGCTAATCGCGTGCTGTTTCTGGGCCTCCGCCCCCGTTTCGGTTCCATATGAAGCCGCGACCCGTCTCCATGCCATCGCGAACGTGCTGTCGAGCGCGACCGCCTCGAGCAATGCGACGCGCCCCTTCGCGTTGTCGCCGGTGGCGGCGATTTCATTCTGACCCTCAACGTACTTCTTGAGGGCCGGCAGCGAGCTGGTGGTGACGCGTTCGAGCGGGTTTGACTCGTGAACATCGCGCAGCGACTCACCGACTTTGCTGCGGATGTCTTTCGAGAGTGCGCCGAGCGCTTCGACGAGATCGTTCTGGCTTTTTGCCGTGCGCCGAAACTGTGCAAGCTCCTTGCCATCGAGCGCGCTGATGAGCGCCGCGGCAATCACGTACGTTCCGCCGATCTGAGAGATCTCGCCGTTAAGCACGGCCTTCGCGCCCTCGCGGCTTGCGATTTCGCGGGCAAGATCGAACGGCACGCGCGCGTCGACGGGCTTCTTCATGAGGCGAAGAATCTCTCCGACCGAAGCGCGCGTGAGAACTTTGAGGCTCGATGACTGCGCGAGATCCGTGCGAATCGCTTCCGATGCGGTGACGCCGAGCGACGTATCGTTCGCGGGACTGACAAAATCTGCGACGACGATCATGTCTTTAGAGCGGAACGCGCCCTTTCCAATCAGCGAGCCGGCGGGCCCGATGCCAAGCGCGCGCATCACCATGAACGCGAGCACGAGCGCGGCGAACGCACCGACCGCAACAGCGCCGCCCATCCAGGTGCGACGCCACGACATGTGCGGGCTCGCTTTGATCGCGAGGCCTGCCATCGTGCCGTGCGAAGTCGTC
>JANYIJ010000048.1 GCA_025362095.1 Gemmatimonadota bacterium | reverse complement strand
AACGACGAGCCTGCTCGCGCAGTGGATGATCACGCGGAAGATTCTCGAGAATTGGCTCGTGTGGATCGCGGTGGATGTGGTGTACATCGGGATGTTCATCTTTAAGCATTTGTATCTCACGGCCGGATTGTACGCCGTGTTTTTCGTTCTCGCGGTGATGGGTTACCTCGAGTGGCGCCGCGCGTTCAGGGCGAACCTCGGTGCTGTCGGCGCCGTTGCTGCTGCGTGACGTCGCGCATTGTCCTCACCGGTCCCGAGAGCACGGGAAAGACGACGCTCGCGAAAGCACTGGCGCGGCACTTCCGCGCGCCCTGGCTGCCGGAAACGGCGCGGCTCTACGCTGAAGAAGTGAAGCGGGATCTCACTGCCGCCGATGCTGACTTGATCGCGAAGCGGACGACGTTCGCAACGGATGCGGCGCTCGAGAGTGATCCGCCGCTGCTGCTGCTCGATACCGATCTGATCAGCACGGTCGTGTATGTACGGCACTACTACGGCCCCTGCCCCGCGTGGATCGAAGAGGCCGCGCGCGCGCGCCGCGCCGACCTCTACCTGCTCTGCGCGCCGGATCTTCCGTGGACTGCAGACGGCGTACGCGACCGGCCCGCGCAGCGGCAGGAGCTGTTCGCGTTGTTCGAGAAAGCGATGCGCGAGTTCGATTGCCCGGTCATCGACGTTTCTGGCTCGGGGGTGGCGCGAGAGCGCGCCGCGCTTGCGGCTGCGAACGCGCTGGTCGCGGCGGCGGGGCACCGCTGATGCACGACGTTCCGGTCGCGCTGTCAGGGGAGCTGTCGGCCGCGTTGCTCGAGGCGGTGATCACGCTGGCGCTGGCGCTGCTGTGCGCGGCGATCTGGCGCCGCACACGGCTGCCGCATTTTGGATGGTGGGCTCTCGCGTTCGCGCTGTTCCTGCTTCGGATCACCGTCATCGCCGTGTTCATCGCGACGAACAACCGCGGCTGGCTCTTCTGGCATCAGGTGATCACCGGGTGGACGGCGGTCGCCCTGCTCTGGGCAGCGGTCGTTTTTTCGCACGCGGCGACGTGGAAAAACCGTTACTGGCTGCTGGTCGCGTTTCCGCTGGTCTGGAGCTACATCGCCGTCATCCGGCTCGACAACTTCGTGCTTGCCGCGGTGCCCGCCGTGATGTTCCTCTCGGCTGCCACTCTCTGGACCGGCGTTGTGCTGCTGCGCTACCGGCGCGATCAGACGCGCGGCGCGAGCACACTGCTCGGTTGGACCTTTCTCCTGTGGGGCCTGCACCACCTCGATTACCCGTTCCTGCGTGCGCGCGGAGCGTGGAGTCCCTGGGGGTATTACATCGACATCGTCTTTCTCCTCACGGTGGGCGCCGGAATTCTGCTGCTCGTAAACGCCGACCTCGCGAGCCGGCTGCAGATTCGCACACTCGAACTCGAGCAGCTCTCGCGGCGCATGGTGCGCCAGCACGAAGAAGAGCGGCGCCGCCTCTCGCTGGAGCTGCACGACGAAACGGCGCAGGTGTTCGCCGCCGTGAAGATGCAGCTCGGCGTCGTGCGCGAGCGCGTCGAGCCGGAAATGTCCAAGCGGCTCGACCGCGCACTCGAGCTGGTGGATGAAGGAATGCGCGGCATTCGCAACGTGACGAACGATCTGCGTCCGTCATTGCTCGACGATCTCGGTCTTCTCCCGGCGCTGCGCTCGATGGTCGCGGATTTTTCAGAGCGTCGCGGGATGAAGGTGATGCTCGACGCGCCGGATTCGCTTCCCGTGCTCAGCGACGAGGCGGAGGCCGCTTTGTTTCGCGCACTGCAGGAAGCGCTCTCCAACGTGGCGCGTCACGCGGGCGAGGCGCCGGCGACCGTGGAGATCCGATCGACGGACCGCGAGGTAATATTGCGTGTCGCGGATCGCGGGCCCGGATTCGACGGAGAGGCCGCGCTCGCCCGACTCGAGGCCGAAGGGCATCTCGGTCTCGCCGGAATGCGCGAACGCATCACGGCGCTCGATGGCGAGGTGCGCGTGGAATCGTCGCCGGGCGCGGGCGTCGTGATCACGATCAGAATACCTGTTGCCGAAGGGAGATGAGTATGAGTGGAGAGCCGCAGTCGATTCGCGTGCTGGTGGTGGACGATCACGCCGTGGTTCGTGAGGGCATTCGCCACGTCCTCAGCGACGACGCGGGGTTCTCCGTGGTGGGCGAAGCGCAGAGCGGAGCGGAAGCGATCGTCAGCGCCGCGGAGCTGCAGCCGAACGTCGTCGTGCTCGATATCTCGATGCCCGGCGGATCGGGACTGCACGCTGTTGGCGAGATCCTCGAGCGCGCGAGCGGCGTGCGCGTGCTGATGCTGAGCGTCCACGAAGACGTCGAGTACGTGCTGGAGAGTGTGCGCGTCGGCGCGCACGGATATCTGCGCAAGGACTCGACGCCGGCCGAACTTCGCGAGGCGGTTCGCGCACTGCACTCCGGCCGCACGTATTACTCGCCGGACCTCGCGTTGCAGATGGCCGAAGCGCTTCGCACCGGCAACGAAACGAAGGTGGCGGCGCCCGCGCTCGCCACCGATGTGCTGACCTCGCGCGAGCGCGAGATTCTCGTGCACATCGCCCAGGGAAAAACGAACAAGGAAATCGGCGCGGAGCTCGGCATCAGCGCGCGAACCGTCGAAGCGCATCGCGATTCGCTCATGCGCAAAATCGGAATCCGTACCGTGGCCGGCCTGACGAGGCTTGCGCTGGAGCAGGGATTGCTGAAGTAGCCGGTCGAACGGGTGTCGGGCTTTCGGAGGAGTTGCGTCAGGGAAACGGGACGCGCTGTGAGGGGAAGCCGGAGTAGGTAGTTCTCCGAATTGTTGGGAGTGAAATCTCTCACTAAAGTGAGCGTCAGCACACTCACTCTCTTCTCCCCGGCAATGACAAACCCAACTCAAATTCGCCGCGCGGTCCTGGCCCTGATGCTGGCCGGCCCTCTCGCAGCGCAGCCACGGCAGAACGACTCAACCCGCGCAAGAACAAGTCTCGACCCCGTTACCGTCACCGCGACGCGTGTGAAGACGGACATTCACAACGTCGCACCGGCCGTTAGTGTGCTCGACAGCACGGTCATCTCGCGGCGACTGCCGAACAGCGCGGCCGATCTCCTCCGCGAACTGCCGGGCGTCGACGTGATCGGCACCGGCGTCAATCAGGCCCGGCCCGCTATTCGCGGCGAAAAGGGACAACGCGTGCTGCTGCTCGAAGACGGCATGCGTCTCAACAACGCCCGGCGCCAGCAGAACTTCGGCGAGCTGGCGGCTCTCGTCGATGTCTTCCAGATCGATCGCGTGGAAGTCGTCCGCGGTCCGTCCTCTGTGCTCTACGGCACCGATGCCATTGGCGGCGTGATCAATCTCATCACGCGCGCGCCGAGCTACGGCGCGGGCGCGGCGATCAGCGGCCGCGGCGGCTACGAGTATTCGAGCAACGGCGCCCTCGGAAAAGCGCAGGCGTACGTCGACGGACGGCGGGGCAACTGGGCGTTCGAAGTGGGCGGCTCCGGCCGCGTCGCGGGCGATTACACCGCGCCAGCGGGAGACTACGGAAAGATTCATCTCGCGAACGATGCGAAACTGCAGGACAGCGGAGTTCGCGATCACAACATCGTCGCGTACGTCGGCTGGCGCGGCGCGAGCGGAAACAGCGTCTTCACGAAGGTCGAGCAGTACGTCGCCGACAACGCTGGGTTCGGCTGGATCACGCCAACTCTGCTCCCGGGTGATCAACCGCTCATTCAGATTCGCTATCCGCATCAGGACTTCCAGAAGCTCACGATGGGATACAACTCCGGAGCCCTCGGCTCCGCGCTCGCCGACAAGCTCGACGTCACGACATACGTCCAGCGCAATTCGAGAATCCTCGCGCAGCATATCTTCGCGGGTTTCGGGCCCGGTACGCCGCCTGGATCGGGCGTCGACATCGGCACGCACAACTGGACGTCGCTCGGTACGATCGGCGCGCGCGTGGAAGCGACGAAGGTCGTCAGCAAGGCGATCCTCACGTACGGCGTGGATTTCTTCCGCGACAACTCCGCGAACTCCGACTCGAGCATGGTTCAGGTCATCGGCTTCGGCCCCACGCAGACACAGATCAGTCAGGTGCCGGACGTGCCAAACGCCACGCTCACCAGCATGGGAATCTTCGCGCAGAGTGATTTCCGCATGACGGACCGCTTCTCGTTTATCGTCGGCGGCAGGCTTCAGAGTGTCGCGAGCGATCCGCAGATCACCGCGGGCCGCACCGACATGCTCGCGAGCCACACACTCTCTGCGGCGGTGTACTCCGCGAATGCCCTGTTCCGCGCGACAGATGAGCTCGCGCTCGTTGCATCCCTCGGCCGCGGATTCCGCGCGCCGAATCTCGTCGAGCGCTACTTCAACGGCCCGACGCCGGAGGGCTCGGCGTTCCAGATCTCGTCACCGCTGCTCAAGCCGGAGACAAGCCTCAACATGGAAGGCGGTGTGAAGTTCAACACCGGCCGAGTGCGCCTCGAGGGTTTCCTGTACCAGAGCGACGTGTCTGACGGCATCGAGACGGATTCGACTGGCGGCAAGATCCAGAGACTTCCCGTCTATCAGAATCGCAATGTCGCGAAAATCCGCCGCACCGGCTCTGAAGCGCTTGCGGAAGTGGTGCTCGTGCGCGGATTCAGCGCGGGCGCCAACTGGTCGAACACGAAATCCACCAATGTGAGTCAGCCGCTATCGCCCGTGGGTGATACGTACTCGAACAAACTCAATCTCTCGCTCGGCTGGACCGATAACGCCGGCCGCTTCTGGGCGGAGTACGTGCTGCGTCACAACGGAGAGCAGAAGGACATCCTGCAGGGTTCGAGCCCGGTAGGCGATGTGCTGCCGGCATTTACGGTGCACACAATTCGCGCGGGAATTCGCGGCTGGCAGATCGGCAGCGTGCGGCAGGACATCACGCTGATCGTGAACAACCTCGCCAACACGCTGTATGCGGAGGCGGCGAATGCAGGGTTCTTCAGGCCGGAAGCGGGGCGCTCGGTTTCGCTCGCGTTCTCGACTTCTTTCTAGTGCCGGGTTTCGTCTCGTACATCCCGATTGCGACGACGACCGTCGCGCTCGTGTTCTCGGCGGTGCTGTTCCGCCGATGGCGCGAGCGCGGCGGACTGCACCTCATGTGGTGGGGACTCGGCGCGCTCACGTTCGCGGCCGGAACGATCACAGAGTCGCTCACGACGCTGACCGGCTGGCACGAAGGAGTGTTCCGCGCGTGGTATATCACAGGCGCGCTGCTTGGCGGCGCGCCGCTCGCGCAGGGTTCGGTGTACCTGCATCTCTCTCGCCGCACCGCGGACCGTCTGACGGTGGCGCTGGTGAGCGCGATTCTCATTGCAAGCACCTGCGTGCTGCTCAGCCCGATTCACTACGATCAGGTCGAGCAGTATCACCTCACGGGCAAGGTGTTCGTGTGGACGTGGGTGCGGGCATTCAGCCCGTTCATCAATCTGTACGCGGTGATCTTTTTGATCGGCGGCGCGATTCTCTCGGCGTGGCGGTTTTCGAAATCACGCGATACTTGGAACCGCTTCATCGGAAATGTCTACATCGCGGTGGGCGCGATTCTGCCGGGGATCGGGGGAACATTCACGCGGTTCGGGCACACGGAAGTTCTCTACGTGACCGAGTGTGTCGGACTCTCCATGATCATAGTCGGGTACCTGTACAACGTTCGAGCGACTGCGGGTGCACGGTCTTCGGTTGTGGGTGATCGGTTATCGGATCGCGGCCACCCGGTCGAGGCCTAGATCGAGGCGCCGCACGAATTCCGCGATCGTCCGCACGCAGCGATAGTAGAATCCCGGCTCGATGTGCCCGACCTTGTCACCGGGCTTGTGATAATCCGGATGATCCTCCACTCCGAAATACACGAACGGAATCTTCTTCGAGTAAAATGGCCCCTGATCTGACTGCTGAATCCAGTTGCTTTGCCCTGAGCCGGTGTCGTGGCCGAGCAACAGCTTGACCGGAGCGATCGCGGCGACGCTGTCGAGGAGCGGTTTCATCACGGGAAATGGGGATGCGCCCGAGGCGTAGAGCTCGCCTCTTTCGTTGCGGCTGACCATGTCGAGGTTCACGTCGGCGACGATCCGCTCGAGCGGCACCGGCGGATTCTCCAGAAACGCTTTCGCGCCGAGCTCACCCGACTCTTCGCCATCGAAGAGCGCAAAAATGATCGAGTTCTGAGGCGGGTGAGCCTTGAACCACTGCGCGAGCACGAGCACGGCGGCAGTGCCGGAGGCGTTGTCATCGGCGCCATTGTAGATCACGTCGTTGCGAATACCGAGGTGATCGTAATGCGCGGAGACCACGAGGTAGCGATCGGCGTGCTTCGTGCCGCGGATCATGCCGACGACGTTCACGCCGTTGAGTTCTGCGGCCCGGGCTTTCGCCACGAAGGGCGACGGGAAAGAATCGCGGACCGGCGCGAGGCCGATCCGCGTGAACTCGCGGAGCAGGAATGCGCGCGCCCGAGCGCCGCCCGGCGTGCCGATCCTCCGGCCCTCCATGGAGTCGGCGGCGAGGGTGGTGATGTTGGATATGAGCCGTGCGGAATCGAGGGACGGCAGCGATTGTGCGCCTAGCATCCGGCCAGCCGAGAGGAGCAGTACGAGGGTACGACGCAAGGCCACAGTTCCGCGGTAAGGGTCTCGGTAAACATCGTGGCCGGACGCCCGAGGCGCTATCTTATGGGTCGCACAATCAGCCTGGGTTTCGCCATGACCGCACCCCGCAACGCCGCGCTCAAGTTGGCCGGCACAGAAACTGATTCGCCCGAGCGTCGCCGCGAAATTCTCGGCGACCATGTCGCGCGCAATCCGGGCATGCCGCTGGATCTCGATCTGGTACTCGCGCAGCGCGTGAACCGCAGCGCGGTCGAGCGCCGCGCGGCAACGCTGCCAGGCCGCCGCACAGTGAAAAAGCAGTGGCAGGCTGCGTGGCTGCTTCGCGCGGTTTCGCTGATTGATCTCACGACACTCTCGGGCGATGACACCGCCGGGAATGTTCGCCGGCTCTGCGCGAAGGCCATGCACCCCATCCGCCCGGACCTCGAGCGGACGCTCGGCGTGGAACAGCTTCACATCACCACCGGCGCGGTGTGTGTCTACCATCAGCTGGTGCCGGTTGCAGTCGAAGCGCTCGCGGGCTCGAGCATACCCGTTGCGGCGGTCAGCACCGGATTCCCGGCCGGGCTCTCGCCAATGGCCACGCGAATTTCAGAGGTGAAAGCGAGCGTGGCAGAAGGCGCGCGGGAAATAGACATCGTCATCACGCGCGGCCACGTGCTCACGGGCAACTGGCACGCGCTCTACGATGAAGTGCGCGCGTTTCGGGACGCCTCCGGCGACGCGCACATGAAGGCGATTCTCGGAACGGGAGATCTGGCGACGCTCACCAACGTCGCGCGCGCCTCGATGGTCGCGATGATGGCCGGCGCCGACTTCATCAAGACGAGCACCGGCAAGGAGGGCGTCAATGCGACCCTGCCGATCTCGCTCGTCATGGTGCGAATGATCCGCGAGTATTTCGAGCAGACCGGCTTCGCGATCGGCTACAAGCCCGCCGGCGGAATTCGCTCGGCAAAGAATTCGCTCGAGTATCTCTACCTCATGAAAGAGGAACTCGGCGATCGATGGCTGCGCCCCGACCTGTTCCGCTTCGGCGCGTCGGGACTGCTCACGGACATCGAGCGCCAGCTCGAACATTTCGCGACCGGGCGCTACGCAGCGGCCCATCGCCAGCCAATGGTGTAGCCGATGGCCGCCAGCACAGTCTCGGGAATATTTGAGTCGATGGAGTATGGCCCAGCGCCGGAGAGCGACAAGCCGGCGCTCGCATGGATTGCCGCGCACGAGGCGTCGTTCGGACATTTCATCGGCGGCGCGTGGACCAAGCCCGCAAAGGGCGCGCGATTCGACGTGATCGATCCCGCGACGAGCAAGGTGCTCGCGAAGGTCGCGCAGGGAAGCAAGAGTGACGTCGACGCCGCGGTGAAGGCGGCGCGCAAGGCGCTCCCCGCGTGGCAGAAGCTCAACGGGCATCAGCGCGCAAAACATCTCTACGCTCTCGCCCGCACCGTGCAGCGAAATTCGCGGCTGCTGGCGGTGCTTGAATCGATGGACAACGGCAAGAGCATTCGCGAGACGCGCGATATCGATATTCCGCTCGTCGCGCGGCACTTCTATCATCACGCCGGCTGGGCGCAGCTGCTCGAGACGGAATTCCCCGGCTATCACGGCGCGGGCGTCGTGGGCCAGATCATTCCGTGGAATTTTCCGCTGCTGATGCTCGCGTGGAAAGTCGCGCCGGCGCTCGCTGCGGGATGCACCGCGATTCTGAAACCGGCGGAGTTCACACCGCTCACTGCGCTCGCATTTGCCGAGCTCGCGCACGAAGCGGGGCTTCCGCCGGGCGTGCTGAACATTCTCACGGGTGACGGATCCACCGGGGCCGCGCTGGTCGATCATCCGGACGTCGACAAGCTCGCGTTCACCGGCAGCACCGATGTCGGCCGCGTCATTCGCAAAGCGACGGCCGGGAGCGGCAAGAAGCTCTCGCTCGAACTCGGCGGCAAGAGTCCATTCATCGTGTTCGAAGACGCCGATCTCGACAGCGTGGTCGAGGGTGTTGTGGACGCGATCTGGTTCAATCAAGGGCAGGTGTGCTGCGCCGGCTCGCGCCTGCTGATGCAGGAAGGGATCGCGGACACGCTCGTCGCGAAGCTGCGCGCGCGGATGGAGAAGCTGCGCGTCGGCTCGCCGCTCGACAAATCCATCGACATGGGTGCGATCGTCGCGCCGGTGCAGCTCGAGCGGATCCGCTCGCTGGTCGATCAAGGCGCGAAAGAAGGGGCGCAAATGTGGCAGCCGAGCTGGGCGGTGCCCAAGGATGGCTGTTTCTATCCGCCGACGCTGTTTACGAACGTCGCACCGAGCAGCACGATCGCACAGGTGGAGATCTTCGGGCCGGTGCTGGTCTCGATGAGTTTCCGTACACCGGAGGAGGCCGTCGCGCTTGCGAACAACACGCCGTTCGGACTCGCGGCGAGCATCTGGAGCGAGAACATCAATCTCGCGCTGGATGTGGCGCCTAAGGTGAAGGCGGGCGTGGTGTGGATCAACTGCACGAACCTGTTTGATGCGGCGGCCGGATTCGGCGGATATCGGGAATCTGGGTACGGCAGAGAGGGTGGCAGAGAAGGAATGTGGGAATACCTCAAGCCGACCGAAGACCGAAGTCCGAAGACCGAGAAAAGCACGAAACACGCGGTGGCCGTTAAGTCGAAGTCAGGAGCAATCGGACTTCGGTCTTCGGACTTCGGACAGATCGATCGTACACCAAAATTGTTTATCGCAGGCAAGCAGGCGCGGCCAGACAGCGGCTACTCGATTCCCATCATCGGAGCCAACGGCGCGACCGCAGGTGAAGTCGGCGAGGGCAACAGAAAGGACATTCGAAACGCCGTCGAAGCCGCGCGGAACGCAGCGTCTGCGTGGGCGCGGAGCACCGGTCACAATCGCGGGCAGATTCTCTATTACATCGGCGAAAATCTCTCGGCGAGATCGTCGGAATTTTCCGCGCGCATTCGCGAGCTCACCGGGCGCGATGGCAAAGCTGAGGTCGATGCGTCCATCGCGCGGCTGTTCACGTACGCCGCGTGGGCCGACAAGTGGGACGGCCAGGTGCACCAGACTCCGATCCGCGGCGTGACGCTCGCGATGAACGAGCCCGTCGGCGTGCTCGGCGTCGCAGCGCCGATGGAGTATCCGCTCCTCGGATTCATATCATCAGTGATTCCGGCGATTGCGACTGGCAACACCGTCGTCGCAGTACCGAGCGAGCCACATCCGCTCGCCGTCACCGATTTTTATCAGGTGTTGGAAACATCCGACGTCCCTGCAGGCGTCGTGAACATCGTCACCGGCCGCCGCGATGAACTCGCGAAGGTTCTCGCTGAGCACGACGACGTGGACGCGATCTGGTATTTCGGCTCCTCCGAAGGCGTGAAGGCGTGCGAGCTTGCTTCGGTCGGCAACATGAAACAGACTTGGTGCGAAACGTCGGGGCGGGACTGGACGGGCGCGGCGCAGGGCGAGGGACGTGAATTCCTTCGGCACGCGACGCAGGTGAAGAACATTTGGATCCCCTACGGCGAATAGAACGAGACCAGTCTCATTTTTTACGACGTCATAGTACTCGGCCTTGGGGCGATGGGAAGTTCCACCGCCTATCAGCTCGCGCTCCGCGGGCTGAAAGTGCTCGGCGTTGATCAGTTCACGCCGCCGCACTCGTTCGGATCATCGCACGGTAAATCGCGCATCATCCGCGAGGCGTACTTCGAAGATCCGCTCTATGTGCCGCTCGTCAGGCGCGCATATAACGGCTGGGCCAAACTGCAGGCGCGCTCAGGGCGGCGCGTGCTCACGCGCACGGGCGGTTTGATGATCGGCGCCACCGACGGCATGGTGGTGAGCGGCGCTCGCGCGAGCGCGCTGGAACACGGACTGCCGTTCGAGGAGCTGAGCGCGAAGGAAGTGCGCGCGCGCTTCCCCGCCCTCCAGCCACCCGACGACGCGGTCGCAATTTGGGAGCCGCGCGCGGGCGTGCTGAATCCCGAAGCGGCGATCTTCGCGCAGCTCTCGCTTGCGCGCTCGATGCGCGCGGAGCTGAAGTTCGGCGAGAAAGTCACCAAGTGGCGCGCGACTGACGAAGGAGTCGAGATCACGACGCACAGCGGGATCTATTCCGCGGCGCGGCTGGTGATCTCAGCTGGTCCCTGGATGGCCGAACTGGTGCCGGAGCTGAACCTCCCGCTCAAGGTGGAGCGCTGCGTGGTGTACTGGTTCGATCCGCTCGAACCCGACGAGGTCTCAGAGAGCAAACTCCCGATCTTCATTCACGAATACGCGCCGGGAAAAACCTGGTACGGTTTCGCGGATTTCGGCGACGGCGTGAAAGTTGCGCTGCATCACCAGGGCGAAACGACTACCACGCACACGGTGCGCCGCGCGGTGAGCGACAGCGAGATCTCGGGGATCCGCGACTTGATCACGAAGTTCCTGCCCGGCGCCGGCGGCGAACTGCGCAACTCGACGGTCTGTCTGTACACGAATACGCCAGACGAAGACTTCATTCTCGACGCGCATCCGGAGCATCCCGCGGTGTTCATCGCGAGTCCCTGCTCCGGTCACGGATTCAAGTTCTCGATCGCGATCGGCGAGCTGATCGCAGATCAGATTGCTGGAGAGCCCTCGCGATTCGATCTCTCGCCGTTCAACATCGCGCGGTTCAAGGCCTCTTAAGGCTTCCTGAGCGGCGTCGGCGGCGTGACGGTTGGATACTTGAGCCGCGCCCACTCCTCATACGATCCGTCGTAGAGCTTCGCGGGATAGCCGAGCAGTCGCGAGATGAAATAGCTCCCGCTCGCGCGATAGCCGATATAGCAGTACGCGATCACCGTGTCGCCCGGCGTGACGCGTTCGCTCCAGAGCGTGGCGAGTTCTGCGATGCTCTTTGGCGTGAAGTCGTTCGTATCGGTGAACGCCGTCTGCCACTCGAGCCGCCGCGCACCCTCGATGTGTCCCGTGCTTTTCAATCCACCGCGGGCGCCGATCCCGATGTATTCGCTGTCGGTCCGCGTGTCGACGAACGAGTATCCCGCCTTGCCGATACGGTCGAGCACCCACGGGGCCTTGGCGACGATCTCCGGGCGCGGCGCGGGCGCGATATGCCCGCGCTCGACTGCGGGAGCGCGCGTCTCGCCTGCGCGACCTTCGCGTTTCCACTTGGTGAAGCCGCCGTCGAGCGCCGAGAGATTTTTGAGGCCGAGGTACTCGAGAGTATAGAACGCGCGCGTGACGATCAGCGGGCGACCGGTGAGGACGACGTGCGTCGAGGTCGAAACGCCAACGGATTCGAATAGGTTCTTCAGCGAATCCGGTGCCGGCAGCTCGAGGCTGAGGCCATTCGTGTTTTCGCCGAACGTCGCATACGGGACGAATCGCGCGCCGGGCACGTGGCCGGCCTTATATGCGGAATCGTTGCGATCGACGACGAGCACAACGACGGCGCGATCGCCGAGATTCTTCGCGAGCCAGTCTGTGCTTACGAGGAGTGAGGCGTCAGGCGCGACGCGCGGCGCCGCGGCGCCGATCGTCGCTGCAAGCGCGACAAGGACAACGAGTTTCCCATCAAAGCGCCGCATGCGCCTAGGGCAGCGGGTGCGTCAGGATGATCGCGAAGCGAACGAGCGACACGCCGAGCATGACCGCGCTCGCCCCGAGCATCACATTCAGCGTGCTCACCGCGAGCGTGAGCTGTCGCGGCTGCGACTCGCGCGGCAGGCGGTGGGCGTACAGCATCCAGCCGAGGAAAACGAACACCGTGGAGCGCACGATCCACATCGCAATCAGGATGTAGTCCGGGCCCGGTGGCTGCAACGAGTAGTTCCAGTAGGCGGCGCGATTCGCGAGAACCGGCAGGATGAACACCGCGTATCCGAGTACGACGACATACAGGCAGCACGCGGTCAGCGCCTGCATGCTCAGCGAGATCGCGAACGGGCGGAACGGGGCTGGCTGAATAGCGGAGGTGGCCATGGCGGATCTTCTCGTTTGGGAAGTGTGCGGAACATAGCGAAGCCGAGCCGCAGCAGCGACTGTGGTGCCGATGCACTCACATCGGCACGAGCAAGTCACTTACGTTCACTTACGTGATCGAGGGTCGATTCGAATTTACGTTTTGGGCCGCCCCGTTTTCGAGATCGCGCCACCGATCGTCAGCACAGTCCCCGCAAAGAGCAGCGTGTCAAAAACGAAATTCAGCGCGTTCACTTGCTCTCCGACTGTTGACGCCATGATCCACTGGGGAATGTAGAGCCCTGCGGTGAGGAGCATCATCACCAGTCCGCCTCCCGCAGCGGCTGCGGCCGCGCGCGGCTTACTGAACATCGCTGCGCCGCATGCAACGAGCAGCACACCGGTCACGTACGCGACCACTGCATGCATCGGCACCCACGCGGGAGTCGGAACGGCATCCGGCACGCCGGGAGAAAACTGTGGGAAGAGGATGTTTTCGATTCCGTAGAATACCAAGACGAAAGCAGTCCAGAATCTTGCGATCATGGCGATCGTTTCGGCGCGGCGACGAAATATGCGATGAACAGCCGCGCAGGCATCCATTTTGCGCCGATAAACAGGGATTCCGGCGACGAGAACCACTATCCCGAGAAACCCGGGCCAGAACGAGGCGGCGCCGCTCATGGAACTGCGCGCATGGCGTCCGGCGCCGGTTGCCACATTTCACGGATCACCCGCCAGGAGCCGTCGGCGCGGCGGCGCAGCGCGAGCAGCATCCTTCCGCGTCCGTCGAACGTCTTCCC
>JANYIJ010000032.1 GCA_025362095.1 Gemmatimonadota bacterium | reverse complement strand
CGACGGCGGGCATCACGCCGGACTCGCTGATTCGCGAGTGGCATGCGCGCGTGATCGCTTCATCGCCGAAATCTGCGAGCCCGTCGCCGCTCGAGGCCACGGTGTTCGTCGCGTGGGCCCTGCTCTTCGGATCCGTCGCCGGTCGGAGGCGCCCGTGAACATGTCGCCGAGGAGGTGGACACTCGCCTGTCTGCTCAGCTGCGCGATCCTGGCCGTGATGCTGCTGCCCGCGGGTTCATCAGATGACCCGCAGGACGACTACTGGTGGCGGCCGCCGCTTCGCATTCGCGAGGACAAGCTTCAGATTCGCTACAGCCTCGTATGGTGGCACTCGCGACTGCTCATGCGAGCCTACAAAGCTGCGGAAGACGCCGAGCGTGCAAACCGCGTGTTCGGATCGCACCACGAGACGTCGGGGAATCCGATCGTCTGGTTCGGTCCGGACATTCCGCAGGGCGTGCGCACGCGCGTCGGCATGCTGATTGAGAAGGAGCGCGCTCCCCGCGGTGAGTGGGCGGGGAATGGTGCGGTGGGAATCATGGTGGTGAGCGATACCGCAACAAGGATGGCCGGCGTTCAGTTGCCGCAGCTGTACGATCGCGAACGATCGCTCACGACAGTCGTTCTGCCTCCGTCACCAGCGAACGGAAATCACTGTGTCACCGTGGTCAGGCTGCGCCATCGCGTGTTCGTGCCGCCGGCAGACTGGGACACCCACCGTCCGCCGCTGGATGGCTGCGCGTTCACCGATGCGTTCGGTGCGCCGGGCGCGCCGATCGGCGACTGGCTCACGAGCGCGCGCTACTCGTACGCCCGCAGACTTTCCTACGCCGCGCCAGACACGAACCTCAAGCGCTCCTACCACTGGTTCGACGAGGGCGATGATCAATCAAAGCGTTGCCGCGGCGGAATCGATTCGGCGTGCGTCGCCGCCGTGCGCGCTGGCTGGTGGTCGGACGGCTGGAACAACACTCGCAAAGATCTCAGTGTTGCGACGCCCGCCGAATCCGAGGAGACATTCCGCGACATCGGCGATTTTGAAGAGACGTTCGTCGAGGCGCTCGCTCGCGATCTCGGGTCCGCGCGATTCCAGAGATTGTGGCGTTCACCCAAGCCACTGGCCGACGCGTACTTCGACGAGACCGGAACGCCGCTGGCAATATGGATTCGTGCCCGCCAGCTCTACTATCACGGGCCGTATCACATCGGCCCGATGCAACCGCCGGCCTCCGCATTTCTCACGATCCTCACGATCGTGGCGCTCGCGGTGATCACGTTCCGCTTTGCGCCACGACCGTACAAGATCTGATCCAGTCGATTTCGGCGGGACGTTTCATGTTATGGAATGAACGTCCGCGCTGGCGTCACGATCATCACATGCGGCGAGTTCTTCAATAGATCATTGATCTTCGCCACATGATCGTTCATGATCCCGTCGAACCGCGCCTGCGCCTGATTTCCCTCGGTCACGAGTTCGCCACTCCGCAGCGTTTCGCCCGCAGTCGGCGGCATCATCGGACGTGAGATCATGCCGCTTACCGTCTGCACTTCCTCTCGCAGACGCGGATACTGCCGATAACCAAGCCCTGGCAGCGGCCGCGCGAGAACGGAATCCTTGAACTGCTTGAGTTGCGCGAGCGCGACGCCGGTCTCACTCAGCGCTTGCTGCAGACTCGCCGACGAACTGTCGCGCGGCGCAGCGCGCAGCGTGGTCTGGAGCGCGGTGAGCTGACGAGTCACATCGTCCACATTCGTCACGATGCGATTCACTCGCGTCGTGAGATCCTGCATCGCGACCGCGGCCGTGTACTGCGCAGTCTGCTGCGCGATGGTCATATCGGAACGCGGATCGAGCGAGACCTCCACGTTCTTGGTGTAACGCTTCCCTTCCACCACCAGCGTCACCGTGTACGTCCCCGGGAGCGCGAAAATCCCCCCGCCACCGCCGCGACCACCACCGCCGCCGCCGCGGCCGGCCTGCGGCGCATTCTCATCTTCCGCCGCAGCTCGCCGCTGTGCGCGCAACGCGGCCAGCGCTGAATCGGGAGCGGCCGCCGCAGTCGTATCAGTCCCTGCTCCACCCGCACGCCCGCCGCGCCCGCCAGCGCCTCCGCCACGCCCACCGCGCCCGCCCGCCGCATCGGCTGGCGGATCGTACTCGAAGTTCCACGCGATTCTATTGATGCCCGGTTCGTCGAGCACGCGCGTCAGGCGGCGCACGGTGCGTCCGGAAGCATCCGTGATCGTCACGTTCACCGCGCCCGGCGGCTGCGCTTTCAAATAGTAGGTGATCAGCGCGCCCTCGGCCGGGTTCGCGCCGGTCCACTGCTTCTGGCCGTTGTTGCCATCCTTGTTCCAAAAATTCCAGCGGATCGCGGGCCGCAAATCAAACAGCGCTGCGTCGTCGTTCTTCGCAGCGGCGAACTGTTGCAGCGCCGAGATGTCGTCGAGGATGTACAGCCCGCGGCCATGCGTCGCGAGCAGAAGATCATTGTCGCGCGGATGAATCTGGATATCGCGAACCGGCACGATCGGCAGATCACCGCGCAGCGAGGTCCAGTGCGCGCCGCGATCCCAGCTGGCGTATACCCCCATCTCGGTGCCGATGTACAGCAGGTTCTTGTTGCGCGGATCTTCGCGAACGACATGCACCCACGCGGCCTTCACCGGCAGGTCGCCCGTGATCGATTTCCACGTCTTGCCGTAGTCCGTCGTCATGTACGCGTACGGCGAGTAGTCGTCATCCTGATGGTGATCTGCGGCGACCCACGCAGTTCCGGCATCGCTGTGCGACGCGTCAACCGTAGGAATCCACGCGTTGGGCTTCAGTCCCGACACATTCTTGAAAACATTCGACCACGTTTTCCCGCCATCGCGCGTGACCTGAACGTTTCCGTCGTCCGTGCCCACCCAAATCACATTCGAATCCAGCGGCGACGGCGCGATCGAAATGATCGTGCAGTGGAACTCGGCCGCGGTGTTGTCCGTCACGATCTGGCCGCCCGAGTCTCCCTGCTTTGCCGGATCGTTCGTCGAGAGATCCGGCGAGATCACCGTCCAGCTCATGCCGTGATTCGTCGACTTGAACAGCACGTTGCCGCCGAAATACACCACGGCTGGATTCTGCGGCGAGAGCGCGATGGGCGAATTCCAATTGAAGCGATACTTGTGGTTCAGCATCTTGTCGCCCACCGAGCCCACGCGATTCGGATACGGATAAATCGTCTTCTGCGTGCCTGTGCGCGTGTCGGTGATGTTGAGCATTCCGCCCTGCGCGTCGGAATAGATCATCCACGGCTGCGCGATATCCGGCACCGTGAAGAATCCGTCACCGCCGCTCACGGTGAACCAATCCGATTTATGAATCGCGCCCGTGAGGCCGAGGCTCGTGCCGCACCAGTTGCCGTTGTCCTGCAGTCCGCCGCAGACGGCGTACGGCTTCTGCATGTCGTAATTGATGTGGTAGAACTGCGTGAACGCGAAGGTGTTGATCACTTCGAACGTTTTTCCGCCGTCGAAGCTGAGCTGCCATCCACCGTCGGAGCCGCTCAAGATTCGTTTGGGATTCAGCGGGTCGATCCACAGCGCCTGATGATCACCGTGCGTGGATCCCGCGATCGTGCGGAAGTTTGCGCCGCCATCTTCGGATTCGTAAAGCGATCCTGAGAGAGCGAACACGCGATTCTCGTTGCCCGGATCGACGCGAATATCAGCGTAATAGAACGGGCGGAAATTGATGTTCGGGTCGCGGCTCACCGTGCGCCAGTGCGCGCCGGCGTCGTCGCTGCGCCAGAGCTCGCCTTCGGTTTTTGTCTCGCTGATCACGTAGACCACGTTCGGCTCGTTGGTGGCCACGGCGATTCCGATGCGGTCCATTTCGGTTTTGGGAAGGCCGAGCTCGCGATCTTTTCCGGAGAGGCGCGCCCACGTTTCGCCGCCGTCGACTGACTTGTACACCGCCGTATTGCCGCCGCCCGATTCGAGATGCCACGCCCAGCGGCGGTACGTGTACATGCCGGCGTAAACGATGTTGAAGTTCGCCGGATCCGTTGCGACGTCTGAGCACGACGTTTGCGGATCGATGTACAACATTTTCTTCCAGCTCTTGCCACCGTCGGTAGTCTTGAACACACCGCGCTCTTCGTTCGGGCCCCACTCGCGGCCGAGCCCGCACGCGTAGACGAGATCAGGATTTTTCGCGTCGATCACGATGCGCGCGATTTTGTCGGAGTTCACGAGGCCGATGTGCGTCCAGTGCTCGCCCGCATCGACCGACTTGTAGATGCCGTCACCGACCGATGCGTTGTTGCGCGGATTTTCCTCGCCCGTGCCCACGTAGATGATGTTCGGATCACTCGGCGCGATGGCAATGGCGCCGATTGAGCCGACGTTTTGTTTGTCGAAGAGCGGCTTGAAGGTCACGCCGCCGTTCGTGGTCTTGATGATCCCGCCATTCGCGCCAGCCACGTAGTAGGTGGAGGGGTCGCCCGGCACGCCGGTGATCACCGAGATGCGGCCTGCGTTGTTGGCCGGCCCGACGGACCTCCACTTCAGCCCTTTGAGGGCGTCGGCGTCTTTGGTGTTGCTCTGGGCCTGAAGAGGGGCGCTTCCAAGGGCGGCGAGGGCGATAAACGCCACTGACACGGCTCGAGACATGGTACGGTCCGGATGGGGGTGGGCGACGAGATCGCCACTAATGTGGTCGAGCGGTGACGGCAGGGCCATCGAAGCGAGTACTTGGATGTGACCGGGATCTCAAATCCCGAG
>JANYIJ010000025.1 GCA_025362095.1 Gemmatimonadota bacterium | reverse complement strand
GGAAGAAAGAATATCTGCCGATGTTCCGCGATCATCGCACGGCGGGACACTGGTTTCCAAAGACGATGTACATCACGCGCTTCCAGGAGAGCGGCTACACACCGCTCGCGGAGTACGATGAAGACATCGATGTGACCACCGGCACGGCGCCCGGTGTCACGCTGATGGGCGACAGCCTCGGCACCTGGAAGGAGGCGACGCTGCCGTATCGCAATCGCGGCGACGACCAGCGGCACAACGCGGTGTGGCTCGGGTGGAACAATCGCGTCGCAGGCAAAGACACCACGAAAATGGGGAAGCCCGCGTCGTACACCGTCACGATTTCGGATTCGCTGCGCGCGGCGCGCGCACTGACGGCGCAGAGCGCGATTTATCTCTCGGTCGCCGCGACGAAAGACAAGCCCGGTCCGCGCGCGGGGCCGAAAGACACAACGAAGGCGGACACGACCAAGGCAGGAAAGGCGAAAGCGAAGTCGCTCGCCGATTCGGTGAAAGCGGATTCAATCGCCAAGGCAAAGGCCGCGCCCAAGCCGAAGAAGGAGGAAGCGGACACAATTCCGATCGAGATCACGCTGGAACTCGCGGATTCGGCCGGTCACTCGGTGCGCCTGCCGCTGGGCAAGTTCGGCACGATTCGCCGTCCGCTCGAGACGCGAGTCTATCGTCGCGAAGGACGCGACGAAACCAGATTCGCGACGATATTCGAATTGGTGCCGCAGACGTTTGTGGTGCCGCTCGCGGAATACGTGAAAGCCTCGCCGCAGTTCGATCCGGCGAAGCTCAAGACGATTCGATTGTTGTTCGATAAAACGATCGCGGGAACCGTGGTCGTCTCGGATATCGGGCTCTCCGCGAAAATCGATCAGGCGTTTCTGGCGGGATCAATCCCCTAGGAACTACGGCGAATGGCGAGTTGATATTGGTAACGGCGGCGACTGGAAGCCGTGAGCCCCATTCGCCGTAGTTGCCAATATCAACTCGCCATTCGCCGTCGTTCTTTTACACGCCGGTCGTCATGTGTTTCTTGATCGCGCCAACGGTGCGGTCGATCTCGTCCATGGTATTAAAAAAGTGCGGCGAGATGCGGAGGCCGGGCCGGTCGGCTCCGCCGCGCGTGGTGACCACGATCTTTTCTTTCTCCGCGAGCGCGGCGCCGAGTTTGCGCGGGTCAGTTGTGCCCGGACGGAAAATCACGATCGCCGCGTGACGTTGGGGGTCGGTGTGCGTCCAGAACTGCACGCCATCGATCTTCTTCAGTCCTTCGATCAGCGCGCCTGCGAGCTCGCGCGAGCGGCGCTCAATCACGTCGCGGCCGATCGAGCCCTGGAACTTCAGCGCCTCAGCGACGGCGACGAGCTTGGCGTCGTCGCGCTGCCCGTGGCCTTCGAATTTTTTCGAAGCGCCAACGGAGCCGGCATAGAGACTGATGACGCTCGCCCAGAGACGATCCTGCACATCCTTGTTGACGAACAGCACTCCGGTCTCCTTGGGACCGCACGGCCACTTGTGCATCGAGCCCGTATAGAAATCGGGACGCATCACGCTGAGGTCGATGTCCAGCACGCCAAACGTCTGCGCGCCGTCGACGAGCGAAAGAATCCCCTTCTCTCTCGCGGCCGCGCACAGATCGGCGGCCGGAAAGAGATCTCCTGAATTGCTGCTCACGTGCGTGAGCGCCATCACCTTCGTGCGAGGCGTGCACGCCTTCTTGAATGCATCAACGAGAGCGGCAGTGCCCGGGTGCGGATTCACATTCGGCACGGTCACCACCGTGAATCCGAACCGTTTCGCTTTATCGTTCCACGCGGCGAGATTGCTCGGATGGTTGTCGCCGAACACGACGACTTCGTCGCCCGCGCCGAGCTGGATGCCGCTCGAGACATAGTTATTCCCTTCGCTCGTGTTGCGCGTGATGACGATCTCTTCAGGCGTAACGCGCAGCGCGGCGGCGAGAAGCGTGCGCGCGGTCTCGCGGCCGGCCGTGGCGAGCGCTGTGTGCGTCGCGGGCGTGGGGCTTGCCTCGTACTGCCGGGCGAAGCGATCGGCCGCTTCGACTACGGGAAGCGAGGCCGGGCAGAGATTGGCCGCGTTGATGAACGCGAAATCCGCAGGGAGCAGGAAGCGCGAGCGGACCTCGCGCCAATAATTTTCATCCGGTGTGAGCGGTGTTGGAGGAAGCGGAGCGCTCGTGAACCCAAGGTCGGCGAGCGAGACTTTTTCGCCCCGCTGGCCGAACGCGTTCATCGGAATGAGCGCCGCCGATCCGGAGATCGTCAGCAGACGGGTAAAGTCGCGACGTGAAAGCTTTTCGTTCGGCGTCATGGTGCCTCCTGAGTCTTCCTGACGAGAGGAATAACGTAGGACTCCATCGCGATTTGCGCGAACGACAAAGGGTGAATCAAGGGTGAAGCGCCGACACCCGAGCGACGCCGGCAACGCCGCGCCATATTTCCCGCAGAGTCTCATGCACGATGATTCTCGAAGAACTGCATCTCGAGATGCCCGGCGATGCTGCTGAGAAGATATCTTTCCACTCGACCCTACAACCTCCGCCATGACCACCACACTGCATTCCTCGCGCCCCGGCCTGCGCGCCATTCTGTGCGCCGCAGCCATTCTCACCCTCGGCGCGGCCGCACCGATCAAGCCCGATCTGCTTTCGGGGCTCTCGTGGCGAAACGTCGGCCCGTTCCGCGGCGGCCGCATCAGCGCCGTCACAGGAGTCATCGGCGAGCCCGGCATCTACTACGCGGGAGCGCCGGCTGGCGGTGTCTGGAAAACCACGAGCGCCGGCGAGACGTGGTATCCGGTGTTCGACGCGATCAAGGAGGTCTCGTCGATCGGCGCGGTGGAAGTCGCGCCGTCGAATCCGAACATCGTGTACGTGGGCGCAGGCGACAAAGTGAACGGCGGCAACGCAAACGTTGGAAACGGCATGTACAAATCGGAGGATGCCGGCGCGACGTGGCGGCACATCGGCCTCGACGATTCGCGCGTGATCCCCTCGATCATCGTTGATCCGAAGAATCCGGATATCGTACTCGCCGCGTCCGAGGGTGATCTCTGGAAGAAGAGCGAGAATCGCGGGGTGTACCGCAGCACCGACGGCGGCCGCACGTGGACGAAGACGCTCTACGTCAATGATTCAACGGGCGTGCAGAAGATCGCGCGCGCGTTCGACCGGCCCGACGTGATCTTCGCGACGACGATCCGACATTACGACCCCCCCGTTCCCGCCTCCGGAATTTATCCTGCTCCGCCAGCGCCCGTGCCGGGCGCCGCGCCGCCGGCCGCGCAGTCGGCCACCAGGCTCTACAAGTCCACTGACGAAGGGATCACGTGGACCGAGGTGACCGGCGGCGGCCTTCCTTCGCTGAACGGCTGCGAGTACGTGGCGGTCGCACAGAACACGAACGCGCAGCGCGTGTTCGTGATCGGCAACAACGGATTGTTCCGCACGGATGACGGCGGCGCCACGTGGAAACAGATGGACAAGGACGACGCGCGCATTCGCAACGGACAGGGCGGCTACAACTGCGGCATCTACGTCAACACGAAGAATCCGGATATCGTCTACTCGATCCACACGTCGAGCTACATCTCGACGGATGGCGGCAACACGTTCACCGGCTTCAAGGGCGCGCCGGGCGGCGACGACCCGCAGCAGCTGTGGCTCGATCCGACGAATCCCAATCGCATGCTCTTTGGCGTCGACCAGGGCGCGACAGTCACGCTCGACGGCGGCAAAACGTGGAGCTCGTGGTACAATCAGTCCACCGAACAGGTCTACCACATCTCCGTCGACAATTCGTTCCCGTACTGGGTGTACGCGACGCAGCAGGACGCCGGTTCGGTGCGCACGCGGAGCCGCGGAAACTTCGGCGCGATTTCTCCGATAGATCAAAGTGCTGTTCCGGCGTGGGAGTGGGGAACGATCATTCCCGATCCACTCAACGCGAATACGATCTACGCGAGTGGAAATCCCGGCGGGCTCGTGAAGGTGAGCTACCCGTCGGAGCAGTGGGTCGCGGTGAGCCCCGTGCTGAATCCCGACCTTCGTTTGCGCAGCGCATTTTCGCAGCCGATTCAGTTCGCGCCGTGGAACCAGCACGAGCTCCTCGCCGCGTTCCAGTACGTGATGGCAACGACCGATGGCGGCCTGCATTGGAAAAAGATCAGCCCCGATCTCACCTGGCCGAAGGGAGTGACGCCGATCGCGGATACCGCGGTCGTGCCGCCGGGCTCGTATCCACGCGGCGCGATCGAAACGATGTCCGCCAGCACCGTGGGCCGCGGGACGATCTGGGTGGGAACGAATACGGGAGTCATCAAGGTCACGAAGGACGAAGGGAAAACTTGGGATGATGTGTCGATTCCGGATCTTCCCTTCCGAGCGCGCGCGCTGACTTCGATCGACGCATCGCACACGGATCCTGGCGGCGCGTACGTCGCAGTCGATGAATCGCGTTCCGGCGACTACGCGCCGTACTTCTACCGCACGCACGACTTTGGCAAAACCTGGACGCGCATTTCGAACGGGTTGCCGACGAATGAGCCGAGCGCGAGTTTCGCGCGAGTAATCCGTGCGGATCCCAAGCGGGCCGGCCTGCTCGTCGCGGGCACCGAGAGCGCGATGTACGTCTCGTTTGACGACGGCGACAACTGGCAGTCGTTGATGATGAATTTGCCGAACACCTCGTATCGCGACATCGCGTTCGCCGGCAACGATCTCGTCGTCGGAACGTACGGACGCGGCATCTACATTCTCGATGACTACGCCGTGCTGCGTCAGCTCACGCCGGAAGTCGCGGCCGAACCCGTGCATCTGTTCAAGCCGGATGCCACCGTGCGCTCGCGACGCAATACGAATTTCGACACGCCGCTTCCGCCGGAGGTGCCGCACGCGCTCAACCCGCCGGACGGCGTGATCATCCACTACTCGCTGGACAGCAGGCCGTCCGGTGAGCTCACGATCGACGTTCTCGACTCCGCGGGCGTGGTGTTGCGCCACATGTCGAGCATCGCCGCGGCACCCGTGAAAGAGGCAGCGATGCCGACGAATCCGAATTTCTGGGTCGCGCCGCCTTACGCGCTGCCAGCGGCGACAGGACTCAATCGGGCAAATTGGGATCTTCGCCTCGACCCGCCGCCGGCGTTCACACACACGTTCGAGATCAACGCGAACCCCGGCCTCACGCCAACTTCGCCCGAAGGAATTCTCGCTCCGCCGGGAACGTACACGGTGAAGCTCAGCGTCAACGGCAAGAGCTACACGCAGAAGATGACGGTGACGAACGATCCGCGGTCGCCGGCCTCGAACGCCGATGTGAAGGCGCAGTACGCACTGCTCCGAAAGATCAACGACGGCGCGAAACTCGCGTCCGATGCCTACGCTCAGGTTGAGGCTATGCGCGCCGCGTTGAAGTCGCGCGCGCCGGCAGACACAGGTTCGGCGGCGGCGAAAGCGATCAAGGCGTTCCGCGCGAGAGTCGACACCGTGGGCGGAAATGCGGGGTTTTTCGGCCGCAGACCGGCGCCGAATTTCTACGCGCTGAACTCGACGCTCATCGCACAGCTCACCGGACAGGACAACGCCGATCAGGCGCCGCCTGAGGCGACGCTGGAGGGATACGCACTCGCGTGCCGCGACTTGAAAACCGCGGTCACGAACTGGAATTCAATTACTTCAAAGGGTCTCGCGGATCTCAATGCCGCTCTGGGCAAGAGTGGTGTTCAGACGCTCAGTTCCGGCGGCGCCGTGAAGGCGCCGGAATGTCCGGCTAAGGGTCAGTCCGCCGCGCCAACTCCGCGGAACAAATAAGACAGCTTCACAAAAAACCCGTCCGTGGTGCGGCGCAGCCTCTGGAACGCGAGTGGATCGCTTTCCGTGAGGCTGTTGCCGTATCCGACGAACACCACGGTGCCGGGGTTGGGCCGGTAGGAAACCAGAAAATCCGCGCGAAGCGTGTTCGCGGCCTGGGCGGTGGATGCCGTGAATCCGCTGCCGCCGTTCGACACCAGCAGCGGGCGGCCTGACGCCGGGTCCAACAGCGGCTGCTGCTGGCTCGCGGTGTATTGCGACACCACGCGCACGAACAGCGGACGCGCGAGCTGATACTCGACTTTCACGCGCGGGATGCGCGTCGAGAGAATGTTCGTGCCGTCACTCTTGCGCGTGAAACTCGAGCTCACATACGTCGCGCTGACGCGAAGACGGTCGCTCGGCCGCAGATCGAGCGAAGCGCTGTAGTCAGCACGGGTCACGGCCGACGCCTCGAAGAAATCGATGTCGTTGCCGAACGTCGTGCCGACCGACGCGGCGAATCCGGGAAACTGCGGAGTCGAGATGCCCACGTTCATCAGCTGATTCGATCTGCGGCCGCGCGGCACGAATGCAATCGCGGTGCCGCCGGCGGTCGTCGTGCGAAGGCTCTGGTACGCCGTCGAGTCAAATGCGTAGCTGCCAAGCCCGGGGTTGGTGCTGATGTTCCAGCCGCCGCGGAAGGTGATCTGCGCATTGACGCCGGCATTCTCCTCGAGCACTTCGCGTCCTGCGAAGAAATCGTCGTAGCGCCACGTGCCGCTCGTGCGCAAGTAGGCGTTGATGCGCTCTAGGAACGCACCCGGAGCGCCGTACCACGAGTACCGGTTCGCGATTCCCGGCTGCACCACGCCAGTGCGTGCGACGAAGCCGTTGTCGGTCACGAAATTCGGCGAGATGCCGAGCACGTTATAGTGAAAGCCGAACGCGCGTCCGGTGCGATCGACCACCGCCTCCCACATCGGACCCGATCGCGTCGCGCCGCCGGTGGTCGTGCTGCTCATCAGCCCCTGGAACTGCGCGAAATACATTTTGCCGAACGTGATGTGGACGTCGGCGCCGCCAACCGTGTTGTCGCGGCCGCCGCCCACACGATCGGAATACACGAGGCCCGCGGTAGACTGCGGACCGATGTCGCGCTGAAGGCGCACGATGTCGACGAGCGGCCGCTCGCCGTTCGGCGTGGTGGAGCCGGCGTCCAGCGCGGAGAGAATGGCGAGATCGTTCTTGCCGAGCTTGCCGGTGAGCTTCAGCGCGGCGTCCGGTTGAGAAATTCTGCGCGTGTAGACGAGCGTGTTCGGCACGTTGAACAGCTCGCTTCCTTCCACGAAGAACGGCCGCTTCTCAGGATAGAACAGCGCGAAGCGCGCGTCCGTCGCGATTTGTGTCGCATCGGCTTCTACCTGCGAGAAATCGGGCTTGATCGTGCCGTTGAGCACCAAGTTGCTCCCGATTCCCCACTTCACGTTGCCGCCGAGCTGCAGTTTTGACGTGTACGTCCACGCATCGGGAGTCGCAGACGGATTCCCCGCGATCGCGTCGGTGAGCTCGGGATTGATCTCGAGCACCTGGCCGTGCGTGATGTCGGTGATTCCGCGCAGCGTCCCCTCCTGCGCGATGAAGCTTGCCGACGCCTTCAGCGCGGGCGTCCACGTTTCTTCGTAGCCGTTGTGCTGGGTGTGGCGGTCGATCTGCAGTCCCCAGTTGTGCTCGGCGGCCGCGGGATATCGCAGGCTCGAAAATGGAATCCGGATTTCGACTTCGTAGCCATAGTCGGTGAGGCGCCCCTTCGATTCCCACTGGAAATCGGCGCTCAGATCGTTCTGGCCGGGCGCGACGTTCGCGCCGGGAATGAATCCCCCGCCTTCGTTCTTCGTGCCGTCGGCTTGCACGCCGAATGGGTTGACGATGAACACGAACGCCTTGCGGCCCTCGCGAAAGGTGTCGAGGTGGAATTCGACATTGTCGTCGTTGGAGATTTTGTCGCGATCGGCGAGCGTCGCACGCACGATGCCGTGCGGCTCGAACGCGCGCACACCGAAATAGAGCGAGGTCTTCGAATACCAGACCAGTATTTCGGTGGAGTCGGGCGCGGGGCGCTGGTCGACCGGCGAATACTGTGAGAAGCCGGTGAGAATCGCGGCGCGGCGCCAGACTGGTTTGTCGAGGCGCCCGTCGATGGTGATTGAGGTGTCGACGCGCGGCGCGCGGGCCTCGGTCTGCCCCTTGAGGGCGTGGAAGACCGCAGGCGGCGCGGCGAGCTGGAAGGCGATGACGAGGGGGAGAATCATGGAGAGCGGAATATAATGACCGTTCCGCGCTCCACGACCCTACGCGTCTACTTCTTTTTCGCCGGCGGCGGCGGCGGTGCAGCCGGCACTTCCGACACCGCAATGTCGTGCAGCGAGCGCCACTGACCGTTTCGCTTCACGAACGTCGTGACGTAGTTGCCGTGGTCGCTCATGAGAACTTTGCTGCTGTCTTTCTTGTCGCGGATCTCAAGCGTGAATGGGCCCGCCGAGAACGCGAGTGAATCGGCGACGCGAAAACTCGTCATGTGGAACGCGAGGCGCATGGTGCCCGCCTTGAATTCGTCGTCGAGCGCGGCCTTGATCGCAGCCGATCCGCTGGCCGCCGGCGCGTTCGCATTGAAGACAATGGCGTCGGAGGCGTAATAGCCGGCGACGATGGAATCCGACTGGCCAGCGGCGAACTGCAATTGGACCTTCGTGTCCATCGCGGCAATCGCTTCCTTCGCGCCGGCGGAATCAGCCACCGACGATCCGCCCTGGGAACATCCTGTTGCTGCAACGAGAAGAACGAGCGGTGCAATTCGCATTTTGGTCTCCCTGGCATCCGGTTGTCGTAGGCACATCGCACAGCCGTCAAAAACTGCGACGGGCTGGCGTCGCTAACAAGCAGCGCGCCATATACCGCAACGGCAAAAGCGTTACCACGGATTTCACGGAGAAGGTGCGGATACTGCAACTACAACTGAAACACTTTACCACGGATTTCACGGATAATGTGCGGATACTGCAACTACAACTGAAAAACTTTGCCACGGATTTCACGGAGAAGGTGCGGATATTGCAACTACAACTGAAAACTCTACCGCGGATTTTCACGGAAACTTCGCGGATAAGCAACGGCCTTTCTTAATTGGCGTTCAATTAAGAAAGGCTGTTGCTGTATCCCCGTTCTTTCCGTGAAATCCGTGGTAACGCTTTTTTGTTTGTGAATCCCGTCTTTCCGTGAAATCCGTGGTAACGCTTTTGCCGTTAGGCCGCGATCGCCGAGCCAGCCGCCGCCGCGCGGCGTTCGCGCGCCGCGGTGCGCAGGAGTGACGTCGCCGTGTAGATCACCACGACGATCACGAGCCACATCACTTTGTCGAGCGGCAGCGACTTCACGACGAACGCCGCGATCAGCACCGCGGGAATTCCGCCGGCGAGCAGGCCGATCAGCGCGCGCGGCTCGAACCGGCCGCTCTTGATGAACCGCACGCTCGCCACCGGCATGAGGAACGCGCATGAACCCATCATGATGGGGAACGCAGTCGTGGGACTCATGCCGAGCAGGCTGACGAGAATCATGCATGGCGCATACAAACCGATGCCGATCGTCATCAGCGCGCCGAGCATGAAGTTCACGCCGACTGCGATCACGAGCTTCGACCCGTGAAGCGCGAGCGCATCGCCGCCGGCGGGCGCGAGGCCCGAGCTGCGAATGATCATCACGATCGCCAGCACAAACAGCGCCGTTCCCATCCCGATCTGCACCATGCGCCGCGGCCAGGACGCGACGACACCCGCGCCGAGCCATGCGCCCATCACCGCCGCCGCGATCATGAACAGCAGTGTGCGTGGCTCGATCGGAACGATCTGCGTGAAGATGAACGCTTCGACAATGGTCGGCAGCGTATGGCCGACATTCATCGTGCCGGGAATCTGTTCGTCCGGAACGGTCTTGAAAAACCGGAACGCCGACGTCGTGGTCGCGTACGACCCGATCCCCAGCGTGTCGAGGAAGTTCGTGACGAACCCGATCGCCAAGCCGACGAGATTTGGAGTGTCGGACTCGACCGCGCCCCCCGCCGCTTTCTGCGCTCGCCGGCGCCGCACGAGCTCGACGCCGAGGACCACGACATAGAACAGCGCAATCGCGCCGAGCGCGAACAGCAGGACAGTTTTGGCGTCGCTGAAGAATGAGGGCATGCGGAGAGATTACGACAACGGCGGCGTAGAATCCAGAACGGGCGGGAGTCTCGATGGCTCGCGGGTCTATACCGGGGAAGTATTCCCCAACTACTTGTCGCGGATTAGGCGGATTATTGAAGGGCGATTCACCGGATAAAGCACCTGCAAGAGCCTTTTGGGAACGGCAACTACGGCGCGGGTGCCGTGGTTAGTAGTTCCCCCAAGAAGTTTTGTGGTTGTCGTACCCGCGGAAATCGCCCTTTTACCAATCCGCGCAATCCGCGACAAGGGTTTACTCATATCTCACTGTCACCAAGCCCCGGAACGCCCTGGTTCGAACTCGCCGCGCCGCGCGCTTTGGTCGTAGTTTCGTGGCGTGACCAAAGCCGCGCTCCGCACCCTGCTCGCGCTCGTCGCGGGCCTCGCCATCGGCGTCACGATCTCGGCGACGTCGTCCACCGGACTGCGCGAGTTCGCAACGGCGATCGAACCGATCGGCACGGTATGGGTCAACGCAATCCGGATGACCGTGATCCCGCTCGTGGTTTCGCTGCTCATCGCGACGATCGCGGAGGAAAAGGATTTCCGCGTCGTCGGCGCACTCGGCGGGCGCGCCGTCGCACTGTACGTCGCGATCCTCTCGTCGATCGCGCTGATGACGTTTGTTGGAGCGCCGCCGCTGTTCGCACTGATGCACATCGACTCGGCGTCAGCCGAATCGCTCCGGCACGCCGGCGCCGCCGCCGCGCCCGCTCCCGCGCTCCCGTCGTTCACGAGCTGGCTCGTGGGACTCGTGCCGCCAAATCCCGTGAAGGCCGCCGTCGACGGCACGATGCTCCCACTGATCGTGTTCGCCGTGGCGTTCGCGGCGGCGCTCTCTCGAATCGAGGCCGAACGGCGTGCGGCGACCACGGCAATTTTTCGCGGACTCGCCGACGCGATGCTCGTGATCGTCGGCTGGGTGCTCGCGGTCGCGCCGATCGGTGTGTTCTGTCTCGCAGTGGCGCTGGCCGTTCGCGTCGGCGCTGGAATCGCCGGCGCCGTCGCGCTCTACATCGGAATCCATGCGCTGTTCCTGATCATTTCCACGATCGGCCTGTACGCGCTCGTAAAACTTTTCGCGCCTGTGCCGCTCGCCCTATTTGCGCGCGCGCTGATTCCCGCGCAGATCGTCGCTATGAGCACGCGCTCGTCGATCGCGGCGCTCCCGGCGATGATCGACGGAGCCAATCGCGTGTTGCGCCTTCCCATGAAAGTCGCCGGCTTCGCGCTGCCGTTCAGCGTGTCCGTCTTCCGCCTGAACCAGGCGGTGACCTGGATCGTGTCTGCGCTCTTCGTGTCGAAGCTCTACGCCTATCCGCTCAGCCTCGCGCAGCTCGCATTCCTCGGCGCCTGCTCCGTCGCGATGAGTTTCAGCATCCCGGGAATACCAAGCGGCGGGCTGTTCATCATTGCGCCGTTCTTCGTCTCAGTTGGACTTCCGATTGAAGCGATGGGGATTCTGCTGGCGCTCGATGCGATTCCCGACGTGTTCAAGACGTTGCTCAACGTCACCGGGCAGATGGCGACGACCGCGCTGCTTGCGCGCAGCGCGCCTCCGGAACCGGCGGCATGAGCGGCGTGATCGTCGTGCCGGACGATTTCCCCTCCGTATTCGCCGGTTCGAAAGCCGACGCGCGACTGCGCACGAGGGCGGACGTCGCGGTGTTTTCGGAGCGTGGAGCGGAGAATGAAACGGAGCTGATCAGGCGCGTTGGTGACGCGCGCGCGGTGATCAACATTCGCGCGTACTCGAAATTCAGCGCGCGTGTTCTCGCGGCGTGCCCCAACCTCGGGCTCATCTCCATCTGGGGCACGGGAACGGACAACGTAGATCTCGCCGCGTGCGCCGCGCGCGGCGTGACGGTCGCCAACACTCCCGGCGTGAACGCGCATTCGGTCGCCGAGCACACGCTGGGGCTCATGCTCGCCGTGACGCGCGCGATTCCCGAACTCGATCGCGCGGTGCGCGCCGGTGAGTGGCCCCGCCGTCTGCTCACACAGCTCGAGGGACGCACGCTTGGGTTGATCGGCTTCGGCGCCATCGGAAGCCGCGTCGCCGAGCTCGCGCGACCGTTCGGCATGCGCGTGCTCGTGTGGAGCTGGGGCGCCGACAACGGCCGCGCGTCCGCGCACGGAGCGCACCACGTGTCACTCGACACGCTGCTGCACGAGTCGGACATCGTGAGTCTTCACCTCCGACTCACCGAAGCCACGAGCGGAATCCTCGGCGCCGCACAGTTTGCGCTGATGAAGCCCAGCGGTTTCTTGATCAACACCGCTCGCGCCGGACTCGTCGATCGCGAAGCGATGATCGGCGCTCTGCGCGACGGAAAAATTGCAGGCGCGGCGCTCGATGTCTTTCATCAGGAGCCAGTCGCGGCGGATGATCCGCTGCTCGCTCTGCCGAACGTCGTGCTCACACCCCATGACAGCGGCATGACAGCAGAAGTGATCGACCTCGGCCTCAAGCGCGCAGTGGAGAACGTCGAGAAATTTCTGTTCAGCGGCTGATCGCTTTCATACGTTAGTGCTCACGAACGCTGAAAAACCCCGACGAGGACTCGAGATGCGCCGCACGCTGAACTTCACCGCCATCGCTGCCGCATTGCTCGCTGTGTCACTGTTTGCCGCGAGCGCGCGGGCGCAGGCGAAACTCGATCCGTCCCTGCTGTCGTCTCTAAAGTGGCGCAGCATCGGACCCGTGAACACGTCGGGCCGCATCGACGATTTCTCGGTGGGGCGCGTGCGCGGCCAGCCCGATCAGATCTGGGTCGCGACCGCAACGGGTGGCGTGTTCAAGAGCACGAACGGCGGCACGTCGTGGGATCCGGTGTTCGATCGCGTCGACGCGATGATGTCGATCGGCGCGATTCGCGTGGCGCCGTCGAACGCGAACGTCGTGTGGGTGGGAACCGGCGAGGCGAACAACCGCCAGAGTTCTTCGTGGGGCGACGGAGTCTACAAGACGACCGACGCGGGCAAGACGTGGAAGAATATGGGATTGAAGGAGACGCGCAGCATCGCGCGCATCTTGATCGATCCCGGCAACTACGACATCGTCTACGTCGCAGCGGCGGGCCATCTCTGGGGCTCGAACGCCGAGCGCGGCGTGTTCAAGTCGACCGACGGCGGGCAGACATGGAAAAAAGTGCTCTACGTGGACGACAACACGGGCGCGACGGATCTGATCATCGATCCGATGAACCCGCTGATTCTCTATGCGGCCATGTATCAGCATCAGCGCAAAGCGTGGGGTTTCAACGGCGGCGGTCCGGGGAGCGCGATCTACAAGACGATCGACGGCGGCGCCACGTGGACGAAACTCACGAAAGGACTTCCCGAAGGTGACAAGGGACGAATCGGCATCGATCTCTACCCGAGCGATAGCCGCGTGGTATACGCGACCGTCGAGGCCGCGGCCGCGAACAGCGGCGTGTATCGCACGCTCGACGGCGGGGCGAACTGGGAGAAGATGTCGGCGCTCAACACGCGACCGATGTACTACTCGCAGATCCGTCTTGACCCCAGGGATCGCAACCGCATCTACATGCTCGGCTCCAACCGCGGTTTCTATTTCTCCGACGACGCGGGCAAGACGTTCACCGAACGCTTCAGCAATGTCCACTCCGAAGATCACGCGCTGTGGGTCGATCCGGATGATCCGAACCACCTGATTCTCGGCGGCGACGGCGGCGTATCGATCACATGGGATCGCGCGCTGACGTGGGATTTCCGCCGCAATATGCCGATCGGACAGTTTTACGAAGTGGATGTCGACAATAAAATCCCCTACACCGTTTGCGGCGGCTTGCAGGACAACGGCTTGTGGTGCGTGCCGAGCGCGGTGCGCAATCGCAACGGAATTGCGGACCGCGACAGCTGGAACATCGGCGGCGGCGACGGATTTTACGCGAAGATCGATCCGTTCGATCAGAACTTTGCGTACGAGGAATCGCAGGACGGCAATGTTGCGCGCGTGAACCTTACGACGATGGAGCACCAGTCGGTGCGGCCGGGATCGGGCGAGCGCGCGGTGCCGGGCGCGGGTCGCGGCGGGGGCAGCGGGCTCCGGTTCAACTGGGATTCGCCGATCGTTTCGTCGCACTTCGATCCGAAGACCGTGTACATGGCCGCGAACATGCTGTTCAAGTCCACCGATCGCGCGTCGAGCTGGAAAGCGATCAGTCCCGACCTCACTCTGCACATTGATCGCGACTCGCTCACGATGATGGGCGCGAAAGTCGGTCCCACTGCGCTCTCGCGGCACGACGGCGTTACGAGCTACGGAACGATCTCGTCGGTGATGGAATCGCCGATGGATGCGAAAGTCATCTACGTGGGAACGGACGACGGACAGGTACAGATTACGCGTGACGGCGGTTCGACCTGGACGAACGTGACGTCGCACATCAACGGCCTTCCCGCTCGCACACCTGTGACGACCGTGATCGCTTCGCGATTTGCCGCAGGTCGCGCGTACGCGACGTTCGACGGGCACTACAACGACGACTACAGACCGTACGTCTACGTGAGCGACGATTTCGGCCAGAGCTGGCGCGCAATCGTGTCAGGACTCCCGGAGACATCGATCAATCGCATTCGCGAGCACCCGCACAATGCGAAGGTGCTCGTCCTCGCGCACTCGCGCGGCGTGCATTTCTCCAACGACGGCGGCGCGTCATGGAACTCCCTCGCCACAAACATGCCCACGGTGCCGACCGATGACGCGATCATTCATCCGCGCGACAACGCGCTGATCGTCGGCACACACGGGCGCAGCATCTGGATTCTCGACGACCTCGGCCCTTTGGAGGCGCTGACGAGCGATGCATTGAATTCGGCGGCGACACTCGCGCCGATTCCGCGCGCCCGCCTGATGAGCACGTGGTCGCCGCAGGCATGGTACGGGCACGGCGAGTTCTTCGCGCCGAATCCGGAGTTCGACGGCGTGATCACGTACTATTTGCGCGACGCTGCAACCGGATCGGTCACGGTGGAGATCAGCGATGCTGCAACCGGTGCTGCGGTGCGGACGCTGAAGGGCACAGCGCTCAAAGGCTTGAATCGCGTGTCATGGGATTTGCGCATGTCGGCCGCGATTTCCGAAGAAGAGGCGGCAACGCTGATCGCAGGCGGCGGTGGGCGAGGCGGCGGTGGTGGCGGACGCGGGGGCGGCGGACAGTCCGGTCCGCTCGTGCTGCCCGGGAAATACAAAGTGCTCGTGAAAGTGCCCGGCGTGACGAGCGAGTTGCGCGGAGAGATGACAGTCGAAGGCGATCCGCTCACCAACTTCAGCGACGCGGACCGCCGCGCTCGCCAGGCGATCGTGTTGAGCGTCTACACGCTGCAAAAAACGATCGCCGCCGCGCACACCGCGGCGCGCGCGCTCGGCGCGCAGGTGCCGGCACTCAAAACCGATCTCGCCGCAGGCGGCGCACAAGCAGATTCGCTGATCGCACATGTCGGCCGCTTGCAGACCGACGTCGATCGTTCACTCACCGCGACGAACGGCGCGATCCGCCCGATCGAAGCGTGGTCGGGAATGCCGACGATCGATCAGCGGCGGCAGATCGACTACGCAGTGGAAGATGCGAACAAGGCGATCGCCGATCTCAACCATGTGATTCAGGTGGAGATTCCGGCGATGTACTCTGCGGTGGCGCACAAACCGTGGCCTAAGCCGGTTGGTGCAGTCGTGAGTGGGAAGAGGTGAGAAAACTGCGGCGCTGTTAGCTGACGGCGTTAAGTCGTTAGCTGTAAGACAACGGCGACGTGACGGGTCTGCGCGAACGAGACCGTCACGTCGCTTTTGTCTTAGAGCTTATTACTTATCGCCGTTAGCTAACAGCGAGTTGTTGCCTCCCCCTCGCATCGACTCTCCAACTCTTTTCTATGCGCTCTCCGCGCACGCCGTAAATCACATCATTGAGATGCACCACAATGCACACATGATTGGGTACAACGCGAACAAGCTCCCCCACCTGCGGTCGCCAGCCGGTCTTTGAGAGATCAAGGATCCCGTGCTCCTCGCTCATCCGCGCGACGAGGACCTCAGGCCGGTCGAGCAGCGCGCCCCATCCTTCCCCTTCCACGCCGCGCATCGGTTCGCGTCCGAGCGCCTTCGCGCCCGCGTCAATGACCGCCTGATTCGGAACGCTGGTGCTCACGACGGTCGCGAGGACCGTGAGCGCACAATCCTCAGGCGCGCACGCTCCGAGTTCCGCCGTTCCGCGATCGTTGTAGACATACGTCCCCGGCCGCATCTCCGTGACGCCGCCGATCTCGTGCGTGCGCCAGACAGTCGGCGTGGAGCCGCCGCTCACGACTTTCGGTGGCAGGCCCGCCTGCTCGAGCGCTTGCGTCGCGCTTGCAAGCGCAGCGCCGAGCGCAGTGAGCGCGGCATCCTGCGAGACTATCTCGCTGCGAATATGGCCCGGGTAGAACGCTATACCCGCGTAATTGAGCGGCGCGCTGTCACGCACGCGTCGCGCGAGCGCGACGGCCTCCTCCCATGCGGTCACTCCCACGCGGTGCATGCCGACGTCGAGCTCGACATACACGTGCACCGCGCGATCCGCAGCTCGCGCCGCGCGCGCCAGATCGTCCACCGCGTGCGCGGAATCGAGCGCGACGGTGAGCGTGAGCTCGCGCGGCAGCGCCATGAGCCGCGCGAGTTTTGGTCCGATCGCCGGATACGCGAGCAGAATGTCGCTGCTCACCATGCTCATCACGCCGGCTTCCGCTGGCGTCGCGCACGTCAGTCCCGCTGCGCCGCCCGCCATCTGCGCGGCCGCGATGGTCGTTGCCTTGTGCGTTTTGATATGCGGGCGAAGCGCGAGCGAGTGTTGCTTCGCGTACGTCGCCATGCGCGCGATGTTCGCGTCGAG
The DNA here is from genome assembly GCA_025362095.1 of Gemmatimonadota bacterium. GTDB lineage: Bacteria > Gemmatimonadota > Gemmatimonadetes > Gemmatimonadales > Gemmatimonadaceae > Fen-1231. Next base: position 7,298 of record JANYIJ010000025.1, on the reverse strand, counting down.
ACGGTCGAGATCGACGAGCGCGGCGGGGGTCTCGAGCTCACCGAACTCGGCGCCGGCAGGAACAGATACGGGAGTCATGCTCACAAAATGATCGACCCGAGGGCACTCGCGCGAGCGACGTGTCCAACGAGTGAACTGTTAACCACTAACTGTTGGTCGGTGCTCTGGTAAAAAATCAGTCCGGATCCGGAGCGCTGATTCGCGTCCTCCGACCCGGACTGATTGTCTAACCTTGGTTAACCGACCAACAGTTAGTCGTTAACAGTTCACTCGTTGGACAGGATGCCTAGAACCCAATCCCGACCAGCAGTGCAAACGACCGCTGCCGATAATTGCTCTGATTGTTCACCGTGCCGTAGTTCAAATCCTTGAGCGCGTAGATGTACCGCCCCTGCACACTGAGATTTGCAACCATCGGGAGTTTCACGCCGATGCCGGCGACCGCGTCAAACGTGGTCTTGTCGCGGCCAGACGGGCAGTTCGCGCCGCCCGCATCGCAATTCAATTCGAACGAAACCTGCGGACCCGCGAACGCGAACGGCACGAACATGGGATTCACGATCTGCAGTTTCAGGTACGCCGGGACGTCGATGTAGCTGAGTTTCTGCGAGAAGCCCGCGACCGAGTTCGTGAACCCGCGCTGCGAATACAGGCCGTTGATTCCAAATCCAAGCACGCCGCCGCTCTCCAGCGACACGCCAAGCGCGAAACCGTTGTTCGCGGTGTATGCGCCCGCGCCGGTGGCGTTCGTACTCGGCACCGAGCCGTAGGCCCAGCCGCCCAGTAGTCCAAATCCCTGTGCGCTTGCCGTCGACGCAACACTGGCCGTGACAATTGCGACTGCAAGTAAGCGTTGCTTCATATTCATGTGAGAGTCTCCTTGAATGGTCTGACTGACTGACCGAAGGGTACGGGGCCTCGCTGCCTCTGACCATCGGCCAAAAGATTTAGTTCCTCAAGATGAGATGACGTGAGCCTGACAAGACGACTTCCCCGAGCTCGCGCCGGTGGACGATGCCACCGCACAGCGACACCTTAGTGGCTCATCGAGTTCCATCGCCGAGGACTTTTGTAATGCCCATCACACACGCCACCAACCGCCTCAGCCGCGCATGCCGCGCATGCCGCGCACGCCGCGCACGCCGCGCACGCCGCGCAGCAGCCTGCGCGCTTGTCGCGATTCCGTTCATTTCCGCCACAGGACTTGCGCAGGGCCGCGGCGGCGGCGGACGCGGCGCAGCTCCGCCACCGCTGCAATTCCAAATGATGGGCCCGGCGTTCGGCGGCCGCGTGGCGTCGATCTCCGGCGTTCCGGGAGATCTGCGCACCTGGTATATCGGCGCGGCATCGGGCGGCGTGTGGAAATCGACAGACGACGGCAACACGTTCTCGCCGATCTTCGACAAGCAAACGTCGCAGGCAATCGGAGCGCTTGCCGTCGCACCGTCCGACCCGAACACAGTCTGGGCGGGCACCGGCGAAGCGTGGGCGATTCGCGACGTCGACGTCATGGGCGACGGCGTCTACAAATCGACGGACGCCGGCGCGACCTGGACGAACATGGGACTCGCCGATGTCGGCCGCATCGGCCGAATACTCGTGCATCCGGCGAACGCGAACGTCGTTTACGTCTGTGCGCTCGGCCGCGGCACCGGTCCGCAGCAGGAACGCGGTGTGTATCGCACCACCGACGGCGGACGGAACTGGACGCGCGCGCTTTTCGTTGATGAGAACACCGGCTGCTCCGGCCTCTCGCTCGATCAAAAAGATCCGAACACGGTCATCGCCGGAATGTGGCAGATGGTGATGCACACGTATGCGATGTACAGTGGCGGCGCGTCGAGCGGGATCTACATCTCACACGACGCGGGAACCACGTGGACGCACGTGGTGCATCCCGGACTCCCTAAGTCGCCGCTCGGCAAGATCGACGTTGCCATCGCGCCGACGGACTCGAAACGCATTTATGCACTGATCCAGACGGCGGATCAGGGATCGGTGTGGCGCTCCGACGACGGCGGCGTCACATGGAAGTCGGTGAACTGGATGCGCGCGCTGATCGGCCGCGCGGGGTACTACATCAACATCAAAGTCGGCAGCGGCGACGCGAACGAAGTATTCATCGCGAACAGCAGTTTCTTCCACTCCACCGACGGCGGCGTCACGTTCGCGACAGTGCCGTGGGGCGGCGACAACCACGACATCTGGATCGACCCGAGAAATCCCGATCACATCGGGCTGACCGATGACGCCGGCGCGCGCATTTCGAGCGATCACATGCGCACGTCGATCACGGTCACGCTCCCGATCGGCCAGATGTATCACGTCGCGGTCGACACTCGCGCGCCGTACTGGATTTACACGAATCGTCAGGACAACAGCACGATGCGCGGGCCGAGTGACGTGCCCGAGGCGCTGCCGACCAGCGGAGGACGAGCGGCCCCGCCGGCGGGAGCGGGCCGCGGAGGTCGCGGCGGTGGTGGCGGTGGTGGCGGTGGGCGCGGAGCTCCGGTGGACACGGTCGCGCAGGGCCGGGGCGGACGTGGTGCCGGAGCGACTGATACGACCGCCGCAGGGCGCGGCGGTCGTGGGGCTGCGCTCGACACGGCGGGTGTTGTGAATTTCGGCGGCGGCGGCGGACGCGGCGGCGGTTCGACATGGGAACGCGCGCTCGGCGGCTGCGAGTCCGGTTTTACGATTCCCGACTACACTGATTCGAACATCATCTGGGCGTCGTGTTACGGCGCGACCGTCACGCGCTACGATGCCCGCACCAAACGCGCGCGCTCGGTGAGTCCGTGGATCCACACACTGGATTCACCGCCGAACGAAACGAAATACCGCTGCCACTGGACGCCGCCGCTCGCGATGGATCCGTTCGATCACAACACGATGTACTTCGGCTGCCAGGTCATTTTCAAGACTTCGAACCAGGGACAAAGCTGGACCGTGATCAGCCCGGATCTCTCGACGAAAGATCCGAGCAGGATCGTCTCGTCGGGCGGCATCGTGCCCGACAACCTCGGCCAGTTCTACGGCGAAGTCGTGTTCGCGATCGCGCCCTCACAAATCCAGAAGGGACTGATCTGGGCGGGCACGAACGACGGCCAGCTCTGGAACACACGCGACGGCGGCGCAAAGTGGAACAACGTCACGAAGAACATCACTGGTTTGCCCGCGTGGGGAACCGTGAAGCAGATCTCGCCATCGCAATTCGATCCCGCCACTGCGTACGTCGCGATTGATTTTCACATGATGGACAACCGCGAGCCGTTCATCTACAAGACGAGCGACTACGGCCTGACCTGGAAGAAACTCAGCGATGGGCTCCCGCAAAAACATCCGCTCTCGTACGTGCTCTCGGTGGCCGAGAATCCCAATCGCAAGGGAATGATCTTTGCCGGCACAGGCAACGCATTTTATTACTCAATGGATGACGGAGCGCACTGGAAGCAGTTCCAGGAGGGGCTCCCCGCCTCGCCGGTCAGCTGGATCGTCGTAGAGAAGAATTCGCACGACGTCGTCGTTTCCACGTACGGCCGCGGCGTACATATCCTGCACGACATTTCCACGCTCGAGCAGCAGGACAAAGTCGTTGCAGACGCCGATGTGTTTTTGTTCGAGCCGCGGCCCGGCGTGCGGCAGGCGCGAGCCGGACGGATGGATTTCACCTACAATCTGAAGGCAGCGCCGAAGGACTCGGTGAAGATCGAGATTCTCGACGCCAAGGGCGCGGTGGTGCGCACGATGCGCAGCGCTGGCCGCGCCGGCGCAAACCTCGCGACTTGGGACCTGCGAGGCGATCCGCCGGTTCGTGTGGACCTGCGCACCACACCACCGGACAATCCGCACATCTGGGAGGAGCCGCGCTTCAAGGGCAAGGATGTCAGGCCGATCACTCACTGGGGAATTCAGGGTCCCATTGCGACCGGTCCGCTCGTGCTTGACGGCAAATACAGCGCGCGCATCACTGCCGATGGAAAATCAACGGCGCAGCCGTTCTCGGTCATGCGCGATCCGGAGATCGTGACGAACGAGGCGGATATCGCGGCGTCGACGCAGGCGCAGACGAAAATCCGCGATGACATGGACGCCGCGGCCGACATCATCAACAAGATCGAGAAAATGCGGCGGCAGATCGAGGACCGTCTCAAGGGAGACACCGCCAAAGCCGAACTGAGGTCGGCGCTGCAGGGGATCGACAAGAAGCTGCTCGACATCGAGCTCGTGCTGCTCTCGAAATCGGATTTTTACAGCGACGACAAGTACTACGTGGAGCCATTCCGCGTGTACCTGAATCTCATCTGGCTATCGGGCGAAGTCGGAACCGGCGCCGGCGACGTCGCGGGGGGCGCAGAGTTCCGTCCGACCGACGCTTCGCTTCAGGTGCTCGCGGGGATCGAGACCGATCTCGACAGGACGAAAGTCGCGTTCAAGGCGTTCAATGACAAAGATCTCGCGACGCTGAATCAGCTGCTCGCCAACAAGAGTTCGGTACTGCCTTAGCCTCAGTCCGTCAGCGCGGCCGCGAGACGGGCGCCGAACGTCTCGCGCGTGTACTGCGACGTCAGCTCGCGCGGCAGCACGCCTGTGATCCGGCGGGTGTGCGCCGTGAGGAGGCGCACGCGCGAGTAGCCGAATCGGCGCGCGACTTCGTCCTCCGTCATTCCACGCTCGACGAGCGGCTCCCACACGCGCGCCAGGCGCACGGTGTCGAGCAGCCGCGCGGCTCCCGCGATGCCGCAATTGTGCATCCACCGGTCCACCGTGCGGCGCGCGAGCCCGCTCTCCTTCACGAGACCGTTAACCCATCGCGGCAATGCACTGCGACCGAACAGACTCACTGAGACGGTCTGAAGCCGGTCTGGGAAACCGCGGAAGTGCGAGGCCGCATGGCTCAGCAGAATCGCCTGCGCAGACGGCGCGACGAGCGCCGCGAGTTTGCGCTGGAGCAGCTCCGGTGCGTCGTCCGCCCCGCGCAGCACCAGCTCATGTGCGGTCCCATCGACGGCTTGCACCACGCGTCGCGCCGTCACCGCGCTGAGCGCCGTGTACAGCATCAGCGGCACGCCGCTCTGATGCACCGCATTCAGCACAGTTTCGAACTCGTCGGAATCGAGCATCGCCGGATCGAGCACGATCGCATCGCAACGCCCTTCGCGAAGCGCCGACGCGGCGGCTTTCACGCCTCCGGCATCGGTCAGCTTCTGCAGATCCCGGAGGCAGCGCTCGAGCACTTGGCGCGAATCATCCGAAACGAGCGCTAAAATTTTCATCGAAAGGGAACGAGTGGACTCTGGTCGTCTGTCGCGATATCGCACTGCGTGAAGCTCACAGCTTCGCGGGCGTGATGCGCACTGTCAAGCTGGCATGAAAGTGTTGTGGTCCAGTCGCTTGTTCGGGAGTGGCGGGACGGGTACCTTACACGTCCTCATGTAAAGGAAAGTGACCGCTCCCGCGGGTAGTTCACCTTCCGTTTTTCAGCAGTTTGAACGGCGCGAGTAGCTCAGCTGGATAGAGCGCTGCCCTCCGGAGGCAGAGGTCGTGGGTTCGAATCCCGCCTCGCGCATAGTTCACTCCCCCCCGCACCTCCCCCTCACCCCTACCGTAGCCACGCTCTTTGGACATATCAGAACTACGCCGCAAATCCCTCGCCGACCTCAAAGTCATGGCCGAAGGACTGCGCGTCGAAAACACCTCCGGCCTCCGAAAGCAGGACCTCATCTTCCGCATCGAGCACGCGCTGCTCGAGTCGGATGTCGCCCTGCGCGCGGAGGGAACGCTCGAACTGCTCCCTGAGGGATTCGGGTTCTTGCGCAGTGCGGACTGGAACTACCTCGCCGGCCCCGACGACATCTACGTATCACAAACGCAAATCCGCCGGTTCAATACAAAAACCGGCGACACGATCCGCGGGCGCGTGCGGCCGCCGAAACCGTGGGAGAAGTATCTCGCGCTGCTGCAAATCGAGTCCGTGAATGGCATGGACCCCGAGCTCGTGCAGAAGCGTGTCGCGTTCGATCTGCTGCGCCCGCGATATCCCGATCAGCGCATCCGCCTCGAAACACCGTCCGAGGACATCTCCATGCGCGTGCTCGACATCATAGCGCCGCTCGGCAAGGGTCAGCGCGGGCTGATCGTCGCTCCGCCACGCGCGGGAAAAACAATCCTCCTCCACAAGATGGCCAACGCCATCGCGGAGAATCATCCCGAAGTCACGCTCATCGTGCTGCTGATCGACGAGCGCCCGGAGGAAGTCACGGATTTCATCGCCACCGTGCCGAGCGCCGAGGTCATAAGCTCGACCTTCGACGAGCCAGCGGCCCGCCACGTGCAGGTCGCCGACATGGTGATCGAAAAATCCAAGCGGCTCGTCGAGGCCGGAAAAGACGTCGTCATTCTTCTGGATTCGATCACGCGTTTGGCGCGAGCTCACAACACCGTCACGCCGATGAGCGGAAAGATCCTCTCCGGCGGCGTGGACGCAAAGGCGCTCGAAAAGCCCAAGCGATTCTTCGGCGCCGCCCGACGGATCGACGGCGGCGGCTCGCTCACGATCGTTGCGACCGCGCTGGTCAGCACAGGCTCGCGCATGGACGAAGTGATCTTCGAGGAGTTCAAGGGCACCGGCAACATGGAGCTCGTGCTCGATCGCGAGATCGCGAACCGCCGCGTCTTCCCTGCGATCGAGATGAACAAGTCCGGCACGCGCAAAGAAGAGCTGCTGCTCACAGAGAAAGAGAAGAACCGGATCTTCCTGATCCGTCATTTCCTCGGCGACATGGCGCCGGAGGACGCGATCACGTTTCTGCTCAAGCGGATGCAGCGCACGAAGAACAACGAAGAGTTTTTTCAGCGAATGGCCGAGGGCGAATGACGAACGTCTCGCCCCGCGGACGCATGATGGCGGTGGATCTGGGAGACCGCCGCATCGGGCTCGCGATCAGCGATCCTACGGGGACGATCGCATCTCCGGCCGGCTTCCTCGAGCGCCGCGCCGGAAAACGCCCGCCGCTCACCGCGTTGCTCGCCAAAGCCAAGGAGCTCGGCGCCACGGGGTTTGTGGTGGGTTTGCCGCTCGATACGAACGGCGAGGACACGCCGCGCGCCGAGGAAGCCCGCCGGCTCGCGCACGAACTCTCGACTCGCACCGGACTGGATGCGCGACTCGTCGACGAGCGGTTCACGACGGCGGCGGCGCTTCAGGCAATTCGTGAGATGGAAGGCTCGACGCGCGGCAGAAAGGGCGACGTGGATTCCATGGCGGCAACGCTGCTCCTCCAGCATGCGCTGCGGCT
>JANYIJ010000238.1 GCA_025362095.1 Gemmatimonadota bacterium | reverse complement strand
TCGTGGCGGTGCCCACACTGTGCATCGTGATGGTGCTGCTCAGAAAAGTTCTGATCGAGCGCGTGTACGGTGACATCGGGACGAGCGAAGAGAAGCGCGAGGACGCAGAGCTCGCGCTCGCGGATGGAAAGGGGGCAGATGGGAGATTGGAGTAGAGGGGAGAGGCGCTGCGATGCGGGGTGCGGAGGAGGAATGCGGATTTTCGATTCGATGCGGGGTGCGGAGGAGGAATGCGGAACTTCGATTCGACGCGGAGTGCGGAGGAGGAATGCGGAACTTCGATTCGATGCGGAGTGCGGAGGAGGAATGCGGATTTTCGATTCGATGCGGAGTGCGGAGGAGGAATGCGGGCTCACGGGGGGTTAGGGGCCGGCAGGGAGTGAGGCGGCGTCGAAATCTCGGAGGTTGAAATCGGTGCCTTCGGGCCGTGACTTTCGAATCGTGGTCAGCAGCAGGCGGCGAACTTGGATGAGGGTCGCCTGCCGTGCGTCGGTGGCGTCGCCGAGCTCAAACCTGAAAGTGTCATACCACGAGATTGCTTCGCGCGCGGATCCGAGCGCGTACGAATAGAAGCGGATGCGGTCGACTGGCGTCGAGCGTGAGTAGCCTTCAGCGATGTTCGCCGCGATGGATCCGATTGAACGTGTCAGTTGAGAGAGCGCGCCGGCGGCGGAGAATCGCGAGTTGTCCCGACGATCGTGGGTGTGGCACACGACCGCGTAGAGCCCCAGCCGATACGCCTGCACCGTCCACAACGGGTCGCCGGTCCGCGCAGGCGAAGCTGCTTTCGCCCACTCGTCGAAACTGAGCAGTGTCTCTTTTGTCATGCACCAACAATGCAGTACCTCCACTTAAATCCCACCACCATTTCTCTCCTAGCTGTACTGTTTTCCCGCATTCCTCCTCCGCACCCCGCATCGAATCGAAGTTCCGCATTCCTCCTCCGCACCCCGCATCGCCCCGAATTTCCCCCCTCTCCTCTGCCTCGCACGTTTTTGGTTACACGCGCAACCTGCCGATGACACACAATCAGATGCAGGCACGCACATTGTCGCGTGCTTCCCCTCGCGCTCGAACTTTGCAGCGTCACGCGACGCTATCGCGCCGGCGTCACCGGCTGCTCCGGTGAAGTCACCGCGCTCGATCGCGTCTCGCTGACCGTCGCCGCTGGCGAGTGTGTTGGCGTTGCCGGCGCTCCGGGATCGGGCAAGAGCACGCTGCTGCTCTGCGCCGCCGGAATCCTCCGTCCGCACGAGGGAACGGTCGTCGCGGCCGCCGCCGCGTTCGTCGCGCGACGGGGCAGCAGTGAGGCGCAGCTCGGGTCGCACGCCGCGCTCACGCACGCGCTCAGAGCGGAGCCGCGGCTGTTGTGCCTCGACGATCCCTTCGCGCTGCTCGATCCCCCGGCGCGCCAGCGATACGTGGCGCTGATCCACGAACTTCGTGGCGCGGGAATCGCCGTGCTCGTGAGCGGCCGAATCGCAGAGTCGCTGGACGCATGCGCCTCGCGCGTCATCACGCTGGAGTCGGGGCGAATCGCGCGCGCGGTTCGGCGCCGGCGGACGCTCGAGCTCGAAGTCGGCATGCCGTCGTACGCCGCGACGGCGCTGGCGAACCGCATCCCCAAGGTCCGCCGGCTCGGACATGCATTGCGCATCGCCCTCGACGACGTCACCGCGGAGGAGGTGCTGAGCGCGTGCCTCGCGCTGGGGATCCGCGTGCATGGGTCGCGCGTCATCACTACGGCCGCGCCGGGGAGGGTAGCGGAGGCCGAGTGAGATGGTAACTTGCCTCGTCCCCTAATCCTTCCGTGTCGATGGCCGACGTTCGCGACCAATTGCAGGCAGCGCTGGGGAGCGCGTTCTCAATCGAACGCGAACTCGTAGGCGGCGGAATGAGCCGCGTGTTCGTGGCGACCGAGACTTCGCTTGGCAGGCGCGTCGCTATCAAGGTGCTTTCGCCGGAGTTGGCGAACGCGATCAGCGCCGAGCGCTTCCGCCGCGAAATCCAGGTGGTGGCGCAGCTTCAGCATCCACACATCGTGCCGGTGCACGCTGCCGGCGATGCGGATGGCCTGCTCTACTACACGATGCCGTTCGTCGAGGGCGAGACGCTGCGCGCGAGGCTGGTGCGCGACGCCAAAATGCCGGTCGCAGAGACGCTCGCGCTGCTGATCGAACTCGCCGACGCGCTCGCGTACGCGCATGGCCGCGCGGTGATTCACCGCGACATCAAACCCGAGAACGTGCTGCTGAGCGGGTCGCACGCCACGCTCGCCGATTTCGGTGTGTCGCGCGCGCTCACCGCGGCCACGGGCGACGCGCGGCTCACGACCGCCGGGCTCGTGCTTGGCACGCCCGCGTACATGGCGCCGGAGCAGATCTCAGGCGACGTCACCGCCGATGAGCGCGCGGACATCTACAGTCTCGGGCTCGTCGCGTACGAAATGCTCGGGGGTGCCACGCCGTTCGATGCGAAGTCGCCGCAGGCGTTTCTCGCGGCGCACGTGACGACGCCGCCGCGCCCGCTCGCGGAGCTGCGGTCCGACGTCCCGCCCGCGCTCGGCGCGATCGTGATGCGGTGCCTCGCGAAGGAACCGCCGCAGCGGCCGCAGAGCGCCGCCGATCTCGCAGTCGCTTTGCGTTCCATCAGCTCGGGAGCGCACCCGGCTCGCGCCGCCAATCCGCGCAGCCGTACCGCGATGCTCATCGTGATGGCGTCCGCGTTCGTCGCGGCCTTTGCCGCGGTGTTCATCATCGTGAATCGCTCGCGCGGCGGTTCAAGTTCCGCGATCACCTCCATCGCCGTGACGCCGCTCGTGAATGCAGCCGGAGATTCGTCGGACGACTACCTCGCCGACGGCATCACGGACGAACTCACTTCGGCGCTGGGCAAGACGGGGCTCACGGTGGCGTCGCGCTCGTCAGCGTTTCGGTTTCGCGGCCGCAAGAACATGGACGATCGGCAGATCGGCGAGAGCCTTCACGTTGCCGCAGTGCTCGGCGGCACGGTGCGTCGCGACGGCAAGAACCTTCGGCTCACCGCGCACGTCACGAGCACTGCCGACGGCTCCGAACTGTGGTCCGAAACATTCGACCGCACGGCCAGCGGAATTTTTGCGGTGCAGGATGAGCTGACTCGCGACATCGTCGCGAAACTCAACCTCAAGCTCAAGGGCGCGAGCAGCGTGAGCCACGGGACGCAGAATCTTCAGGCGTACGATCTCTACCTGCGCGGACGCTACTTCTGGAACAAGCGCAGCAAGGTCGCGCTCGACAGCGCGGTGAAGATTTTCAATCAGGCCGTCGCGCTCGACTCGTCGTACGCGCTCGCATGGGCGGGACTCGCGGACAGCTGGGCGCTGAATGGCACGTTCGGTTTCGGATCGCCGGCTGAGGAGTTTCCGAAAGGAAGAGTCGCGGCGGAGCACGCGATCCGGCTCGACAGTTCACTCGCCGAGCCGCATGTGTCCCTCGGCCTCGTGTCGCTCTTTTACGACTGGGACTGGGCCGCCGCCGCGCGCGAGTTCGATCGGGCAGAAGCGCTGAATCCCAACTACGCCAGCAATTATTTATTCCGTTCCTGGCTGCTCTCGATCACCGGCAAATTCCCAGAGGCCTTGGCGTCGATGCAGCGCGCGCTCTCCCTTGAACCCCTCAATCTCACGATCAACACCCGCCTCGCCACGTTGCTCCAGTTCAATGGCAGGTACGCCGAGGCTGAGAAACAGCTGCTCGCGACGATGGCGCTCGACTCGACATTCGAGATTACGCGCACCGATCTCGCGCGCACGTATGCCGAGCGGCACGATGTCGCGCGGGCAGAACCGCTGCTCACCGAAGTCTCGCGGAACACGGCGCGTCAGGCGGGTGCGATCGCAGCGTACGTTTACGCCCGGGCGGGGCGCAAGGACAAACTGCGCGACCTGCTGGCCAAGCTGCTCACGCTTCGGAAAACACAATTCGTGCCATCGGACGGCATCTTGTCCGCCTATGCATATCTCGGCGATCTCGACGCCGCGTTCGCCGAGGCAGACCGCGCCGTGGAAGCGAAGGACTGGAGCGCGATCATGATCGGCCTCTATCCTGAGTACGCGCCGCTTCGGGCGGACCCTCGCTGGGCCAAGATCCGTCGCGCCACGCATCTCGAAGGAGTGCCGTCCGCGCCGGTTCCGCCCTAAGTTTCACTCGTGCCAGACTTCCTTCTTTACAACTCGCTCTCGCGCGAGACCGAAGCGTTTGCGCCCGCCGACGGGCGCACCGTGCGGTTGTACACGTGCGGCCCCACCGTTTACAATCCGGCGCACCTCGGAAATTTCCGCACGTTCCTCTTTGAAGATTTATTGAGGCGCGTGCTGCGGCTGCGCGGATGGGGCGTCGAGCAGGCGATGAATCTCACCGACGTCGACGACAAAATCATCAAGCGCGCGACCGAACAGAAGAAGACGATTCGCGAACTCACCGATCCCGTCATCGAGATTTTTCACGAGGATCGCGAGTATCTGCGCATTCAGCGCGCGGAGCATTATCCACGGGCGACAGATTTCATTCCGGAGATGATCGCCCTTGTGCAGCGTCTCGTAGACAAAGGCGTCGCATACAAGGCCGACGATGGCTCCGTGTATTTCGCGATCGACAAATTTCCCACGTACGGAAAACTCTCGCGGCTCGACACACGCGAACTGAAGACCGGCGCGCGCGTCGCGCAGGACGACTACGCGAAAGAGAACGCGCAGGATTTCGCACTCTGGAAAGCCGCGAAGCCGGAAGATGAGGCGTGCGCCGCCGCGTGGGATTCGCCGTGGGGGCGCGGGCGTCCCGGCTGGCACCTCGAGTGCTCGGCGATGGCGATGGCGATTCTCGGCGAGACGATCGACCTCCACGCCGGCGGTGTCGATCTGGTTTTCCCGCATCACGAAGACGAGATCGCGCAGAGCGAAGCCGCGACTGGAAAAACCTTTTCGCGCGTTTGGTGCCATGGCGAGTTCCTGCTGACCGACGGCGCGAAGATGGCGAAGCGCGTGGGCAACGTGAGCACCGTCTCGGATCTTCGCGCCGAAGGCGTGAGCGCCGCGGCGCTCCGGCACTTCGTGTTTTCGACTCACTATCGCAAGCAGCTGAATCTCTCCGGTGACGCGCTCGAAGCGTCGTCAGAGGCGGTTCGGAGAATCGGAGATTTCGCGGACCGTCTCGAGCGGGAGTCGGCGGGCACGCCGGGGCTGGCCGAAGCCGCGGAGACGCTGCTGATCGAGGCGACGTCCGCACTCTCCGACGATCTCAATGCGCCACGTGCGATGGGCGCGCTGTTCGAGTTCATTACCGCAGCGAATCGTGAGTTCGACACGCGCGGTGCGTCGGCCGAAGCGGTTACCCGCGCGCGCGACGCGTTCCGTCAGGTGAACGCCGTGTTGGATGTAGTGCCGGACCGTGGACGCGATGACAGCGAACTGTCCGCATGGGTGGAGGGCAAGCTGGCGGAACGTGCGGCTGCGCGTCAGCGACGCGATTTTGCGGCGGCGGACGCCGTTCGCAAGGCATTGGAAGAGAAGGGGATAGCCATAGAAGATTCGCCCTCGGGGACTCGGTGGAAGAAGGTGAGGTGAGGGGTGAGGGGGAAGATCAGTGAGGGGTGAGGGGAAAGATCAGTGAAGAGTGAGGGGTTCAATTTGGAATGAAGGAAGTGCGAGATTTGATGGTTGTTATTGCCCGTTTAGCTCAGCGGTAGAGCACTCGATTTGTAATCGAGCGGTCGTCAGTTCAATCCTGACAACGGGCTCTTTTTTGGACCGGGCGCGATCCCAACGGCGCCCGCAGGGCCGGGCGGTTGCGGCCATTGACTAAGCCTTTGAAACCGCCTACTTTACAAGGCTCGCGGAGAACTTTGCCGAAACGCAATAATCGAGTGCGTTTTGTCACTTTGCTGTCCGCGGGGATTTGGGCTGTTCTGAAAGCAAAAAGCTTTAACTACGAGCTAGCGGTGCCAGTGCGACGGGCGTCGCAATAAGAAAACTTCGGTTGGACACGAAGGTTGGAGAGGTGGGGTACCCAAGTGGCCAACGGGAGCAGACTGTAAATCTGCCGGCTCACGCCTTCGAAGGTTCGAATCCTTCCCCCACCATTGCGGAGTGAGGGATCAGGAGTGTGAACGAGAAATTGCGTGCAAAGCAAAACGAGAACGGATAGCAGGAAACGGCGGGGATTGCGGGAGTAGCTCAGCTGGTAGAGCGCAAGCCTTCCAAGCTTGATGTCGCGGGTTCGAGCCCCGTCTCCCGCTCTGGTTGTTTGAACATGCAGTGCACGCATAGCTCAGTCGGTAGAGCACCCCCTTGGTAAGGGGGAGGTCATCGGTTCAATCCCGATTGCGTGCTTTGTAAATACGATCGCCTCTGAGGAAATAGAAAAATGCCGCGCGAAAAGATCATTCTGGCCTGCAGCGACTGCAAAAACCGCAACTACTTCACCACGAAGAACAAGCGCGTGCATCCCGAGCGCGTCGAGTGGAAGAAGTACTGCCCGCGCTGCGACAAGCACGTGCTGCACAAGGAGACGAAGTAAGTGACCGTCGTTCAGGTCCAGAAGGAAAGTCTTCCTCAGCGCACGATCGCTTTCTACCACGACGTGATGGCCGAGATGAAGAAGGTCACCTGGCCCGATATGCCGCAGGTGCGGCAGCTCGCGCTCAGCGTGATCGCGCTCTCGCTCTTCATCGGCGGAGTTATTGCGATTATGGACGTGATCCTCCAGCAGGTGCTGGTCCGGTGGATCCCGTCGCTGTTCGGAGGGTGAGGTGACGCATCACTTTTACGCGGTCCAGACGACCTCTGGCCACGAGAACAAGGTGCGCAACCTGATCCAGCGGAAGATCGACGCCGATCCGGTTGCGGCGAGCGAGCGCGTGATCCGTCAGGCGCTCGTGCCCACGGAGCAGGCGGTCGAGATCAAGAACGGCAAGAAAGTCACGGTGGAGCGCAAGGTGTATCCCGGGTACGTGCTCGTCGAAATGGTCGTCGACCAAGAGACGCTGCACACCATCAACGGGATTCAGGGCGTGATCAAGTTCGTCGGAAAAGATCGCGACCCGCAGGCGCTGCGTCCGGATGAAGTCAATCGTTTGCTTGGCATTGCAGACGAGACAGTTGAAGAAGCGCCGAAAGAAGAGATTCCGTTCCTGGTTGGCCAGGCGGTGGCGATCACGGAAGGACCGTTCACGGATTTCAATGGAACGGTCGAGGACGTGATGGCGGATAAGGGAAAGGTTCGGGTGTCGGTTTCGCTGTTTGGGCGGCCCACCTCTGTTGAGTTGGATTATCTGCAGCTGAAGGCGCATTAGCTCGAATCATCGTCGCAATCGTTCACCGTTTTCTGTTGGGTCGGTGTTCTGTAAGAGAATTTGTCCGGGCCGTTGACTCCGTCGACGCGCTTCGACGTTAGGACGGAAAACCTTCGTTAACCGACGCACAGAAAACAGTTCACTCGCAGTGTGTTCTTGAAGTTGCAGATGCCCTTGCGCGGGGCAGCTCGATGTCTGAGCGAGGAGCGCCCCGTCGGATACCACCACGACGTAAAACTCACCGTGGGAGCCCGGCATTCCTTTTCCGCACTCCGCATTGCTGGAGAAGGCTGCCCAACGCACCAGAGGAAGCATGGCAAAGAAAGTCATCGGTTTCGTCAAACTGCAGATTCCTGCAGGAAAGGCGAATCCGGCCCCGCCGGTCGGTACCGCTCTCGGACCGCAGGGAATCAACATCATGGCGTTCTGCAAAGAGTTCAACGCTCGGACGCAGGGCCAGGATACGATTCTCCCGGTCGAGATCACGATCTACGGCGACAAATCCTTCACCTTCATCCTGAAGACACCACCAGCTGCGGTGCTCATCAAGAAGGCTGTCGGAATCGAAAAAGGGTCGGGTCAGCCCAATCGCACCAAAGTCGGCAAGATCACCAAAGCGCAGGTCCGCTCGATCGCGGAGATCAAGATGCCCGATCTCAACTGCGAATCGATCGAATCCGCCATGGCGATGGTCGCCGGCGCAGCACGCTCGATGGGCGTGGAGGTTGCGGACTAATGCGTACCCACGGAAAGAAGTACCGCAAGGCAGTCGAAGGCCGCGAGATCACCGCGGTCGTCCAGCCCAAGCAGGCGCTCGAGCTCGTCAAAACCAAAGCGTACGCGAAGTTCGATGAAACCGTCGACGTCGCCGTCCGCCTCGGTGTTGATCCCCGTCATGCGGATCAGATCGTTCGCGGCACCGTCGTGCTCCCCGCCGGATCGGGCACCACGGTTCGCGTCCTCGTTATCGCGGTCGGCGACAAGGCGAAAGAAGCCGAAGCCGCCGGCGCCGATTTCGTCGGCACGGAATACATCGCGAAGATCAAGGAAGGCTGGCTCGATTTCGACATCATGATCGCGACGCCGGACCAGATGGGACAAATCGGCGCACTCGGACGCGTGCTCGGCCCCCGCGGGCTCATGCCGAATCCGAAGGCCGGCACCGTCACGTTCGACGTCGCACGCGCGGTGAAGGAAACCAAGGCGGGCAAGATCGAATTCCGCGTCGACAAAGGCGGCAACATCCACGCTGCCATCGGCAAGGTCTCGTTCCCGCTCGAGTCGCTCGAATCGAACTTCCAGGCCCTGATGGACACCATCGTCCGCTCCAAGCCGAGCGCGTCGAAGGGCGTGTATGTGAAGACGGTCGCCGTCTCCAGCACGATGGGCCCGGGCGTGCGGGTCGACACCACACCCTACCGGTAACGAGCGATGAAACGATCCGACAAAGAAGAGCTCGTTCGCGGGCTCAAGAAAAAGATGGAGGGCGCGGACGCGCTCTACTACACCGACTTCACCGGTCTGAGCGTGAAGAACATGACCGCGCTGCGCCGCAGCTTCCGCAAGGCCGGCGTGGAGTATGTGGTCATCAAGAATTCGCTCGCGCTGCGTGCGGTGAACGAAAGCGGCCTGCTCGCGCCGACGCTCAAAGGCCCCACCGGTGTCGTGATCGCGAAGGACGCGATCAGCGCCGCGAAGGCGCTGACCGAGTTCGCGAAGAAGAACGAAGACCGGCCGTCCGTGAAGGGCGGGTTGTACGAAGGCGCGGCGATCGATGCCGCGACCGTAAAGAGACTCGCGCTGATGCCGACTCGTGACGAGGCGCTCAGCATGTTCCTTGGATATCTCAACAGCGTGCTCTCCGGCTTCGCTGGATTGCTCGACGCACGTAAGGTCCAACTCGAAGCCGCCGCACCGGCAGCCGACAACGCAACGGAGAACAGTTCAAATGGCTAACGCTACTCTTGGCAAAGACGAAATCCTCGACGCGATCGGCAACATGTCGGTCCTCGAACTCGTCGATCTCATCGACACGTTCAAGACGAAGTTCAACGTCACCATCGCGGCCGTCGCCGCGGCCCCGGCCGGTGGCGCCGGCGGTGGCGGCGCTGCCGCAGCCGAAGAGCAGACCGAATTTTCCGTCGTGCTGAAGGCAGCCGGCGGCAAGAAGATTCAGGTCATCAAGGTCGTCCGCGAAATCACGGGTCTTGGCCTGAAGGAAGCCAAGGACTTGGTCGACGGCGCACCGCAGGTCGTGAAGGCCGGCGCAACGAAGGACGAAGCCGCCGCCATCAAGGCCAAGCTGGAAGAGCAGGGAGCAGAAGCCGAGATCAAGTAAGGGCTGGCTTTACCACCGGCGCGTCAAAACGACGTGCCGGTGGTGATCCCACCTCTTACTCGGTCTCGTCAATGCAGTCATTCGCACCGCACCAAAACTGAAGTTCCTTTCCGTCTGTTCCGGCGCGCAAAAAGTTTGCGCGCGTGGGACAGGCGGCTTTCGCCTGTCATAAGGTGAGCCAAGGTAGATATGATCAAGCAAATTTCTTTCGGTAAGCTCGAGAAGGGGATGGACATGCCCCATCTCCTCGACATTCAGGTTCGCGCCTTCGAGTCGCTCCTGCAGCTCGACGCTGCGGCGCACGACCGCGAAGATGTCGGACTCGAACGGGTCTTCAAAGACCTGTTCCCGATCACCGACGTCCACGAGAACTTCTCGCTGGACTTCATCCGCTACACCCTCGGCGATCCGAAATATTCGGTCGAAGAGTGCATCGAGCGCGACATGACGTACTCGGCGCCGCTCAAAGCCACGCTGACGCTGACGGTGTTCGAGGAGAACATCGCCGACGGGAAAAAGCGGATCAAGAATCAGATCGAGAAGGAAGTCTATCTCGGCGAGCTCCCGCTCCTGACCCCGCTCGGCACCTTCGTCATCAATGGCGCCGAACGCGTGATCGTCAGCCAGCTGCACCGGTCGCCCGGCGTGGTCTTCGAAGAGTCGACGCATCCCAACGGACAGCGCCTGATCTCGTCGCGGATCATCCCGTTCCGCGGCTCGTGGGTCGAGTTCACCGTAGACATTCACGACATCATCTACGTCCACATCGACAAGAAGAAGAAGTTCCCGGCCACCGCGCTCCTCCGCGCGTTCGGCTTCGGGAACAACTCGGATATTCTCCGGCTCTTCTTCGCGGTGCGCGAGCTCGACCTCACCAAGAAGCGCGAAGGCCGCGCCGAAAACCGTGAAGTCATCGGCGCGATCATCGCCGAAGACATTGAGCTGCCCGGAGAAGCGACGCCGGACGACGCGCCGAAGGCGAAGACCAAGAAGGCACGCGCCGAGCGCGAGCGCACCGAAGCGATGATGCTCGTGAAGGAAGGAGACGAGCTCACCGAAGAAGTGTTCAACCGCCTCCGCCGTCAGAAGGTCGACGTCGTGAAGGTGTTCGCGAGCTACGGCGCCGTCGATCTACGCGACGAACTCGACGCGATCGAGCGCAGTGAGCGCCCGCATGCGCGCGTCCTCGCCGTCGACGCGATCGACCCCGAAACGGGCGAAGTGATCGGCGAAGTCGGCCAGCAGCTCAAGGAGATGCTCGTCAAGCGCCTCCGCAAGCACGGCCTGCACAAGGCGTACTGCTTCGTGCCGAGCGGCCGCGCCGAGAGCACGCTCATCAAGAACACGCTCGCCAAGGATCCGACCAAGAGCGAGGACGAAGCGCTCAAGCAGATCTACGCGCTGCTCCGTCCCGGCGACGCGCCGAATAAGGAAACGGCCAAGCAGGCAATCGAGCGGCTGTTCTTCTCGCCGAAGCGTTACGACCTCGGACGCGTGGGCCGTTACAAAATCAATCAGCGTCTCGGCCTGCCGACCCCGGCGAGCCAGACCGTTCTGACGAAGGAAGATTTCGTCGCCATCGTCCGCTACCTCGTCGAACTGCACGAAGGCCGCGGCCATGTGGACGACATCGATCACTTGGGCAACCGCCGCATTCGCTCCGTCGGCGAACTGATCGCGAATCAGTTCTCCGTGGGTCTCTCGCGCATGGCGCGACTGGTCAAGGAGCGCATGTCGATCAATCAGGACTCCGAGAAAATCGCGCTCGACGACCTCGTCAATGCGCGCACGGTCTCCGCGGTGATCCAGGCGTTCTTCGGATCGTCGCAGCTGTCGCAGTTCATGGACCAGACCAATCCGCTCGCCGAGCTGACGCATAAGCGTCGCCTCTCGGCGCTCGGACCGGGCGGCCTCACCCGCGAGCGCGCCGGATTCGAAGTCCGCGACGTGCACTACTCGCAGTACGGCCGCATGTGCCCGATCGAAACGCCTGAAGGTCCGAACATCGGACTCATCACGTCGCTCGCGTGCTATGCGCGCGTGAACGACCTCGGATTCGTCGAAACCCCGTACCGCGTCGTGCGGAACGGCAAGGTCACGAACGAGCTCGAGTGGCTCGACGCCAACAAGGAAGAGGACGCGATCATCGCCCAGGCGAACTCGCGGCTCAATGACGACGGCACGTTCGTCGATGAGTTCGTGCTCAGCCGTCAGCAGGCCGACGTCCCGCTCGTTTCACCTGCGCGCATCGACTATATGGATGTCGCGCCGGAACAGCTCGTGTCCATCGCCGCCGCGCTCATTCCGTTCCTCGAGCACGACGACGCGAACCGCGCGCTGATGGGATCGAACATGCAGCGCCAGAGCGTGCCGCTCTTGAACCCGCAGACGCCGCTCGTCGGCACGGGCCTCGAGGAAGTGGTCGCGCGCGATTCCGGCGCCGTTGTCATTGCACTGCGTTCGGGAACGGTCACCCGCGTGACGGCAGACGAGATTCTCGTCGACGCCGGCCCGGCGGAGAAGGGGAAGAAGGGCGGCGATGTGCCGCTCGAACGCCTCACGCAGCAAGACCGCTACCGCATCAAGAAATACTGGCGCACCAACCAGGACACGGCGATCAACCAGCGCCCGATCGTGAAGCTCGGTCAAAAAGTGAAGGTGGGCGACGTCCTCGCGGACGGCGCAGCGACCGAACATGGCCAGCTCGCGCTCGGCTCGAACGTGCTCGTCGCGTTCATGCCGTGGTATGGACACAACTTCGAAGACGCCATCGTGCTGAGCGAGCGGCTGGTGAAGGACGACGTGTACTCGTCGATCCACATCCAGGAGCTCGAACTGCACGTGCGCGACACGAAGCGCGGCCAGGAAGAAATCACGCGTGAAATTCCGAACGTCGCCGAAGAGTCGCTCGTCGATCTCGACGAGCGCGGCATTGTGCGCATCGGCGCGCACGTCCGCCCCGGCGACATTCTCGTCGGCAAGATCACGCCGAAGGGAGAGACGGAACTCTCGCCCGAAGAAAAACTGCTGACCGCGATCTTCGGTGAGAAGGCGAAAGATGTGAAGGACTCTTCGCTCAAGGTTC
Source organism: Gemmatimonadota bacterium (assembly GCA_025362095.1). Lineage (GTDB taxonomy): Bacteria > Gemmatimonadota > Gemmatimonadetes > Gemmatimonadales > Gemmatimonadaceae > Fen-1231. Next base: position 16,540 of record JANYIJ010000238.1, on the reverse strand, counting down.
CGCCGGGAATGGAAGGCGTCGTCATCGATTGCAAGATCTTCTCGCGCATCGAAGACCAGGTCGTCGAGAAGGATCGCGGCGAACGCATCGGCGAAGTCCGCCGCCTTGAGGGTGAGGAAAAAGTGCGCGTGAACGAAGTGCGCGACGGCGAACTGAAGGAACTGCTCGAGAGCCAGGTCATCGCGCTCGCGCTGAAGTCCGGCACGGTCGAAGAGGCGATTCCGGCAGGCACGAAGCTCACGGGCGACGTGCTCGACGAGCTCCGCCTGGCGACGATCGATCTCAAGACGTTCCGCGTCGAGAGCAAGAAGGTCAACGAGCAGCTGCGCGAAATTATCGAAGCTGCGAATGAAGTGAAGGCGAGGATCGAAGAGAAGGCTGAAGAGCGCATCGACCGCATTCTGCAGCCCGACGAACTCCCGCCCGGCGTCATCCAGCTCGTGAAGGTGTATCTCGCCGAGAAGCGCAAGATCTCGGTGGGTGATAAAATGGCCGGCCGCCACGGCAACAAGGGTATCGTGGCGCGCATTGTTCCCGAGGAGGACATGCCGTTCCTCCCCGACGGACGTCCGGTGGACATCGTCCTCAACCCGCTCGGCGTGCCGAGCCGTATGAACGTCGGTCAAATCCTCGAAACTCACCTTGGGTGGGCGGCGAAGATCCTCGGCTTCTACGCGAAGACGCCGGTGTTCTCAGGCGCGAACGAAAAAGAAATCGGGCTTCTGCTCCGCCTCGCGGCGCTGTCGTGGGCGCATCACGGCCTCGAACTGAAGAGTCCGAAACTCGAAATCTCCGATTCCGAGATCAAGTCGTTCCTGGCAGAGCTCCGCCCGGCGATCGGCGACGAAAAAGTCGAGCTGCTGCACGACGCGAACGTGAACGAACTCGGCGGCCGCGGAATGTCGGCGGCGTCGAAAGATCTCTATCACCGTGTGCGTGACTACATCGCGGACGCCGCGAAGGAAATCGCTGAGCGCGAGCATGCGGATCTTCGCACGTCGATCGCGTTCCACGAGGCGGAGTCGGCGAACGAAGAGCTGTCCACCGCGCGCCGTGCCGACATCAAGAAGGCCAGCAAGGAACTCGAGCGCCGCAACGCGCTCAGCGCTTCCGAGCTTCTGATCGAGAAGGGATTCCCCGCGCTCGCGGTCATGGCCGGCAAGAAGTCGGATGCCGATGTCGATGAAGCGAGCAAGGAAATCATCCGCGCGGCCGGGCTCATGCCGGGCGGAAAGATCAATCTGCGCGACGGCCGGACCGGCGAGAACTTCGCGTCGCCCGTGACCGTCGGAAACGTGTACATGCTGAAGCTCTCGCACTTGGTCGACGATAAAATCCACGCGCGAAGCATCGGACCGTACTCGCTCGTCACGCAGCAACCGCTCGCCGGCAAGGCGCAGTTTGGCGGCCAGCGTTTCGGCGAAATGGAAGTGTGGGCGCTCGAGGCATACGGTGCCGCGCACACGCTGCAGGAAATCCTGACCGTGAAGTCGGACGACGTGAACGGCCGGTCGAGGGTGTACGAAGCAATTGTTAAGGGTCAGAACTTGCCGGAACCCGGGACTCCGGAATCGTTCAACGTGCTGGTGAAGGAATTGCAGGCCCTCGGTATCCACGTCACCATGGATGCCAACGCTGAGGGTGGTTACAGCGGGTTGCCCTTCAGCTCAGGCGAGGAATAACCAATGATTGATTTTCGCAGCGCGCGCGAGGCTCGCGCATCCGCTTTTGACTACATCCAGATCCGCATCGCTTCTCCGGAAGAGATTCGCGGACCCAGGGATTCCAAGGAACGCGAGCGGCTTGAAATGGCCGGCCTGCGTTCGTGGTGGTCGTGGGGCGAAGTCACGAAGCCCGAGACCATCAACTACCGCTCGTTCAAGCCCGAGAAGGACGGCTTGTTCTGCGAACGCATTTTTGGTCCGGTCAAGGACTGGGAATGCCACTGCGGCAAATACAAGCGCATCCGTTATCGCGGCGTAATCTGCGACCGCTGCGGCGTCGAAGTCACCCTGAGCAAGGTCCGTCGCGACCGCATGGGTCACATCGAGCTCGCCGTTCCCGTCGCGCACATCTGGTTTTTCAAGACGCTTCCGAGTCCGATGGGAAATCTTCTCGACCTCACGCTCCGTGATCTCGAGAAGGTCATCTACTATTCGAATTACGTCGTCATTGAGCCGGGCGACCAGGAAGTGCATGTCAACGAGCTGCTCGATGAAGAGCAGTACCTCACGCTGCGCGCCAAGGCCAAGGACGAGGGCGACAGCGCCTTCATGGCCGACATCGGCGCGCCCGCGGTTCGCGAACTCCTCCGCCGCCTGGACGTCGACAAAATCGCCGACCAGCTCCGCGCACAGGTGATCGTCGAGACGAGCCAGCACAAAAAGAAGCAACAGCTCAAGCGCCTCAAGATCGTCGACGCGTTCCGGAACTCGGGCGACCACGGCGATGTGCGCAACAAGCCGGAGTGGATGATCCTGGACGTCGTCCCGGTGATTCCGCCCGATCTGCGCCCGCTCGTTCCGCTCGACGGCGGCCGTTTCGCCACGTCGGACCTGAACGATCTCTATCGTCGTGTCATTAACCGCAACAACCGTCTCCAGAAGCTGATCGTGCATCGCGCGCCGGAAGTCATTCTCCGGAACGAGAAGCGCATGCTGCAGGAAGCGGTCGACGCGCTGTTCGACAACGGCCGCCGCTCCAAGGCGATTCGCGGCCGCGGCAAGCGCCCGCTCAAATCACTGTCAGACATGCTCAAGGGCAAGCAGGGCCGGTTCCGTCAGAACCTGCTCGGCAAGCGCGTGGACTACTCGGGCCGTTCGGTCATCGTCGTGGGTCCGGAACTCAAGCTGCACCAGTGCGGCTTGCCGAAGGCCATGGCGCTGGAACTGTTCAAGCCGTTCATCATCCACAAGCTCGTCGAGAAGGGAATCGCCGAAACGGTGAAGCGCGCCAAGAAGATCGTCGAGAAGGAATCGAGCGAAGTGTTCGAGATTCTCGAAGAGATCATTCGCGACCATCCGGTGCTCCTCAACCGCGCGCCCACGCTCCATCGCCTCGGTATTCAGGCGTTCGAGCCGGTGCTCGTCGAGGGCAAGGCCATTCGAATCCACCCGCTCGTGTGCGCCGCATTCAACGCGGACTTCGACGGCGACCAGATGGCCGTGCACGTGCCGCTTTCATTTGAAGCGCAGCTTGAGTGCCGGGTGCTCATGCTGTCGTCGAACAACATCCTCAAGCCGGCCGACGGACGCCCGGTGGCGGAGCCCAGCCAGGACATCGTGCTCGGCTGCTATTTCGCCACGAAGGGTTTCGCCGGATTCGACGAAATTCAGAAGGATCCCAAGAAGGTCGCGGCATTGCACGCGTACACGGCTGCCAGCGAAGTCGAGATGGCGCTCGCGCTCGGCCGCGTGAACACGCACACGCCGCTCAAGTTCCTCGTGGACCGCGACGGCGAGAAGAAGTGGGAAGTGACGACGGTTGGACGTGTGCTGTTCAACCAGATCATCCCCACGGAACTGCCGTTCCAGAACCGCGACATGAAAAAGAAGGCGCTCTCCGAGCTGGTGTTTGAGTCGTATCGCAGGTCGGGCCTCGCGGGCACGGTGCAGTTCCTCGACCGTCTCAAGGAGTTCGGCTTCCGCAACGCGACCCGCGGCGGCGTCTCGATCGGAATCGAGGATCTCGAGATTCCGTCGGACAAGGAGCAGCTGCTCGAAGAAGCGACGACGCGCGTGGAGCGTTTCCAGAAGGCGTACCAGACCGGAAACATCACGAACGGCGAGCGCTACAATAAGGTCATCGACACGTGGACGCATGCGAACAACGACATCGCCGAGGCGATGGTCAAGCGCATGAAGGAATCGCAGAACGGATTCAACCCCGTGTTCATGATGTTCGATTCTGGCTCGCGCGGTTCGCGCGACCAGATCCGTCAGCTCGCCGGTATGCGCGGCCTGATGGCGAAGCCGCAGAAGAAGCTCACCGGCGGCATCGGCGAAATCATCGAAAGCCCGATCAAGTCGAACTTCCGTGAAGGACTCTCCGTGCTCGAGTACTTCATCTCGACGCACGGCGCTCGTAAGGGCCTCGCGGATACGGCGTTGAAGACGGCCGACGCGGGTTACCTCACGCGCCGCCTCTGCGACGTCGCGCAGGACGTGACGATCACCGAGGAAGATTGCGGCACGATCATGGGACTCGATATCTCCGCGCTGAAGGAAGGCGAGGACATCATCGAGCCGTTGGCGGAACGCATTGTCGGCAACGTGGCTGCGGAAGATGTGGAAGATCCGCAGCTCATGGACGATTCTGGCCGGCGCGCAATGCTCGTCGAGTCGGGGTCAATGATCAGCGAGGACGTGGCCAAGCAGATCGAGGAGTCGGGAATCGAGTCGATCAAGATTCGCTCCGTGCTCACCTGCGAAGCCAAGCGCGGTCTCTGCCGCATGTGCTACGGCCGCAACCTTGCCACGATGGCGATGGTCGACATCGGCGAAGCGGTCGGCATCATCGCCGCGCAGTCGATCGGCGAACCGGGCACTCAGCTCACGCTGCGCACGTTCCACATTGGTGGAACGGCGGCGCGTATTGCCGAGCAGACCGCGCGCAAGTCGAAGGTGCAGGGCGTCATCGAGTACGGCGATCGCCTCATCTCGGTCACGAATCCGGAAGGACAGCAGATCGTCACGTCGTACGAGGGCGAAGTGTTCATTCGCGCCTCGGCCGACAAGAACGCGATCGTTTCGGCGCGGCTCGCCGTGCCACTCGGCGCAGTCCTGATGGTGAAGGACGGCGATGAGGTGAAGAAGGAGCAGGTGATCTTCAGCTGGGATCCGTACACCAACCCGATCATCGCGGATGTCACGGGCGAAGTGCGCTTCGTGGATCTCGTCGAAGAAGAGTCGGTGAGCGAGGAGCTCGACGAACTGACCGGTTTGCGTCAGCGCGTCGTGATCGAAGATCGTGAGAAGAAGCTCCATCCGCACATCGAGATCTGGCAGACGAAGGGCGGAAAGGAGAAGCGTATTCGTGACTTCGTGATTCCGGTGGGCGCGCAGCTCATCGTGGAGCACGGGGCGGAGATCGCGGCCGGCACGATCATCGCGAAGATTTCGCGTGAAGCGTACAAGACGCGCGACATCACCGGCGGTCTGCCGCGTGTTGCCGAACTGTTCGAAGCGCGCCGTCCGAAAGATCCGGCGACGATTTCGGAAGTCGACGGCATCGTGCGGTTTGGCGAGATCAAGCGCGGCAAGCGCGAGATCTTCGTGCAGTCGCTGAAGCTCGACGGCTCGCCGGACGACTCGCAGGAAGCGCAGCTGTATGAGGTTGGTGCGGGCAAGCACCTTCGCGTGCACGAGGGCGATCGTGTGCGAGCGGGCGACCGTTTGTCGGAAGGTCCTGTCAATCCGCACGACATTCTGCGCATTAAGGGACCGAGAGCCGTGCAAGAGTACCTCCTGAACGAAGTGCAGGAGGTGTACCGTCTGCAGGGCGTGAAGATCAACGACAAACACATCGGCGTGATTGTGCGCCAGATGCTGCAGAAGGTTCGCGTGCTCGATCCGGGCGCAGGCGACTCGGAGTTCCTCGAGGGCGAGAACGTCGATAAAGCCGTCTTCCGCGATGCCAACGATCGCGCGAAGAAGAAGAAGCAGAAGCCCGCGAGCAGCGAGCCGCTGCTTCTTGGCATCACGAAGGCGAGTCTCACGACGCAGAGCTTCATTTCTGCGGCGAGCTTCCAGGAGACCACGCGCGTGCTGACCGATGCGGCGATCCGTGGCGCCAAGGACAACCTCATTGGCCTCAAGGAGAACATCATCATCGGACATCTCATTCCGGCCGGCACGGGTATGTACCGGTATCAGGAAGTGGATATGGATGTCGCAGCGCCGCCGATGCCGGAACTTCCGCAGGGTGCGGAGGCGTTTGCGGGGCTGGCTGGGACACCGATGGCGGCGGAGATTGCGTCGCCGTTTGCGGCGTTGCCGGGTGAGGAGATCTAACTGCGGGTTAACACGTTTCTTGTTGGCTGGTTAACTGAAGTAGAAGATTGGCCCGGGCTTCTGACCGCGATCACGGTTCGAAGCCCGGGCTAATTTTATACCTCGGTTAACCAACCAACGAGAAACGTTTCCACTCGCTTTTCGAGGGTCTGCAGATCACATTCCAGAAGATGCCAGAGCCACAGCCCGCCCGTGTAATCCCGCGCCGAGCGGTGATCAGCTGGATCCTCTACGATCTGGCCAACGTCATCTTCTCAATGGGCGTCATCTCCCTCTACTTCTCTCTCTTTGTAAGAGCAGAGGTGGGCAGCGAGCGCGCCGACTCCCTGCTGGGAAGGATCAGCGCGCTGAGCATGGGCATCATGTTCTGCCTGAGCCCGCTCCTCGGCGCCATGACCGACCGGGCGCGAAAGAGAATGCCCTTCCTGGTCTGGGCCACGCTGCTGTGCTGCCTTTGCACCGCGCTCATCGCGCGCGGCCCGTTCATGATGAGTGCGATCCTGTTCATCATCGCGAACGGCGGATATCAGGCCGGTGTGCAGTTCTACGACTCGCTCCTGCCAGAAGTGACGACCGAGGAAAACCGCGGCCGCATCAACGGCATCGCGGTTGGACTTGGCTACAGCGGATCGTACATCGCGGTGGGGGTCGGCTATTGGATGTCGAAGACACACACCGAGTTTCCGTTCCCGGACTACTTCTTGTTCGTGGCGCTCGCTTTCCTCGCGCTCGCATTTCCGTGCTTCGTGTTCGTGGGAGAGAAGGGCAACTCGAATCCGCGCCCGATCTTCACGTGGACCGCGGTGAAGGAATCGCTCGCGCAGACGCTCCACACGCTGAAGTCGGGAAACAAATATCCCGGGCTGCTGCGCTTTCTTCTCGGCCGCGCGTTTTATACGGACGCGATCAACACGGTAATTCTGTTCATGTCGCTGTATACCGTGAACGTCGCCATCTCCACCGGACTCACCAAGGAAGACGGCGAACAGAAAGCTCAGCTCGTGCTGATGTCGGCGATAACGGCGGCGATTTTCGGCGGCGTGATCTGGGGTTTCGTCGTGGATCGCATTGGGCCCAAGCGAACGCTGAACATCGTGCTGTCGGGGTGGATCGCGACGTTCATTGTCGCGTCGTTCGTGGGATTTCTCAATCTGCAAATTGCCTGGCTGTTTGTTGTGGCCTGTCTCGCTGGCATTTGCCTTGGCGGCACGTGGGCGTCGGATCGCCCGCTCATGCTGCGTCTCACGCCACCGGATCGCGTCGGCGAATTTTATGGCCTGTACGGGATGGTGGGACGTTTTTCGGCCGTCACGGGACCGCTGCTTTGGGGCGCCACCACGTGGCTGACAGTGGAAAAAGGTCATATGCCGGTGGTTCGTGGTGAGGCGTTCGCCATTCTTTCGCTGCTTGCGATGATGCTGGTGGCATTCGGAATTCTGCGCCGCGTGTCAGATGCGCCGCGGGACTGGAAGGCGCTCGGCGCGATCGCGGAGACCTGACTCGAACGGTGGCGTCACCAGTCCTCGATTTACGACACACGGTGTTCTCTTCACCCCTCACCATCGTAATCGCGGCCGCAGTTCTTCTCGCAGGCTGGCTCTATTGGCGCTACTTCACGCGCCGCGCCGCGATCCGCGTGGTGCGCAGGTTTCGCGCCCGCATCGACCGCTTCAAACTCACGAGCAAGAAATACATCGCCGAGTCGCTGCTCGGCGACGAACCGATCGCTTCCGCCGTGCGCGAACACGCGAAGCTGCACGGAATTGCCGAGGCCGATGTCTGGCGCACCGTACGTGTGTATATCAATGAGATCGTGCCTGCGTTCAATCTCCTCGCGTACTACCAGGTGGGGATCGCGGCGTCGCGCATTCTGCTGAACCTGTTCTATCGTGTCAACGTTTCGTACGTGCGTCGCGAGAGCTTCGAGGAGCTGCCGCGCGAAAGCATCGTCATCTACCTGATGAATCACCGCTCGAACGCCGACTACGTTCTCGCGGGTTACGCGCTCGCCGGGCAGGTCGCGATTTCGTACGCGGTGGGCGAGTGGGCGCGTGTCTTTCCGCTCGAGTATCTCTTCAAGAGTTTCGGTTCGTATTTCATTCGTCGCCGATTCCGCGAGCCGCTCTACCACACCGTGCTCGAGCGCTATGTGCAGCTCGTCACGCGAAACAGCGTGACGCAGGGAATTTTCCCGGAAGGCGGTCTCTCGCGCGACGGCAAATTGCGCCCCGCGAAAATCGGACTCCTCGACTACGCCCTGGGCGTCGCGCGCGAGCCAGGATTCGCCGCGCGCATGTTTCTCGTGCCCGTGGGCATCAACTTCGATCGCGTGCTCGAGGATCGCTCGCTGCTGCAGGAATTGCGCGCTGACGCGGGAAACGCGCGCGGCAACCGTCTCACGCAACTGCGCGTGGTGCTTGGCTACGCCGCGTGGAACACCGGAAGGCTCCTCTCCCGTACGTGGAAGCGGTATGGCGAGGCAGCGGTGGTGATCGGCGAGCCGGTGGCACTTGAGCCCTGGTTCGCAGGCCTCGAGCGCGAAGGGCGCGGCCTGTTCACGCTGCCCCGGCCGGAGCGGCTCGGTGTGATTCAGTCGCTCGCGGACGATGCCATGCGGCGCGTGGGTGAGATCATTCCGGTGACGCCGGTGCCGCTGACTTGCGCCGCGATCCAGACCTTCGACGCGGATTTCATTTCACGCGCGCAGTTGCTCGAGCGAATGTCAGAACTCCGCGACTCACTCGCGCATCACGGGCGGCAGCTTCTGAACGCGGACGAAGAAATCGGCGACACGCTCGACCGCGCGTACCTGCTGCTCCGCCTCCGCCGCGTGGTTTCGCGTGAGGGCGCCGGCTATCTTGTTCTTCCGCGCGGACGTGAACTCATCAGCTACTACGCCAATTCAATTGCTCATCTTCTCGGTGAATTCGAATCTGCTGTGCGCGTCCGAGACGCGCTGCCAGTTCACGCAGTGATCGACCTTTGAACCGCGCATTCGCTGGAGCGATCATGCTGATCGCGAGCGGCCTTGGGGCACAGACTATCCGCGGAATCGTCACGCTCCCCGACGATTCGCGCGCGACCGGAGTGATCGTCATTGCCAGCGACACCAAGGGCGTCGCGGCTGCTCGCGCGCTCACTGGCGAGAGCGGTAGCTATGAGCTGCGGCTTCCCGCCGCGGGAAAGTACGACGTTCGCGTGCTGCGTATCGGATTCCGGCCAACTGTCGTGCCCACGCTGGACGTCGCGGCCGGTGAGATGAAGAATCTGTCGATCACGCTTCGCGGCGAGGCGATCGTTCTTTCCGCGGTGAAAGTGCAGGGCAAGAGCGTGTGCCGCATGCAGCAGGATTCCGGTCAGGTCGTTGCGCATCTCTGGGAGGAAGCGCGCAAGGCGATCGCCGCCACGCAGCTCGCACCGTCGGGCGCGAGGCAGACGGTGAACTGGGTCATTTATGAACGAAGCGCGGACCTGTCTGAGCGCACGCTCTCACAAACCTCCAATAGCTACAGCGCGTCGGCGATGAAGGCGTTCGTCGGTCTGCCTCCGGATTCGCTCGCGAAGATCGGCTTCATGACGGACGATGCGAATGGCACTGTGTATCGCGCGCCCGATGCCGAGGCGCTGCTCTCCGAGCCGTTCGCGGCGCTCCACTGTTTCCGCGAAGAGCCGCCGGCGAAGGACAAAGGCGACTGGGTCGGAATCGGATTTCGTCCGGCCAAGGATCGCGGCGAGATCGTGGACATCGAGGGCACGCTTTGGCTCGATCGCACGACGTCGGAATTGCGTGAGCTCGATTTCCGCTACACCAATCTTCCGTCGGATCTGGCGCATGTGAAGGCCGGCGGCAGCGTCGAGTTTCTGCGCCTCTCCACCGGAAGCTGGCTCGTAGGGCGGTGGCAGCTGCGCATGCCGCGCGCAACGCGGCAGATCGTGCAGCACTATACCTCGGGCGGCAACGCGCGCGACTCGTACAAGACGGTCGTCGAAGGGCTCCAGTTCACCGGCGGCGAAGTCACTTCGGTCACTCGCGGGCCCGAGGTGCTTTTCGGCAGCGGCGAATCCACGCATGATTTTTCGCCGGCGCTTCTGGCCGCGGACGAAAAACTCGCGACCACCTGCGCCGCCGACTCTGCGCAGGGAGATCTCGTCGCGCTGCTGCGCGGCACGGTGTTCGAAGGCGAGCACAAGGGTATCGCGCATGCGAGCGTCAAGCTCACTTGGCGCGGCGAGTTCAAGGCCGCCGGGCAGGGAACCTTCTCGTACCAGACGCAGGAGCGCGCGCTCACCGCGGACGGCGCTGGAAATTGGTATCTGTGCGGAGTGCCTCGCGAGCGTCTCGTCACCGTGCGCGCGACCGTCGGCGCGCGCGCGTCGGCGCCGGTCACGGTGCGGATTCCGAAAGCGCGCGGCGCCGCTGGCGTGGGCGTCGAGGTTCCGCCAGCTTAGCGAGATGCGCGGCAGAATCGGTTCGGCGGCAGCAATCATCGCAAGCCTAGTCGCGATCGCGTGCACCGCGGTCGCGCAGAGCGTCACGGGCACCGTCCGCGACAGCGTGAGCCGCCGCCCGGTGTCCGGCGTCGTCGTGATGCTCCTCGACTCTGCGGGCACGACGATCGTGCGCAACCTCACGAACGAGCGCGGCGAGTATCGTGTGCTTCGCGGTGCCGCAGCGCGCACGGCACGATTCGTGAGAATCGGTTTCACGCCGCGCGATCTTCTGTTGCCGCAGCGCGATAGTACAGGAACGCGCCTCGATGTCTCGATGCTCGCGCTGCCAAACCTGATTCAGGCGATTCACATCAGGGAGAACTCGAACTGCCGGGTGCGAAAGGATCGCGCGCAGGCGCTCGGATTGTGGGAGCAGGCTCGAGCGGGATTGCTCGCGACGATCGTCGCACGCGAAGAGAATCCCGCGAAAGTCTGGCGGCTGGGTTTCTACCGCGTGATGGACGGCAACAGCACCGTGATCGAGCGGCAGCGCGTTGAGAGCGATTCCGCCGAAGCAACCGGCAAGACGTACATCGCTGCGCACGCCGCCAGTGATTTCGTGCGACTGGGGTTTTCCACCGACAGTCTCGCGAGCGCGACGTTCTTCGGTCCGGACGCCGACGTGCTGCTCAGCGACGCGTTCGCGCTTGCCTACTGTTTCGAAATCGCCGACCACGAGAAATCGCGGCCGAATCAAATCGGGCTTCGCTTCCTTCCAGCCGATCATCGCAAGGGGCGCGTCGACATCGACGGCACACTCTGGATCGATTCCGTCGCGCGCGCGCTCGTCGACGTCGAGTACAAATATCTGAACGTCGAAGCCGGTGCCGTGCGGTTCCGGCCCGGCGGCTACGTCTCATTCCATTCGATGAAGAACGGCGTCGTGATGATCGACCGCTGGTGGATCCGTGTCGTGAGCGCGTCGAAGGACACCATGATGAACGGCAACGGCCGGCTGCGATATCGCGACTGGCTGTTCGCTGAAGAAGACGGCGGAGAGCTGGCGCGCGCCACGTGGCCCGACGGCACAGACTTCAGAGCGCCGCTCGGCGCGCTGCGCGTTCGCGCGATCAAAAAAGATGGAAAGCCTGCGCCGGGCACGATCCTCAGCCTCGTCGCGACCCACTACTACGGCACCGCCGATGCGAACGGTCTGGTGGTGATCAAGGACCTGCTTCCCGGTCCGTACGCTGTGCGCATCATCGATCCGCGAATCGCGGAGCTCGGAATTGGACTGCCGACTTCGCTGCGATTCGTCGCGGCGCGAGACTCTACCGCTATCGCGACGCTCACGATTCCGACTGTAGAATCGATGATTGCCGAGCGGTGCGTTGCGAATCACCAGTGGACTGTCGGAGACTCGTTGTTCACGATGGGCCGCGTCGTCACGCCGGATGGGAAGCCGGTGAACAACGCGAGAATCACTCTGTTCGTGCAGTCGAGAGAAGCCGACGCGAAATGGGTGCAGAGTCAGCAGTATTTCACGACCGGCACAGATGGAATGTTCGAGTTCTGCCATCCCTTTCCGCCGCACACGCGCGTGCGATACATCGTCGCAGAAGACGGGTTCGTGGTGGGCCAGGCAGAGGGCGAGTTTACCTCGAACTTCCTGGTATTCCGCATAGCGGTTCAGCCGCTTCGGTAGAGCGGGAACCTTGACCCGAGCCCTGCGGCCGGGTAGCTTGCGAGTCTGTTCCGTGCCGCCCGCCGGGCGATCCACGTATGAATCAGCTGTTCGAACGCTTGTTAGGAACATTGGATGCCCACGATTAACCAGCTCGTTCGCCAGAGCCGGCGCGACGTTGCCCGCAAGGACAAGGCGCCCGCCCTCAAGGCGAATCCATTCAAGCGCGGCGTGTGCACCCGCGTGTACACCACCACTCCGAAGAAGCCCAACTCCGCGCTCCGTAAAGTCGCGCGTGTTCGCCTCACCAACAGCTTCGAAGTCACCGCGTACATCCCGGGCGAAGGCCACAATCTGCAGGAGCACTCGATCGTGCTCATTCGCGGCGGCCGCGTGAAGGATCTTCCGGGCGTTCGCTATCACATCGTTCGCGGCAAGCTCGACGCATCCGGCGTCAACGGGCGCAACAAGAGCCGCTCCAAGTACGGCACCAAGAAGCCCAAGAAGGGAGGCGCCAAGTGAGCCGCCGTAAAAAGAGTGTAAAGCGCACGATCCTCGCGGACTCGCGCTACGACAGCCAGACGGTCTCGAAGTTCATCAACGTGCTGATGTATCAGGGCAAGAAGTCCACCGCCGAGCGGATTTTCTACGCCGCGATGGATCTCGTCGAGAGCCGCACGTCGCAGCCGGGCGTGAACGTGTTCAAGCAGGCGCTCACGAACCTGAAGCCGGTCGTCGAAGTGAAGAGCCGCCGAGTGGGCGGCGCGACGTATCAGGTGCCGGTCGAAGTTCGCCCCGAGCGCCGCACGGCTCTCGCGATGCGCTGGCTGATCGAGTACTCGCGCGAGCGCAACGAGAAGTCGATGAACGAGAAACTCGCCGCAGAAGTGATCGCTGCCTCGAAGGGCGAGGGCAACGGTGTGAAAAAGAAGGAAGACACGCACCGCATGGCCGAAGCGAACAAGGCGTTCGCGCACTATCGCTGGTAGAGTTCAGAAGCGCAGTGGACTAAAACGCCCCGCCGAACAATCGGCGGGGCGTTTTTTTGTTGTGAAGTCTGTGTCTGGAGTCATCGAGTCTGGAGTCTTTAAACGCCGTTTGCGGTTGATAGCTGACAACTGCGTACAGCGGGTTAAAAGACCCCAGACCGACGACGCTAGACACAGACAAACTGCACTCCCGAACCAGTTGACATCCCCGCATCCCCGATTATCTTCTTAAGGCTCTGGCCGAACTGCACTTAGGCCAGCGCAACCCGGCTAACTGCGAGCCGGAACTTATGGGATCGCCACCGTCGAATTACTGACGCGCGATGACTGTGGGATCAGTCGACTAACAGCTGCCGTCTCGTACGGCCGCCGAGGCTCCCGAAAAGCAACGCAGGACAATTCAACGTCGGAAGTATTTGGTCCGGCGCGCCGAGGGTCCCCAACCGCGCAGCAGTGGCGGATGTACCCGGCGAGAGCGGATGGAAACCGGTCTCAGGTTCGCGCGAGCACTAGCTCTGCGATCCACGAGGCGCCTGGTCCAGCCGCGTTTTTGCTCCCATCAGTCCCGAATTTCAGAACGAAACTGCTCTACACTGACGAGATAAAACCAGACGATGGCTCGCGTTACCGAACTCAGGTACTATCGCAATATCGGCATCATGGCCCACATCGATGCCGGTAAAACCACGACGACTGAGCGCATTCTCTACTACACAGGGAAATCGCACAAGATCGGCGAGGTGCACGATGGTGCGGCCACGATGGACTGGATGGAGCAGGAACAGGAGCGCGGCATCACGATCACCTCCGCCGCCACCACCTGCTTCTGGAAGCGCCGCGGTCAGAGCGACAAGATGGAAGACGCGACCGGCACCGAGCACCGCATCAACATCATCGACACCCCGGGCCACGTGGACTTCACCGTCGAAGTGGAGCGTTCGCTCCGCGTGCTCGACGGCGCCGTGACTCTGCTCGACTCCGTCGCCGGCGTCGAGCCGCAGACGGAAACCGTCTGGCGCCAGGCCGACCGCTACAAAGTTCCGCGCATGATTTTCGCGAACAAGATGGACCGCATCGGCGCGAACTTCGATCGCTGCATGACGATGATCAAAGATCGTCTCTCGCGCGACGCGTATCCGCTCCAGCTGCCCGTCGGCTCCGGTGAACTGTTCACGGGCCACATCGACGTCATCGAGCGCAAGCAGTACATCTTCGACGAAGAGTCGCTCGGCAAGACGTTCACGGTGACCGACGTCCCCGCGGACATGCACGACGCCGTCGAAGAAGCCCGTCACAACCTCGTCGAAGCCGCCATCCAGTACGATGACGAGCTCATCGAGAAGTATCTCGCCGGCGAAACGCTGAGCAACGACGACATCCGTCACGCGATTCGCGCGGCGACGATCAAGATGAAGTTCATTCCGGTGCTCTGCGGAGCGTCGTTCAAGAATAAGGGCGTGCAGGCGCTGCTCGACGCGGTGATCGACTATCTGCCGTCGCCGCGCGACGTGCCGCCGATGCAGGGTCACCTGCCGACGCACGACGAAACGTTCGAAGTGCGCGAAGTGAGCGACGAAGCGCCGTTCGCGGCGCTCGCGTTCAAGATCGCGACCGATCCGTTCGTCGGCCGTCTGACGTTTTTCCGGGTGTATTCGGGCGTGCTGAAGTCGGGCTCGTACGTCTACAACTCGAGCAAGGACAAGCGCGAGCGCGTGGCGCGCCTGCTCCAGATGCACGCGAACAAGCGCGAAGAAATCGACGAAGTCCGCTGCGGCGACATCGGCGCGGCAATCGGCCTCAAGGACACGCGCACCGGCGACACGCTGTGCGACGACGAGAAGCCGATCGTGCTCGAGCGCATGAAGTTCCCGAACCCCGTCATCGACGTCGCCGTTGAGCCGAAGACAAAAGCCGACCAGGACAAACTCGGCATCGCGCTGAGCAAGCTGGCCGAAGAAGATCCGACCTTCCGCGTGTTCTCCGATCCGGAGACCGGACAGACGATCATCTCAGGCATGGGCGAACTGCACCTCGAAATTCTCGTGGATCGCATGATGCGCGAGTTCAAGGTCGAAGCGAACGTCGGCCGTCCGCAGGTCGCGTATCGCGAGACCATCCGCAAGCGCGTCGACAAAGTCGAAGGAAAGTTCATCCGTCAGTCGGGCGGCAAAGGCCAGTACGGCCATGTCGTTATCAACGTCATGCCGGCGGAGCAGGGACAGGGTTTCGTATTCGAAGACAAAATCACGGGCGGCACGATTCCGCGCGAATACATCAAGCCGGTCGAAGCAGGAATTCGCGAAGCGCTCGAGAACGGCATCATGGCGGGTTACCCGATGGTCGACGTGAAGGTCGAGCTGATCTACGGCTCGTACCACGACGTCGACTCATCTGAAATGGCATTCAAAATCGCAGGTTCGATGGCGGTGAAAGAAGGCGCGCGTTCCGCGCACCCCGTGCTGCTCGAGCCCGTGATGAACGTTGAAGTCGTTTCGCCGGAAGCGTACATGGGCGACGTGCTCGGCGATCTCTCCGCTCGTCGCGGCAAGATCGGCGGCATGACGCAGCGCGGCGAAGCGCAGGTGATCTCGGCGAGCGTTCCGCTCAGCGAGATGTTCGGCTACTCCACGAAACTCCGCTCGATGTCACAGGGGCGCGCGGTGTACTCGATGGAGTTCGCGCACTACGAAGAAGTTCCGAAGTCGAAGGCGGAAGAGATTATCGCGAAGACCGCCAAGTAAGGGCCGGAAGCCGGAAGCACGGAAGCCGGAAGTAACCGCGAGACCCAGTTCCAAAACGCAGTTCCAACATTCTTTCGCAGGATTCAACAATGGCCAAGGCAAAGTTCGATCGCACCAAGCCGCACGTGAACGTCGGGACGATCGGTCACGTGGACCACGGCAAGACGACCCTCACAGCGGCACTTACAAAGGTGTCGGCGGACAAGGGCTATGGTACCAAATACATTTCCTACGACGAAGTCGCCAAGGCGTCTGCGTCGCAGGGACGCCGCGATCCAACCAAGATCCTCACGATCGCGACGTCGCACGTCGAGTACGAGTCCAAGAACCGCCACTACGCGCACGTCGACTGCCCGGGACACGCAGACTACGTGAAGAACATGATCACGGGCGCCGCGCAGATGGACGGCGCGATCCTGGTCGTGAGCGCTGTCGACGGCCCGATGCCGCAGACGCGCGAGCACATCCTCCTGGCCCGCCAGGTGAACGTGCCCCGCATCGTGGTGTTCCTCAACAAGTGCGACCTCGTTGACGACCCCGAGCTCCTCGACCTCGTCGAGCTCGAAGTCCGCGAGCTGCTATCCAATAACAATTTCGACGGCGACAACGCGCCGGTCATCCGCGGCGCCGCGATCAAGGCGATCGAAGGCGACAAGCAGTGGGTCGACCAGATCGAAGCGCTGC
>JANYIJ010000223.1 GCA_025362095.1 Gemmatimonadota bacterium | reverse complement strand
GTCGGCGGCTGGAAACGCGCCGACAGCACCGCGCTCGAATCCCGGAGCGACGGTTACGCGACCGGGCTTGTGGCGTACGCGCTCCAGCGCGCCGGCGTGTCCCGCGACCAGCCGCAGCTCCGCCGCGCCCTCGAGTGGCTCGCTGGAAATCAAGATCGCAAAGAAGGACGGTGGCTGGCGTGGTCGCTCAACAAACAGCGCGATCTCTCGACGGACATCGGCCGTTTTATGAGTGACGCGGCGACGTCCTATGCAGTCTTGGCGCTGAAGCAGGCCCACTAACGGAGAGCCGCACTGAATCCGGTCGCTGACGAGGACGAACCCAGAGAGGCCGTCGAAGCGCCATTCGACTCGGCCCTCGTTGCCGATCTGCTCCGGCAGCTCGACAAGACCGTGCGCGCGCACCAGATGTACCCGAGCCACAATGCGCAGTACATCCGCACGGTGGAAAATCTGCGGACTGCGTTCGGCGTCGTGTGGGAGGAGACGTCGGGAATCGCACTGCAAATTTCCGACACTGAGCTCTCCTGGTGCGACGTTCCCGTGCTCAGCGAGCCCGAGAAAGTCTCCGACTCCCTTCCGTGGACGCTGTTCAAAGACGGCGTGCGAGAGATCTCGTTCACGCGCGGATTCGAGGGCGAGGAGCTTGAAAAATTCCTCAAGATCATTCCGCTGGTTCGCCGCGCACAAGACCACGAAGACGACATCCTCACGCTGCTCTGGGAGCAGGAGTTCGTTTTTCTCGCGTATCGATTCATCGACAACGTTTCCGGCCAGGGAGCGCCGCTCGATCCATCCGCGACGCCGGGGCGCTGGCCCGCGCAGTCGACCTCCTCCGACACCAAGGACGCGGTCGCCGCGGCAAAGCAGCGGCGGTCGCAGGGCATGGGCGGAGGAAGCGGCGGTGGCGCCGATGAGGGCGCCCGCCTCGACCGCGCGCTCGCTTCAGCGGTGCGCGGCGATGAAGCCGCCGCACCCACAACATCATCGGTTTCCACCGCGCCCATGATGTATCTCGCGCGTGAAATCGAACGCGAATACTCGGCCGACCTCAGGCGATCGGTGCTCGATGTGCTGCTCGATATCTTCGAACTCAACGACGATGCCGCCGTGCGAGAGGAAGTCGTCGGCCATCTCGACTCGATGATGCTGCACCTGCTCACGGGGTTGCAGTTCGGCAACGTGACGCACCTCCTCCGCGAGAGCACCGTCGTTCTCGAGCGAACCGCGAACGTGCCGCCGGGCGTGCGCGCGCGCATCGAGGTGCTCAGCGACCGCGTCAGCGATCCGGACATGCTCGGACCGCTGCTCACGGAGCTCAATGAGTCCGCCGCTCCGCCCCCGAAGGAAGAGTTCTTCGATTTCGTGCGCCGCCTGCGGCCGCGCGCCCTCGGCACGCTGTTCGTCTGGAGCGCGCAGGCCAGGAACGCCGATGTAAGAAAAATCCTCGCGGACGCCGCGGATCTCATCGCCGAGTCGCATCCGGAAGAACTCGTGAAGCTGATATCGTCGCACGATCCGCTCGTGGCCGCCGAGGCCGTGAAACGCGCGGCGGCGAGCCGCTCCGAGGCCGCGGTCCCCGCGCTCGCGAAGGTTCTGAGTCTTCACGACGAAGAGCTGCGAATCGCCGCGGTGAACTCGCTCGTAGAAATCGGAACGCCGCGCGCGCTCTTCGCGCTCGAGCGTGCGCTCGATGATTCGAACCGGAGCATTCGTCTGTCGGCCGTGAAAGCTTTCACAGCCGCGGTCTACAAGAACGCGCTCCCGCGCATCATGGAACTCGTGACCGCGCGGGAGATCCGCGACACCGACCGCACCGAACGCCTCGCGGTCTTCGAGCTCTACGGCACTATCTGTGGCGACGCCGGCGTCTCGTCGCTCGATACGATGCTCAACGGCCCTCAGGGTTTCTTCAAACGCAAATCGGACCCCGACGTGCGCTCCTGTGCCGCCGCCGCGCTCGGGCGCATCGGCACTGCAGAGGCGAAGAAGACACTCGAGCGCTGCCGCGATGAGAAGGATCCGATCGTCCGGCGCGCCGCGCTGCGCGCGCTCGGAGGAGCGACATGACCACACCGCGCACATCGCGCGTCACGTCCGCGCAGGCGCCGCTCGAGAAGGGGAGCGAGGGCTACGTGCGCGCGCTTGGCCGCGCGTTCGTCCTCGCGTTCTGCGGCGCGCTGAGAAACGTGCGCATGTATCCGGCCGAAAACCCGGTGGTGCAGCGGTCGTTGCAGGAACTCACCGCGCTCAGCACCGAGCTGCTCGACGACGCCGGTGAGCTCGAGCTGCGCATCGCCGGAGAGTTCCTTTTCATCAATCAGACGAGACTGCGGCTCGATCTCGACAACTATGCGACGGTGAATTATCTGATCGCGCAATTCCGCGCGAGCGGCACCGGGAGCCTGCGTACGAGTTCGGTGCCGACCCCCGCCGACTGGACCGTGCTCGTCACGTGCATCAACTCGCCCAAGGGCGACGACCCAGTCACGCGGCACCATCACCTCCATCACCGGCTCGTCGCGGCAGGTGTGATGTTGTTCGAGCTGGAACCGCCGGTGAAGGCTGAGATGGGCGGCAGCGACGAACGCGGCGCCACCAACGATCCCGCGAAGGGCGCGTACGCGAAATCGGTCGCGGCGGCGTCCGACGTGATGCACGCCGTCGCGATCGGTCAGAGTCCGAACTTGAAGGTTGTGAAGCGCACGGTGCAGCTGATCGTCGACCGCATTCTCAGCGACGAAGCATCGATGCTCGGCCTCACTACTATTCGCGACTATCAGGATCAGACGTTCACGCACGCGGTGAACGTCTGCATCTTCTCTGTGGCGCTCGGACGCCGGCTCGGCCTCTCTCGCGTGCAGCTCTACGATCTCGGCCTTGCGGCGCTCTTTCACGACTGCGGCAAGTCGCGTATGCCTGAGGGTATTCTCGACAAAACCGGTCCGCTCACCGACGACGACTGGAAGGCGATCACGGCGCATCCGTGGACCGGCGTGCTCACGCTGTTTCACCTGCGCGAGCACAACGAGTATCCGTATCGTGCGATGATGGTCTCGTACGAGCATCACCTGCGGCGCGACGAGGGCGGCTATCCCAAACGGATTCGGGTGCGGCAGGTTGGTTTCTACAGCAAAATCGTCGCGGTGATCGAGGCGTTCGACGCGGCCACCACCCGGCTTGGCCACAACGATTCACCCACGACGCCAGCCGGCGTCGTGGAGATGCTCCGCGAGAACGCACACAAACATCTCGATCCCGTTGTCGTGCTCACGTTCACCGATATGCTCGGCGCCTTCCCGGTGGGGACGGTGCTCATGCTCGACACGTTCGAGCTCGCGATCGCGCACTCGGTGAATCCGAATCCGGATTTCGCGAAGCGACCGATGGTCCTCGTGATTAGCGACGACGAAGGAACGCTGCATCACCCTGGCGTCCTCGTCGATCTCGGCGAGACCGATGACGCAGGGAAGTTCACGCGGTCGATTCTCGAGACCGTGGATCCCGGGCCGTACGGAATTCGCGTCGGCGACTACTTCTTATAAAGGAAGAGCGCGCGGACTCAAGGAGCCCGCGCACTCGCAACCAACAACCCGCTACTCGAGCCCGCCGTTTAGTGGCATTGCGGCTCACCCTCAGCCGTCGAGCCCGCCGCGAGATTGATCACGCACGTGATGGCCGTGAGCGGCGACGTGGCCGTCGCCTGCCAGCCAGTCGAGTTCACATTGCCGAGCACGACGGTAATGCCGCTCGAAGACTTGTAGTTGGTGCCGAGATTCGTGGTGCTTTGCGCGTAGCTCTGGTTGTTGTCCGAGTAGTATGCTTCCTGCGCGGTGATCAGGTTGCGCAGGTCGGACTTCATCGAGGCGACGTACGCTTTCTCCTTCGTATTCGCGAACTTCGGGATCGCGATCGCCGCGAGAATTCCGATGATCACAACGACGATCAGCAACTCGATCAGCGTAAATCCCTTCTTGAGGTGCGGCATCGGTGTATCTCCTAAAGCGGCGTAGGCGAGGGCGGGGATATGGATCGGATGATCGAGTTTGCGGCCGGGAATGACGACGTGAAGTGCAAGTCGCTTGCCCAAACAGGTTATTATACGCTTAGTCCATCCTGTCAAAGGAGTTACGCTGTTGGGGCGCCGTCGCGGTAAAGCCGTTTTTCATCGGTAGCCTGCGTGAATCTCTGCAGAATGCAAGAAAACTAGCCGACTTTGAGAACTCGTGGACAAATCGTCCGACATGCCCTAATCCGTGCCCGCACGCCCAGCAATTTCACCGATGAAATCGTAGATAGAATCATGCAAACGCTCACGCACAGAAAGCTGCTCCTCGCCGCCGCGCTCACCGTGACAGCCGCGCTCACGCTCATGCAAGTCGCCGCGATGCCTGGGCCCGACTCACGCCATACGCTGGCAGCCGGATCTGTTTGGGACAGCGTGTATTCGCTCGCTCAGGCAGGGCGCGGCGAAGCAACCTTCCGCGCGTCGTGCGCAAACTGTCACGGCGATTCACTCGCCGGCATCAACGACGCGCCGCCGCTCACCGGCGCGCAGTTCCACAAGACATGGGACGGGAACGCGTTGAGCTCGTTCTTCAACCGCATCAACAACGACATGCCGTCGGACAATCCGGGCTCGCTCAGCAAGGCGCAGGTCGCCGAGGTGATCGCTTTCCTGCTGAAGTTCAACGGGTATCCTGCGGGGCAGAACGATCTGGCCGCGACGCCGGAGTTACTGTCGCAGATCAGATTTCTGCCGAAACCCTGAACTAGGTATTGGCCGCGATCGCAACCGCGAGCGGCTTCCGCAGCCAGAAGAACATCGCTGCCGACGTGATTTGCGCGGCGAGGCCGAAGGTCACCAGCGCTACGATCCAGTGATCGTACAGCAGCCCCATCGTCGCGCTGCCGATGAACCACATGATGCCGTACACCGCGTTGAACGTGCCGAACGCGGTGCCGCGCTTGTTCATCGAGACGAGCTGCGAAATCCCGGATCGCAGCGACGCGTCCTGCACGCCGAGTCCGAGGGCCCAGCAGCAGACACCTACTGTGATCGCGGCCGCGCCGCCGAGAAATCCGAGCGGCACTGATAGCATTGAGATAAGGATGCCCCATGCGAGCACTGTGATCCCGTACTTGTCGTATAGCCGTCCGAAGATCAGCGCGCTGAGGCCGTTAACTCCCATGGCGAGCGCGTAGAGCAGCGGGATGTACTGCTTGTCGACAATCTTCGCGCTCTCAAAGTGGTACGAGAGCAGCGGAAAATCGAGGAATCCCAGCGCGAGTACTCCCGCAGCGGCGACGTAGATCCAGTAGACCTTCGACAGCACCGTCGTGTCCTTGCGAGCGGGCGGCGTGCCTTTGTTCTCGGGATAGACGAAGCGCGCGGCGAGCATCGCGACGAACGCGAGAAGCGCAGGTGCGGCGAGCCGCAGAAACGCGGGCGCGAAATTGTGCAGGCGCCCAACCGTGATGAACATCAGCACCGGCCCCGCGACGGCACCCGTCTGGTCCATCGCCGCGTGGAGACCGAAACCCCAGCCGTGCCCGACCTTTCCCGTTGCATCGGAGAGAAGCACATCACGCGCGGGACCGCGCAGCGCTTTGCCCGTGCGCTCCGCGATGATCAGAAACGCCGCCGCCTGCCACGTTCCCACGAACGCGAGTGCCGGCACGACGAGAAGGTTCATCGCGTAGCCGGCAAGCGCGAGTGTCCAGTAGGCCCTCGTGCGATCCGCGAGCCGGCCTGAGAAATAGCGCAGGCTCGCCGCGATCATCTCACCCACGCCGGCGATGATTCCTACTTCTGCTGCGGTTGCGCCGAGGTCCTTCAGGAAGCCGCCCATGATGCTGTAGGCGCCTTCATAGGTCATGTCGGCGAAGAGACTCACCGCGCCGAGGCAGACGATGAAACGAACCGCCGCCTTTCGCTCGTCGCGCGTAACGCCCGCGATATTGGCCATGGTCAGCCGATCCCGAGCGTTTCGAGCACGCTCATCACGCCGAGCAGCAGCAGCAGTCCCACGCCGCCGTAGCGGATGACTTTCGGCGAAAATGTTTTCTCAATCCATTTGCGCGCGCCCGCCCCGATCGAAGCGGCGAGCGCGCCTTTGGTGACCATCGCGAGCACTGCGCCGAGCCAGACGATGTAGGGCCACGCGGAGGTTGCGTCTGGTTCAGACGTCCACTTGGCGGCCATCGCCGCAGCGGTGACCTGCCCGACGTCGCCCCACTCGGAGAAGAAGATCGCGGCGAACGAGACCATCGCGGCCTTGCCAGCCGTCGTGTCTTCTTTCTTGTGCGCTCTCGCGACGAGCGGCTTGCGCCACACCGTGTACGCGACACCGATGAAACTCAGCGCCGTGACGGATGCCACGAGGAGCGGCGGCAAATGCGCGATCCGTTCTCCGATCACCACCGCCACTGCCATCTTCGCCATGAACGCGATCGTGACGCCGACCATGATCGGCAGCGGACGATAGCGAGACGAGAGGACGCCGGTGGTATAGAGCAGTTTGTCGCCCGCGATTTCTGCGAGGAAAACAGCGGCGTAGGTGGCGAAGAAGACGGCGAGCATTGGAATGAAAAAGTAGGGGAGGGTGCACGCAGGTGCAATCGCCGGATGTTGCGGCTCAGAGTGCAGAGAGCTAGCGTCTCCGTCTGTGATCCGAGCGATATTTCTGCCTCTCCTTCTCGCGGCCTGCACCCTCGAGCGCGCGCCCGCCCCCGCGCCGCCGGGAAGTTCGGCTGTTTCGTTCGACGAATCCGCGTGGAGGCCGCCCGCCGAGTCGGATATTCCCGCCGATTCCATGGGCGCGAGCATCCGGCGCGGGCTCGCGCTGCTCCGGTTCACACCTGAGAGCCTGCCGAAGTTCGTCGCGTCGAACGTGCGCTGCACCAGCTGTCATCAGAACGACGGAACGAAAGCGACGTCGGCGCCGCTCACTGGTGCGCACGCGCGCTTTCCGAAGTACATGCCGCGCAGCGGGAAGGTCATCTCGCTTGCCGATCGGGTGAATTATTGCGTCACGCGCTCACTCTCCGGCGTGGCGCTGCCGGCCGACAGTCGCGAAATGAACGACATCCTCGCGTACCTCGCGTTCATATCGCGCGACGTGCCGGTGGGCCGCAAGACCGCCGCGGTCGACGGGCTTCTTCCAATGAAGGACACGCTGGTCGGCGACACGCTGCGCGGCCGCACACTTTTCACGGCGACCTGCGTGATCTGTCATCAGGCCGACGGCTCGGGAAAGAGTCCTATTCCAGCTCTGTGGGGACCGCGCTCCTATTCGATCGGCGCGTCGATGGCGCGGCAGGAGCGCGCCGCGAGTTTCATTTCGCACAACATGCCGCAATCGGCTCCGGGCTCACTCACGCCGCAGAATGCCTTCGATCTCGCCGCGTACATCAATTCGCATTCGCGGCCAGATTCGCCAGGCAAGGAACATGACTGGTCCGCGGGCGGCGCACCTCGCGACGTGCCGTATGCGACGACCGGTCACTCCGCGTTCAATCCGCCGCCACACCTGCTTCCTCGCCCGACCACGCACAAGACTGACGGTGATCGATGACTGAGATCTCTCGACGCGATCTGCTCGCCGGCGCGGTTGGCGCCGTCGGCGGCGCGGTGCTCGCAGGACTGCCTTCGCTTGCGGCCGGGCAGCAGGGCGCGAAAACCGCCGCCAAGGCAGCAGCCAAGGCAGCAGCCAAGGCCGCCGCCGCGCCGCCGCCCCTTCCGCCAATTCCCGACGACGCCACAAAACTGCTCGGCACTCCGACCACGGCGGTCGGCGAGCGCTCGCGATTTGTGAACGCGGTGCGAACGCCGATTGGGCAAGTCACCGGCGTTTCGTACACGCCGCTGCAGGATCTCACCGGCACGATCACGCCCTCGGATTTGCACTTCGAACGTCATCATGCCGGCGTGCCGCTGCTCGATCCTGCGCGGCACTCGCTGATGATCCACGGTCTTGTCGATCGCCCGATGATCTTTTCCGTCGACGACATCAAGCGCTTTCCACAGGTCACGCGCACGCATTTCGTGGAGTGCTCCGGCAATGGGCGCGGCGTGTATCGCGATCTGAAACCGGAGACCACCGTGCAGATCGTCGCGGGGATGACGAGCAACAGCGAGTGGACGGGCGTTCCGCTGAAGGCGCTCTTCGAGGAAGCCGGCGTGAAGTCCGGCGCGAAGTGGTTTCTCGCCGAAGGCGGCGACGCGGTGCTGCTCACGCGCAGCATTCCCATCGAGAAGGCGTTCGACGACGCTCTCGTCGTGTGGGGGCAGAACGGCGAGCCTATGCGTCCTGAGCAGGGCTATCCGCTGCGGCTCCTGCTTCCCGGCTTCGAGGGAAACTCGAACGTGAAGTGGCTCCGCCGCCTCGAGCTCGGCGCGCAGCCGTGGATGACGCGGTGGGAAACGTCGAAGTACACCGATCCGCTGCTCGACGGCAAAGCGCGAATCTTCAGTTTCGAAATCGACGCGAAATCGGTGATCACCTCGCCCACGTATCCCGCGCAGATCACCAAGGGGTGGTGGCCGGTGAGCGGCCTCGCGTGGAGCGGTCGCGGAAAGATCACCCGGGTCGAAGTCAGCACCGACAACGGCAAGAGTTGGCACGACGCGGCGATTGATGGTCCAGCGCTGCGCAAGGCGCACACGCGCTTCACGCACATGTGGGAGTGGAATGGCAGCGAGACGACGCTGCTCTCACGAGCGACCGACGAAACCGGCTACGTGCAGCCGACGCGCGCAGATCTCATCAGGATTCGCGGCGCCGGCACCGACTACCACTTCAATCCGATCTACGGATGGACGGTGAAGGCGGATGGGCACGTGTTCTTCCATGGTGAAACATGACCGGCGACCGAGGACCGAGAACGGAAGACCGAGAACGACTCGTGGCGATCGCATTGCTCGTGGTCGCGACTGTCTCGCTCGCCGCGTGCAGCGGAGACTCGTCCGCGAACGCGGAGCCGTCGCGCCGCTACGCGCTCGGCCGCGCGGCGACGACAGATGAAATCGACAAGTGGCACACCGACGTCGGTCCCGATGGTGCTGAACTTCCAGCGGGGAGCGGCACGGTTGCATCCGGAGCGGAGATCTTCAAAGCCAAGTGCTCGGCGTGCCACGGGCCCGACGGGCAGGGAATGCCGCCGGCGTATCCCGCGATCGTGGGCCGCGATCCCAAGGGTGAAAATTTCCCGTTCGGCACTGACTGGAAAATCACTCGAACGATCGGCAACTACTGGCCATACGCCACCACCGTGTTCGACTACGTGCGCCGAGCGATGCCGCACACCGCGCCGGGCTCGCTCACGAACGATGAAGTGTACTCGCTCACGGCGTTCCTGCTCGCGGCGAATCAGATCATTCCGATGAACTCCACGCTCGACGCCGCGTCGCTGCGCGCCGTGAAGATGCCGTACGTGAGCCGGTTCGTGCGCGATGACCGGCGGGGCGGTCGCGACGTGCGGTGACGCAGCCGGCGCCGATGTCACCGCCTCGCACGGCCGGGTCACGCCGCTCGACTGCTAGAACTTCAGTCGCCGCCCGAGAATCAACTTAAAAATATTGCGATCGCCGCCGCCGCTGATGTTGAATCCATACCCAAAATTCACCTCCCAATCCGGCGACAAATTCAAATCGATCGCCGGATACAGCAGGTGCTCCTGCTCTTGGGGCGAGGCCATCTGCACGAGTGAACCGGTCACGCCGTAGTACTCAAATCCGGCGGTGATCTTGTCGCTGAAATCCCACGAGATCTTCACGTTCGGACTGAGCGACGTTCCTTTTATCCCCTTGCCGGCATCGGGACCCTTGAACCACCAGTCGACGGTCGGATTGATCGACCAGTAGAACGCGCCGACTTTTTTGTCGATGATCGGGCGGAACTCCATGCTCCACTGGCCTTCGTCGAATCCGTTCTTCACAAATCCGAATTCCGTCGAGAGGCTGAGGCCGACGGGAAGTTTCCAGTCTTCCGGCGCGCGAATGCGCGGACGAATATGGCTTCCGACGTACTGATAGCCCTGGCCGGGGCCGGCGCTCGAGAAGAAATACAGTCCGATCTCGAAGATGTCGGAGAACCCGTGCGTGATCTCGAGCGTCTCGTGCGTCTGGCGATCGGTCGCGAACATGCACGGGTTCAGGGCGGAATAGACGCACGAGTTCGTGCTGCCACGACCGGTGAAGTTGCTGTGCAGTTCGAAAAAGGTGCTGCCCTTGTCGGCGGTTTCGCTCGGGTAGACTTGGATTTCGTAATTCGCCTGCCCTCTCAGCGCTGCGAGCGGAGCGAAAACAGCGGCGAGCAGAGCGATTCGAAGTGGGCGCATGAATCAGAATACGACTTTGTGGAGGAGCGCGTTGAAGCCCACTCCGGTTTGCGCGCCAGCGAACTAGAACCAGCGTCCCACTCGGATCAAGATGGCCCGCTGCCCCGTATTCGCGATTCCTTCCTCCACCCTTATCGGTCCCACCGGCGTCGACGCCTCGATGCCCGCTCGCACTCCGCCGTGCAACTCGCCGAGCGTCGTTCCCGGTACGCGGCGCAGCGTGCCGTAACCGTCCGACACATCGCCGGCCATGAACTCCACGCGTGCATGCAGCAACGGAGTGAGTCTCTTTCGAATCAGCAGGCTGCTGAATACTTCCTGCGACCCACGCAGCTCGCCAATCCTGAAGCCGGCGAATCCATCCTCGCCGCCCAGCGCGAACGTTTCCTGAATCGGCAGGCGGTTGCCCCACCCGGCTCGCAGGTGCGCGCTCACATCCATCGCGCCGGCGAGCCGCCACTGCTTGCCCACATCGAATCGTCCGCGCTGAAAATCATAGAACGCGAGCGCTTCGACAAGCGATCCCATCTCGTACTCGGACGCGGCGCGAAATGCCGACATACGCAGTCCGAAAGTTCCGCGCGTATTCCGGAGGGGCTCGCGCCACACCCGGGCGTCGAACCCAACTTCTCCCTGCCAGACGCCGATCCGCGGATCTTGCTTGAGGCCGATAAACCCGACGAGCTGACGAGTCTCCGCGGACGGCAATTCGCCGTCGCCCGAGAACAGCCGCACGCTCTCGTGTTTTATTTGCGCCTCGATTGCCACCGGCACGTATGACTTCCGCACGAGAGCGCGTCGCCGCAGGAACAAATCCACGTCTTGTTCGTACGTGCCCAGCCGCGCGAGCATGATGCCCTCGACGTCGCCATTCAGCAGCGTGCGGTCGATGCCGCCAATCCAGAGCCGGCCGGACATGAATTGATCGAATGCAACTCCGACTCCAAACGATCGCTGCGGCGCAGGGTCGAGCTGGACGTGAAACGTCACGTCTTTGCCGGATCCCGTCGGCTGCAGCCAGAGTCCGCGGTATCGCTCGTGATGGCTGATCGAATTGATACCGAGATCGAGCTTGGCGATATCCAGTGGCTTGGCGGCTATGAGGCCGAGTTGGTCGAGGACGAGATCGCCGTCCACAATCCGCGCGCCTGAAAATCCAACCTGCGTGACCATCGTCGGCAGCGGCATCTTTCGCGTGGAGGTGGCGCCAGATGCGATGGACTTCAGGCACGGTGAGGCCGCGAATGCCGCGCGCGCAGTCGCGCGCCCGACCTCGATCAGCGAGTCGGTGGTCCCTCTGCTGAAATTCAAATTCTCGAAAGTCTTCGTCGCGTTCTCGATCAGCACATCGCGGCGCTCGGCTGTGATGGTGTCCTGCTCGAACAACGAGTTGAGCAGCACCGTCGTGATCGTGAGCGGATCGTCGAACGTTCGCGGATCGGGGCCGGCGAACGGGAGCAGGGAAATCCACGCCCGCTGCGCGCCCAATGAGCGTGCCACCTTCACGGGCGCATTTTCGGCGATGCCGCCGTCTACCAGCCATTGATCGCCGATGTGAATCGGCCGCAGCACCACGGGAATCGCCGCGCTCGCGCGCACGGCGCGGGCGAGATCTCCGCTGCCGATCACAACAGTGCCGCGCGTCGCGACATCGGTGGCGACGGCGCGGAAGGGAATCGGAAGCGAGTCGAAGTTGCCGCGCGCCAGCAAATTTCCGCGAAGCATGAGCGACGAGAGAAATGCGTTCACTTCCGATTCACGCACCGCGCCGCTCTGCAGGGAGTAGCCAACGTCTGCTTTCTCCCACACGGCGAGCGGACGGATCAGTCCGAGCGCCGAGGACACCTTCGGTTCGTAGGTCCGGATCATCCGCTCGATCGGCAGGGTCCGGAGGAGGGAATCGATTTCCTTTCCGGAATATCCCGAGGCATAGAGCCCGCCGATGATCGCGCCGATGCTGGTGCCCACGACGAGATCGGGTTTCAGTCCGAGACTGTCGATGATCTCGAGCACGCCGACATGAGCGAATCCTTTGGCGCCGCCGCCGCCGAGCACGAGCGCGGTTTTGGCGGGCGCGCAGGTCTGCGCGCGCACGTCGTGCGCTGCGAGTCCGAGCGCGATGGGCAGCAGCAGCAACAGTCGACGCATCATCATGAGAAGACTAACGGGCGAGGTGCTGAGAGGAAGGCTATCTTTTTCCAACACATCGCTCGAACGAACTAGTCCTTATGACTAGCTACAAGAGCATTCACGCAGGCATTGATCCGCTCCGATGGAACTTCCGAAGTCCGGCGAATTCATTTCCGCATCCAGCGGCCGCGCGAGCGGAACGCTGCAGGAACCCGAACTCGATCCGCAGGACACCGAGGTCACCGGCCTCGCGATTTGGGCGATCGTGTTCGCGGGCGGCATTGGTTCGCGCTTCTGGCCGCTCTCCACGCCGGAGCGTCCGAAACCGCTGCTCGCGCTCGTGACGGGGAACTCGCTGCTGCAGGACACCGTCGGCCGGCTGCAGCCGCTCATCCCGCCCGAGCGAGTCATTGTCGTCACGAGCCGCGACATCGCGCCGGCGATTCGAACTGCGGTGCAGGATCTTCCGGAAGAAAACGTTCTCGTCGAGCCGCGACCACTCGGCACCGCCGCCGCGCTTGCATGGGGTGCGCAGGAAGTCGCCCGCCGCGCGGGACGCGAAACACCTGTGTGCGCGATTCACACCGATCTCGCGGTGGCGTTCCCGGGCGCATTTCGCGAATCGATCAATCGCGCGGCTGCCGTCGCGAATCGGGAGGGCGCGCTCGTCACGCTCGGCGTCAGGCCGTCGCGCGCGGAGCCCTCGTTCGGCTACATCCAGGTTGGCGACGCACTCGACCGGGACATGTCGCTCACCGCAGGCGGCGCGCACCATGTCGCGTCGTTCGTCGAGAAGCCGTCGGAAAGCGATGCCGCGGTGCTCGTCGGCGACGGCGCGCTCTGGCACTCGGGCATTCTGGTCGGCTCCGCGAAGACGATCCTCGAGAAGCTCGAACGTTACACGCCGGAAATCGCACCGGGTCTCCCAGCGCTCGCGTCGGGAAATCTTCCGGCATTCGCCGGGATGATTCGCTCGGTGAGCATCGAACGCGGCCTGCTCGAGCGGATCAGCCGTTTTCTTGTGCTGCTCACGGACTTCGGATGGGACGACGTCGGGACGTGGGCGAGTCTTCGCCGGGCGCGTGAACTCGATGACGACGGCAACGGCGCACTCGGCGCGGTGGAGTTCGTCGACTCCACGAGCAACGTCGTGCACACCGAAGCTGGGACCGTCGTGCTGTTCGGCGTGTCGCGATTGCTGGTGGTTTCGCTTCCGGGGGTGACGTTCATCACGACGCTTGAGCGCGCGAACGACTTGAAGCCGCTGCTGGACGCGCTGCCGGGGAGCCTCCGCGTCAACCCAGGTGGCGCCCCAAAAACGGGTTGAGGAAGTCGACGGATCCGGTAAGTTGAAGGGGGTACTACACTGTGCACAGACGAACCAGGAACCCAGGCGCGATGTCGGCCACCGGAACACTGTTTTACAAGATCACCGACGGTATCCGGGTCAGCGTTCGCCCGGTGTACCTCCCGGAGCAGTCGATCCCGGAGCAGCAGCAGTTCGTGTTCGCGTACTACGTGCGCATCGAAAACGTCGGCACGCAGTCGGCGCAGCTCTTGTCGCGACGGTGGCGCATTCATGATTCGATCGGCGAAGACACCGAAGTCGCCGGCGACGGGGTGGTGGGCGAGCAGCCGCTGCTCATTCCCGGCGGCGTACACCAGTACCAGAGTTTCTGCGTTTTGAAGTCCGCGAGCGGCTTCATGGAGGGCGAGTATCGTTTCGTGCGCGCCGACTCCACACGATTCGACGCCGCGATCCCGCGCTTCACACTCGCCGCCGACGAGTGGCTTAACACCTCGAATTGAAAAAAGCCGCCGTCGTGGCGCTGGGGGCCCTGCTCGCCGTCGCGTGCCAACACGGGACAGACGGGCCCGGTGATACTACGGCCGTGAGCAGGGTGAACGTGACGCTGGCTGCCGCGCAGTTGACGGTCGGCGGCGTCATGCAGGCCAGCGCGGTCCTCCTCGACGCGCACGGCGACACGATCATCGATCGGTCGCCGCTCTGGTCCTCGCTCACGCCGTCTGTGCTGAGCGTGAGCGCAACGGGCGTCGTCACGGCGCTCCAAGCCGGAATCGGCACGGTCCGCGCGTCGTCCGGTACTGTAACCGGCGACGCGCAGATCCTCGTGAGAAATCCGAGCGCCGGGAGCATCAGGTTCTCGAAAGACCTCGTTGCGATCGCGCTTCCCGGCGGATCCACCCAGCTGATTGTCACCGTTCGCGACACGAGCGGGCAGCTCATTCAGAATCCCGTCGTCGCGTGGCAGTCGCTTTCGCCGCTGATCGCTGCGGTGAACAGCACCGGTCTCGTCACCGGCATCGCGGTCGGCACCGCGCTTATCTCGGCGACGATCGACGGCCAGACCGCGCAGGCGACGATCAACGTCACGCTCACTCCGAATGCGAGCGCGCCGCTGGTCGTGTCGGTGAACCCTGAGCCGCTGCGGCCCGGTGGCACGTTCACCATTGTCGGAAATAATTTTGCGCCAGCGCCTGCGGGGAACACGGTAGTGGTCGATGGCGTGCCGGTGATCGTGAATGCGTCGACCGTCAACGCGATCTCTATCACGCTGCCCGCAACGTTCGCGTGTGCGCCGTCGAAGCCAGTTTTCATTCAGGTGACGGCGAATGGGCTCATCGGTGGCGGCGCGAGCACGCTGCAGGTCGCCAACCCGCGCCCTCTCGCCGTCGGACAGTCGGTGATCATCACCGATCCGGCGCAGGTGCGCTGCAACGAGCTCGATGTCACGGGCGGGCACTACGCGATCAGCGTGTACAACACGTATCGCTCGACGGTCACACCTACATCAAATGGCGCGGTTTCCGTCAGTGTGCGCGGCGCCGTGCCGTCGACTGCTTCGGTCGCCGCGACATCAAGCGGCGGCGCGGTTCGACTACAGGACGCGTGGCGCGGCACGCTCCCGGCATTCGGCGGCCCGGAGTTCCAGCTCGCGCAGCGCATGCAGCTCGCCAGGCTATCCGACGCGGCCCACGCGCGGCTGCTCGAGCGGAACATGGAATACATTCGCGCACATGCCGCGGAAATGCGCGAGGCCGCTCGGGTCGCAGTGCCGTCGACGATCAGCAAACAGGTCGTGACCGTCGGCAACATCACCACGGTGAAGGTGCCGAATCTCGCGGCGGCGAACTTCTGCGTGACGAACACGTCGATCGGCGTGCGCACGGTCTATTCCGGCGCACACGCGATCATCGTCGAGGACACGACGCAGATCTTCGCCGGCGGGCCGACGCTCGCCGGCCAGATGGACAACTACTACGTGTCGCTGGGACAGGAATTCGACAACGTGATGTATCCGCTCGTCCTCGCGAACTTCGGCAACCCATTCGTGATGGACGCGCAGCTTGGCAACCTCGGCAAGATCGTCATGGTGTTCTCTCCGCGCGTGAACAACTCGTCGGAGGGGAGTATCCTCGGCTACGTCGTGAGCTGCGATTTTTCGCCGGTCACCACCGCGCCGTCGAGCAACGTCGGCGAGTACTTCTACGCCGCGGTGCCGACCAGCACCGCGCTCGGATATTTCGATTCCGGCACGCGCGATTCGTGGCTGCGGCAGATCCGCCCCACCGTCATGCACGAGGTGAAGCACATCGCCACGTTCGCGCAGCGCATCTCGAAAAATCTCGCGCTCGAAGATCAGTCGTGGGAGGAAGGGATGGCGCGCAACGCCGAGGAACTCTACGCGCGCTCCCTGTACGGCACAGGCGCGAAACAAAACACGGGATACGCCGCGACAATCGGCTGCGATGTGCGCTTCGGCAGCGCGCCGCCGCCGTGCGCAAACCGGCCGCTCCTCATGCTGCGCCACTTCGACGGCATGTACACGTATCTTGCCGCGCCGGATCTGGTCTCGATGCTTGGCAAGACCTACGCCACGGATCAGACGTACTACGCATCTGCGTGGGCGGTCGAGCGCTGGGCCAATGATCTGTTCTCGACGAGCGAGGCGCAGTTCCTGAAAGACTTCACGCTCAGCAGCGTGACCGGCGTCGCAAACCTCGAGGCGCGCACCGGCCAGAGCTGGGAGCAGACGCTGGGCGAATGGTCGCTCGCGATGTACGTGGATGACCTCCCCGGCTTCACACCGGCGAATCCACACCTCCAGTTCCTCTCGTGGAACCTGCACGACATCTGGCTCGGCATGTGCACGGATCTCGGACCGTGCGCGAATCCGAACAACACATCGCAGCTCTATCCATCCAGCTCGCCGTTCAACGCGCGCCGCATTTCGTACGGGAACTTCAACGTAACGGTAACGACGCTGCAGGGCGGAGCGTTCTCGCTGTTCGATCTCTCGGGTTCACAGAGCGCGAAACAGCTGATCGAACTCCGCTCCGTAAACGGCGGCGACCCGCCGTCGACGGTTCGAATCGCGATCGTGAGAATACAATAGCGAGCGTTAAGACTCCCGCAGCGCAGCCATGGGCGTTTCACGGAAGACATCTCTGCCCGTCAGCAATCCAATCGTGATTGCCAGCAGCATCATTGCGAGCGCGATCATGGCGGCGGGGAAGAGGGCTGGCGCGAAGGTGCCGCCGAAGAGGAAGTGCACCAGGCCCCATGCGCCTGCGAACGAGAGGAGCATGCCGGTAAGCGCGCCGAGCGCGCCGAGGAGCGCGTACTCCGAGAGCAGTATTCGTGCGATCTGGCGGCTGGTCGCGCCGAGGGTTTTTAGCAGCACGCCCTCGCGCAACCGATCGCGGCGCGTAGCGGCGACGGCGCTGAACAGCACGGGGATTCCCATCGCGAGGCTGAACAGCGCGAGGAACCGCACGGCGACCGAAACCTTCGCCACAATCTGCTCCACCGTGCGGCGCACGAGCGAGAGGTCCATACTCGAGATATTCGGGAAGCGCGCGACCGTGCCGCGCTGGAGCCGCGCGATGATCGAATCCGACGGCACGGCCGCGACCGTCGCGAAACTCTTCGGCGCGTCTTGCAGCGCGCGCGCCTGAAGCACGGCGAAAAAGTTCGGCTCGAATCGTCCCCAGTTTACGTCGCGAATGCTCGTCAGCTTTGTCGCCACGCGAACGCCCTGCACATCCCAGACGATGATGTCGCCGATCTTCACGTGCAGCTCCGAGACGGGACTCGATTCGAGCGAGACCTCCGTGAGCGAATCGGGAAGCTGCGCGCTCCCAAGCCACTTTCCCTCGACGATCTTCTCTGTGGCGACCATCGTGTCGCGGTACGTGGACCGGAACTCGCGGCGCAGCGCCCAGTTGCTGGATGAAATTCCCTGCGCCGCTGCCCAGAGCGGCGGCGTGCGGCCGTTGATCTCCGCGATCTTCATCGTGACGATCGGCGTGTATCCGAGCGCGTGCTGCCCCTCGCTCGCGAGAATAGAGTCGAGACCGGCGCGCTGGTCGTCCTGAATATCGAAGAAGATCAGGTTCGACTTCGACTGCATCGCCGTGACTTCGAACTGCCTGAGCAGATTTGCCTGCACGAGGTACAGGGTGCTCACGAGAAACGCGCCGAATCCGAGCGCGAGCACCACCGATCGCGTCTGGTTCGCCGGTCGATACAGGTTTGCAACGCCCTGCCGCACCACATACGGCCAGCGCGCCGTCACCGCGCGACGCGCGACGTACGAGAGCGCGGCCGCGCTCAGCCAGAGCACCAGCATGCTTCCGCCGATGCCCGCTGCGAACATCGCGCCGCGGCGCAGGCTCCCCGCTCTCTCGAACGCGAGCAGGAGCACGCTCGCTACGAGCGCGATGTTCACCAGATGAGTCGGAATATCCTTCCCGCGCTCGGCGTCCAGCGCCGCCGTGTCGCGCCGCAGCGCCTGCAGCGGCGAGACGCGCCGCAGCGCGAGCAACGGCCGCAGCGCGAAGACCAGCGCCACCCACACGCCGATCCCCAGTCCCATGCCGATCGCGCGCCAGTCGAGAGTGACCCTCACGTCGACCGGCAGGAAATCCTTGATCGCAACGGGCAGCGTGTATTGAATCGCGATGCCGAGCGCCGCGCCCGCCGCCGCCCCGACAAATCCCATCACCGCGGCCTGTGATACATAGATCGCGAGAACCTGTCCGCTCGTCGCGCCGAGGCAGCGCAGCACCGCGACGGTGTCGATCTTTCGCGTGACGAACGCATTCACTCCGCTCGCCACGCCGATGCCGCCAAGCAGCAGCGCGACCAGCCCGACGATCCCGAGGAAATCCGCGAGCTCCTGCACGGCCTCGGAGATGTTCGTCTCGCGCTGTACCACGGTGACCACGCGAACATGTTCGTTCTGGAAATCGGCGCGCAGCGGCTTCACCCACGCGGTGCTCGTGATGGTCGGCGGCAGTTTGACGAGCCATTCGTACGAGGCGCGGCTGCCGAATCCGAGCAGCTGCGTCTCCGACGCGTAGCGCTCTGGGAGAAACACGCGCGGCGCCATGACGAGCGAGGCATCGCTTTGTCCCGCCATGCTTGTGATCGCGCCGATGATTTCGAATTTGACGTACCCAACGGCAAGCGAATCGCCCACGCGCGCATCGAGCGCGATCATGAGCGCGCGATCGACGATCGCGTACGGTCCCTGCTGAAGCCGCGCCCATTGCCCCTCCGGCGCCGTGCCGATCTCGCCGTAGAACGGGTACTCGGGAGTGACCGCCTTGATCTGCGCGAGCCGCGTGCCGCCGGAGCGCGTATCGCTCGCCATCGAAATGAACGTGACGACTTTTGCGAGCGGCACGCCCGACTTCGTGATTGAATCGAGCTTGCGCTGCAGCCGATCGGAAAGTTTCGCGTTGTTGGTGATCGAGACGTCGCCGCCGAGCAGATCGCGTGCCTGCTTGCGGATCGAGAGCTGGACGTTGCTCGCGAAGCTGTCGATCGCGACCAGTGCCGCCACTCCGAGCGAGATGGACGCCATGTACAGCAGGAGGCGGCGGCGGGCCGTGCGGCTTTCGCGCCACGCCAGACCCGCGACTTTCGACCAGCGACTATTTCCTTTCACTAGTCACCAGTCGCCGTCCGAAGGTTACCCGTTCCCGTGCGGGCCACGTCTTCCACCACGGCGCCGTCTTTCAGGCGGATCATCCGCCCTGCGCGCTGCGCGAGCGTGATGTCGTGCGTGACGATGATGATCGTCGAGCCGGACTCGCGATTAAGTTCCTCGAGCAGCTCAACGATGCGCGCGCCCGTTTCGCCGTCGAGATTCCCGGTGGGTTCATCGGCGAACAGGATGCGCGGCGAATTCGAAAACGCTCGCGCTATGGCCACACGCTGTTGTTCCCCACCAGAAAGCTGTGTCGGGAAATGGTCCATACGATCGGCGAGTCCCACGCGGCGGAGCAGGGCGGTCGCACGATCAGCCGCGCCGTCGTCGCCTCGCAGTTCGAGCGGGACCTGGACGTTTTCGATTGCGGTGAGCGTGGGAATTAATTGAAAGGTTTGAAAAATGAAGCCGACTTTCTCGCCGCGAACCAAAGCGCGCTCGTCTTCCGTAAGGCGCGTGAGGTCGGTGCCGTCGAGGGAGACCGTGCCGCCGCTGGGCGTGTCGAGTCCGGCCAGGAGTCCGAGCAGCGTCGT
>JANYIJ010000188.1 GCA_025362095.1 Gemmatimonadota bacterium | reverse complement strand
GATCCGGCCGGGGGCAATTCCGGTTTCGTTGTTGAGAGAGAGTGTGCCTGATTTGATCGGGGATAGGTGAAGTGGCAGTGCATGTTAGTTGGCTCAGAGTTCAAGCTCAGAGTTTGAACGGTGAGCTTCACCGTCCTTAGATTCGCGGATATCAGTCGCGCCGAGAAGGAGATTCGCTAGTGAAAGTTTTGTTCGTGTGCACCGGCAATACCTGTCGCAGCGCGCTCGCAGAAGCGATCGCGGTGCGCGAGGCCGGCGCGCGTGGCATGCATGATGTGATCCCCACGAGCGCCGGCACGAGCGCATGGGACGGCGCGCCCGCGTCTGACGGCGCGCTGCTGGTCGGCATTGAACGCCGGCTCGACGTGAACGGGCACCGCTCGCGGCAGCTCACACGCGAGATGGTCGAGGAATCCGATCTCATTCTCGCGATGGGTCCGCACCACCTCGAACGGATCGAGGTCCTGGGAGGTGCGGGCAAGACGCATCTCATTGCGGACTTCGCCGAGCGTTCGAACGACGGACGCGCGATCGTCGATCCGTTCGGCGGCGGGCTCGACATCTATCGCTCGACCACCGACGAACTCGAACGTATCGTTGGCTTGGCCTTCGATCGCATCGCGAGCGAGAAACCGAGAAACAGCGGGGCGGTGTAGTGGAGCTTCCCGGGCGGCTCGTGTTGCTCGGCCACCCCGTTGCGCACTCGCTCTCTCCCGCGATGCAAAACGCGGCACTGCGGAGCGCGGGGATCCCGCTCACGTACGAAGCAATCGATGTGACGCCGGCAAAGCTCGCGACCGTCGCAGGACTGCTGCGCGACGCGGGCGCCGCCGGAAATGTGACCGTACCCCACAAAGAAGCGTTCGCCGCGCTCTGCGGGTCGCGCACGCCGGTTGCAGATCGCGTGGGCGCATCGAACACCTTCTGGACCGAAGGCGGCGCGCTCGTTGGCGACAACACCGACGTCGGCGGATTCGACGCCGCCGTGCGCCGCCACTTTGGACTCCCGCACGATCACGGCATCGTCGTCGTTTTGGGCGCGGGCGGCTCGGCCGCAGCTGTGCTCGCGGCGGTCGAGCGATGGGACGGCGCGCGCGTGCGTATTGTCGCGAGATCGAAGGATCGCGCGAACGCGCTCGCCGCGCGGTTCGCGCGCATCGCGACCGTGCACGATCACGCGGCCGAGGCCACGCGCGATGCCTCGCTGGTGGTGAACGCGACCCCGGTCGGCCTCGCCGGCACAGAACTTCCGATGGATCCTGCGTTTCTCGCGCCCGGCGCGGACGTTCTGGATCTGACGTATCGCCGCGGTGAGACGCCGTGGGTGCACGCGTGCCGAGCCCGCGGACTGCGCGCGGCAGACGGTCTCGCGATGCTCGTGGAGCAGGGCGCGCTCGCGTTCGAGCGCTGGTTCGGCGCGATACCGGACCGCGAGGCCATGTGGAAGGCTGCGCGGGGAAAGAGTCATGGTGAGGAGTGAGGAGTCGCGGGTGATGGTGAGGAGTGAGGAGTCGCGGGTGAGTGAGGGAACTTCGACGCGCGCAGAGCGCGCCGTGCGCGCGGCGCTCGACTTGTTTCTTCCGCGCGTTTGCGTTTCGTGCGATCGACATATGGACGCGGGCGAGTCGGGGCTGGTGTGCTCACTCTGCTGGTCGAGGCTCGCCGTGCTTCCGTCGCCGCGCTGCGAACGCTGCGGTCATCCGTCTGAGGGGCGCGGTTGCCGGTTCTGCGAAACGCTTCCTCCGTTCGTGCGCGCGGCGCGCTCCGTATGCCGGCTTCCGCACGAAGTCGGCAGCGCGGTGGTTCACGCGCTCAAATATCATGGGTGGACCGCAGCCGCCCGCGACATGGGCGCGCGCATCGCGCGCCTCAGCTGGCCCGCAGATGTGATCGCCGAGCGCGCCGCGCTCATACCCGTTCCACTCGCCCGCTCGCGAGAGCGCGAACGGGGATTCAATCAGGCCGCGTTGCTCTGCGATTCACTCGCGAGTTTCTGGAACATGCCGGTCTGGCACGATGCGCTGCTCCGGACGCGCGCGACGCGCACGCAAACGCGGTTGACTCCCGGGGAGCGTTCCGCGAATGTTCGTGACGCGTTTGAAGTGCCCGTGAATCAGGGAGGCGCGCGCGATCGCATGCGCGGCCTGCACCTCGTGCTCGTCGACGATGTGCTGACGACCGGCGCCACGCTCAACGCCTGCGCCACCGCGCTCTTCAATGCCGGCGCGCGAACAATCAGTTACGCGACATTCGGGCGGGCCCGCGCGAGCGGTGACCGGTGACTCCGAATGAACAACACATGACTCAAACCTCCTAGAGGCAGAGCAGCACATGACATTGAAGGTTGGCATCAACGGATTCGGCCGCATCGGGCGCCAGGTCATTCGCGCCGCGAAAGAGTCCAAGGCCGATATCGACTTCGTCGCGATCAACGACCTCAGCGACACCAAGACGCTCGCGCATCTCTACAAGTACGATTCCGTCCATGGCATCGCGCCGAGCACGGTCGTGCACGACGACGCGAACTCGACGCTCACCATCGACGGCGCGTCGATCAAGATTTTGAAGGAGAAGGATCCGGCCAATCTCCCGTGGAAGGCACTAGGCGTTGACGTCGTACTTGAGTCCACCGGCAAGTTCACGAACGCCGAAGATGCGAAGAAGCACATCGTGGCCGGCGCAAAGAAGGTGATCATCTCCGCGCCCGCCAAAGGCGAGGACATTACGGTCGTGCTCGGCGTGAATCACGAGAAGTACGACGCCGCAAAGCATCACATCATCTCGAATGCGTCCTGCACCACGAACTGCCTCGCGCCGCTCGTGAAAGTCATTCGCGAAAACTTCGGTTTCAAGCACGGTTCGATGGTGACGATCCATTCGTACACGAACGATCAGGTCATCCTCGATTTCCCGCACAAAGATTTGCGCCGCGCGCGGGCCGCTGCGCTCTCGATGATCCCCACCACGACCGGCGCCGCGAAGGCGACCGCGCTCGTGATTCCGGAAGTAAAGGGAAAGATCGACGGCATTTCTGTCCGCGTTCCGACGCCCGATGTATCGCTTACCGAACTGACGGTCGAAGTCGAGAGAGCCACGACGATCGCCGAGGTGAACGCAGCATTCAAGGCGGCCGCAGAGGGACCGCTGAAGGGGATCCTGCAGTACACGGAGATCGAGCTCGTTTCCACCGACTACATCGGCAATCCGGCGTCGAGCATCCTCGACGCCAAGTGCACGAACGTGATCGATGGCACGATGGTGAAGGTCTCCGGCTGGTACGACAACGAGTGGGGCTACTCGTGCCGGTGCGTGGACCTGCTCGCGTACGTCGGCGCCCGCCTCTAGCCGCGCGCGCCCATCATGAACAAGCGCACGATCCGAGATCTCCGGCCCGCCGAGATCAAGGGGAAGCGCGCGCTGGTGCGCGTCGATTTCAATGTGCCGCTCGATGGCGCGCGCATCACGGACGACACGCGAATTCGCGCCGCGCTGCCGACGCTTCAGTTGTTGATCAAAGGCGGCGCGCGAATCGTGCTGCTCTCGCACCTCGGCCGCCCAAAGGCGAAGCCCGAAGCGAAGTACTCGCTCGCTCCTGTCGCGACCCGGCTCGGTGAGCTGCTCGGAAAACCGGTCAAGTTTTTTCCCGAGACCGACACCGACGGCGCAGTCGCGGCTACCAAAGCGCTTGCTGACGGCGACGTGATTCTCCTCGAGAACACGCGCTTTCTTGCGGGCGAGGAAAAAAACGACGCTGCGCTCTCCAAGTCGTTCGCGCGGCTCGGCGATTTCTACGTGAATGACGCGTTCGGCACCGCGCATCGCGCGCATTCGTCCACAGCGGGCGTTGCCGCGTTTCTGCATCCGGCGGTCGCGGGGCTGCTCATGGAAGCCGAGCTCAACTGGCTCGGTGCCGCGCTGGAGAAACCCAAGCGCCCGTTTGTCGCGATACTCGGCGGTTCGAAAATTTCCGGCAAGATCGACGTGATCGAAGCGATGCTGCCGAAAGTCGACGGCATTCTCGTCGGCGGCGCGATGGCGTGTACGTTTTTCAAGGCGATGGGATTCGAGACCGGCACGTCGCTCGTGGAACCCGACCGCATCGACATGGCGGAGGCGCTGATCGAGCGCGCGGCGTTCCGCCTCACGCTCCCGCACGATGCAACGGTTGCGCCGTCAATCGAAGCGGCGGCGAAAGCGCACGATGTAAAACGCGACGCGATTCCGGCGAAAGAGGCGATGCTCGACATCGGCGCCGACTCGGCAGAGTCTTACACTCGCGCGATTCTCGCCGCCAAGACCATCGTATGGAACGGGCCGATGGGGGTGTTTGAAACTCCGCCGTTCGACAAGGGCACGAAGGCGATCGCGAACGCGATGGCGGAGGCGACGGCGAAAGGCGCAGTCACGATTGTCGGCGGCGGCGACTCGGCGGCAGCGGTCGAGCAGCTGGGCCTCGCATCCAAGATGAGCCACGTCTCCACCGGCGGCGGCGCGTCGCTCGAATTCCTCGAGGGAAAAGACCTCCCCGGCGTTACGGCGCTCGACGAGAAGACAGACAAATGAGACATCCGATCTTCGCAGCAAATTGGAAAATGAATCAGGCGCCCGCCGACGCGAGCGCGTTCATCCGGCAATTCCTCGCGTATTTTCCGCGGCAGCAGGATCGCACGGTGCTGATTTTTCCGTCTGCGCTCGCGCTGCACGCCGTTGCGGAGGCGCTGAAGGACCGGCCTGATATTCAGCTCGGCGTTCAGAATATTCACTGGGAAGACAAAGGCGCATTCACGGGCGAGAACTCCGCTCCGATCGCGCGAGCGGCGGGAGCGAAGTTCGTGCTCGTCGGCCATTCCGAGCGGCGGCACGTGTTCGGCGAGACCGACGAAGAGACCGGGAAGAAGGCGGCCGCAGCGATACGAGCGGGACTCACGCCGCTCGTATGCGTAGGCGAGACGCTGGCGCAGCGTGAGGCGGGTGAGACGGGCGCGGTGGTGATTCGGCAGCTGCGTGCGGCTGTCGCGACGATCGACGCGCAGCACATCGCGTCGTCGCTCGTGGCGTACGAACCGGTGTGGGCGATTGGTACTGGGAAAACCGCGTCGCCGTCGGATGCGAGTGCGGTGCACGCGATGATTCGGGCGGAACTGCGCACGCTCACGGGCGAGAGGGGGGAGGCGGTTCCGATTCTTTACGGCGGGAGTGTGAACAGGGGCAACGCGACGGCGCTTCTCGCGGCGGCAGAGGTGGATGGGCTGCTGGTTGGAGGGGCGAGTCTTGATGCTGAGGGGTGGGCGGCGATTGTGCGGGCCTGACGGCAGTGACGAGAGCGAGTTGTAGTCGGAGGGATGAGTTCGAGTCTGTAGTTCGGAGTTTGAGTCGGAGTCGGAGTTCAAGTGCGAGTGGGAGCTCTCGCACTTCCTTCAACTCGCACTGTAACTCCGACTCGCACTCCAACTCCGACTCGAACTCATACTCCGAACTACAGACTCCAACTCATCCCTCCGACTTGAACTCCCTCTCAGAACCGCTCGATCACCCTTGAGTCTTCCCGGTAAGTCAGCTATTCTTCGAGGCTTACCACACCCCAGCAAATAGGGCCCCGAAGTCATTATGATCTACAAGTTCCTGCTCACCCTCCTCATCATCGATGCGCTCGTGCTGATCATCGCCATTCTGCTTCAGAGCGGAAAAGGCGGCGGCATGGCGGCGGCGTTCGGCGGCGCTTCTTCTTCGAGCGACGCACTGTTCGGCACGCGTCAGGCGGGCAACCTGCTCACGAAGGCGAGCTGGTGGTGTGGTGGAATCTTCATCGGACTCGCGTTCATTCTCGAAATCGCCGCCGGCCGTGGCCGCGTGCCGACTTCGATTCTCGATAAGTCATTCGCGCCGACCAAAGCAGCCCCGACCGCGCCGCGGACGGCGCCGGCAATCCCGGGCACGACAAATCCGGCAGTTCCTGGCGCTGCTCCGGCACCGAGCACCGCCTTGCCGGGCGCACCGGCGCCGACTGTCACTGGCAAGCCGGACAGCGGATCAAAGGCTCCCGCAAAGTCAGCCGCGCCCGCCAAGAAGCCCTGATCGCGTGAGCATTCTCAGAGCACCAAAAGGGTTCCTCCTCCTTGAGGATGGAACCCTTTTTCACGGCCATATCTCAACGACGCAGAGTGTGCCGGCCGTCGCGGAGGTCGTCTTCACCACGAACATGAGCGGATATCAGGAGGTCTTCACCGATCCCTCGTATCGCGCGCAGATCGTAGTCATGACCTCACCCATGATCGGCAACTATGGCGTGAATGCAGAGGATCCCGAATCCACGCGCGCGCAGGTGAGCGGCGTGGTGGTTCGCGAACTTTCCACGACGTATTCAAACTGGAGAGCAGGGGGCGGATTGGCCGGCTACATGGCTAAGGCGGAAATCCCCATCCTGTACGATGTTGACACTCGTCGCCTCACGCGTCACTTGAGGACCGTGGGCGTGATGCGCGGCGTCATCGGCTCCGGCGACGCGCCCGATGCCGCGGCAAAGGCCGCGCTCGATTCATGCCCGTCGATGTCGGGCCTCGACCTCGCGTCGCTCGTCACGACGAGCAAAGCGTACTCCTGGGGCAAGCCCACCGCGCAGACGCACATCGTCGCGTACGACTACGGCATCAAGCACAACATCCTCCGCCTGTTCGAAGATCGCGATTGCAGGATCACCGTCGTTCCCTCGACCGCGACGTCGAAAGAGGTTCTCGCTCTCAAGCCCGACGGCGTTTTTCTCTCGAATGGACCCGGCGATCCCGAGGCCGTGACGTACGCCATGCAAAACATTCGCGACATCGCGAATGCCAAAGTACCTGTTTTCGGGATCTGCCTCGGAAACCAGCTCATCGGTCTTACCTACGGCGCGACGACATTCAAGCTTCCGTACGGTCACCGCGGGGGGAACCATCCCGTGAAGGAGCTTTCCTCAGGGAAGGTTCTGATTACCTCGCAGAATCATGGATTCGCGGTGAAAGGATCCGAGGGCGAGATCCCCGGCGCGCCCGATCTGCAGGTGACGCACGTGAATCTGAACG
Organism: Gemmatimonadota bacterium; assembly: GCA_025362095.1. Classification (GTDB taxonomy): domain Bacteria; phylum Gemmatimonadota; class Gemmatimonadetes; order Gemmatimonadales; family Gemmatimonadaceae; genus Fen-1231. The sequence goes on along the minus strand of JANYIJ010000188.1, from coordinate 881 downwards.
ACGGCTCGATCGAGGGGCTGCGCCATAAGCGCTTGCCAGTCTTCGCAGTACAGTTCCATCCGGAGGCGGCCCCAGGGCCCCACGACGCCCGCGGATTGTTCGACGAGTTCATGCAGGCCGTAGAAGCGGGTTCCTAGAGGGGCCAGAGGCCTCCCAGGGCCCTTTACGGGGCTCTTGCGAACGTAGGACCAGCCATCCAACCGCTTGACACCACGGTAGATAACATCCTAGACTGGATGCACTTACGGCCGTTGCCGAGTGTCCTCCGCAGAGGGATGTAAATGACCAAAGCCGATCTGGTCGAGCTAGTCACCGAGGCGATCTCACAGACTTCGGGTCCGATGATCTCCAAAAAGGACTGCGCGCGTGTCGTAGACTCCTTTTTGGATGCCATCAAAGACGCGCTGAAAGATCAGAAGAACATCGAGGTGCGCGGGTTCGGCACGTTCAAGATTCGTCAGCGGAAGACGCGCATGGCGCGCAATCCGCGGACGGGCGCGCCCGTGGAAGTGTCCGCGCGGCCGGTGCCGGTGTTCAAACCATCGAAGGAGTTGAGGGCGATGGTGGCGGATATAGACATCTCGGAGTTGGCGGACGCGTAAGCGAATAGCTCAATAGCAGTTGCAAGCCGAAAGACCGAACCGCTAGCTGAAAGACGACACCTGTTAGCTGTACGCTGTTAGACCGTGTGCTTCATCGTGTGTTCTGTGTATTTTCCGGAATGAACGTTCGAGTGCTTCTCTTTGCGTCGTATGCAGACGCTTTCGGCGCGCCTAGTGTCGCCATCGACCTTCGCGAGGGGGCTACCGTGAAGGATTTGCTCGCCCGGGTGAAAGAGATGGCGGTTGGTCACTCGCTGCCGCCGGCGCCGTTGATCGCGG
>JANYIJ010000168.1 GCA_025362095.1 Gemmatimonadota bacterium | reverse complement strand
GCAGCGGCGGCCGGAGCAGCGGCGGCCGGCGCATCGGCCTTCTTTTCATCGGCCGAGCAAGCGGCGAGCACGAGTGCGGCAGCGACGAAAGCAATCTTCTTCATGGCAAAATCTCCTTACGAGTACTGGATAGGCACATGTGAGACTGCGCCGTATACGCAGTCCTCGGACAGCAAACAAAGCTATCGTTTTTAGAGTGGATTATCAAGGTCGAGCGGCCGACGCGCCCCTTGCATGTCGCCCTTCGCCGGTCGTCGCTCACGAGTCGCCCGTCGCCGCTTTTCTATAGATTACGAGCATGGCCGCACCGACCGTGGTAAGAGGGGCTTGTCCGCACGACTGCCCCGATGCCTGCGCGACGCTGGTAACCGTCGAGGAGGGCCGGGCCACGCGCATTCAGGGCGATCCCGACCATCCGTTCACGGCGGGGTTCCTCTGCGCGAAGGTCAATCGCTATCTCGAGCGGACATACCATCGCGATCGGCTCACAACTCCTCTCAAGCGCGTCGGGCCCAAAGGGAGCGGGCAGTTCGAACCCGCCACGTGGGACGAAGCGCTCGACGTGATCGCGGCGAAGCTCGCCAGCATCGCGCAGTCGGCCGATGGACCGCAGTCGATCCTGCCCTACTCATACGCCGGCACCATGGGGCTCGTGCAGGGGAGCTCGATGGACCGCCGATTTTTCCATCTACTCGGCGCGTCGCAGCTCGATCGCACGATCTGCTCCATGGCGGGCACTGTCGGAATGAGAATGACAGTCGGCGCGAGCGTCGGAGCCGACGGCCAGGGACTTCCGCAAAGCGATCTCGTTCTGCTCTGGGGAACGAACACGCTCACAGCGAATCCGCATCTCTGGCCGTTCGTGCTGCAGGCGAAAGCAAACGGCGCGAAGGTGATTGCGATCGACCCGATCCGCACGCGGACGGCCGACCAGTGCGACGAGTGGATTGGAATTCGCCCGGGCACCGACGCGGCGCTCGCACTCGGCATGATGCACGTCATCTTCGCCGAAGGTCTGCAGGACGACGACTACCTGGCGCGCCACACGCTTGGCGAAGCAGAACTTCGCGCGCGCGCACTCGAATACCCGCCCAAGCGCGTCGCGTCGATCACCGGTATTCCAGCGCAGCGCATCGTTGAACTCGCCCGCCAGTACGGAAAGGCAAAGGCCGCGTTCGTGCGCATTAACTACGGACTTCAGCGGCACGGCGGCGGCGGCATGGCGGTGCGCACGATCGCGTGCCTGCCCGCGGTAACCGGACACTGGCGGCGCGCGGGCGGCGGAGTCCAGCTCTCCACCAGCGCGAACTTTCAGTTCAACAAGAAGGCGCTCGAGCGACCCGATCTGTCGCCGCCCGTTCGTCTCATCAACATGATCCGCCTCGGCGAGGCGCTCACCAGCAACGACGCCGGAGTCGGCGGGCCGCCGGTGAAGGCGCTCGTCGTCTACAACTCGAATCCCGCGGCCGTCGCGCCAGACAGCAACGCCGTACTGCGCGGACTCGCGCGCGAGGATCTGTTCACCGTGGTGCTCGAGCACTTCCAGACCGACACGGCAGACTGGGCCGACTGGGTGCTCCCCGCGACCACGCAGCTCGAACACTGGGACGTGCATTTCTCGTACGGCCATTTGTACGTGACGCTGAACAAGCCCGCGATCGCGCCGATGGGCGAGGCGAAGCCGAACAGCGAGATTTTCCGGCTGCTCGCCGCGCGCATGGGCATGACGCATCCGTCGCTTCAGGACGATGACGTCACGCTCATCCGGCAGTCGCTCGACACCACGAGCGACACGATGAAGGGCGTCACGTTCGACACGCTCATGGCGAACGGCTGGACGCGGCTGAATCTGCCGGTCCCGCACGTGCCGTTCGCCGAAGGCGGTTTCCCCACGCCGAGCGGAAAATGTGAGTTCGTGTCCGAGCGCATGCGCGACATGGGGCTCGACGCCGTGCCCGCATTTACGGCGCCGTACGAATTCCCTGAGAATGTGCCCGAGCTCGCCGCGCGTTTCCCGCTCACGCTGATTTCCTCGCCGCGGCACCAGTTCCTCAACTCGACGTTCGTAAACGTCGAGTCGCTTCGGCGGAACGCAGAGCCAGAAGTTCTGGTGCACCCGCACGACGCCGCGCGCCGCGGAATCGGCGCGGGGATGCGCGTGATCGTCGAGAACGATCGCGGACACTTCACCGCGGTCGCAAAGATCGGCGACGGAGTTCGCGAGGGCGTCGTGTGGGCGCCGTCAGTCTGGTGGCTGAAGCTGACCGCCGATCACGCGAACGCGAACGCGACCACATCCCAGCGCGAGACCGACTTGGGCCACGGCCCGGTGTTCTACGACAATCTCGTCGAGATCTCCCCAGCGGACTGAACACCGGTAGATTCCACTTCTCCCGCACCGGACCGCACCGTGTCCCAGCACCCGAACACACTCGGCGCACTCAAGCGCTCGCCCTTCGCCTCTCCCGAGCGGCAGCACCGCTCGGTGAAGGATGAGATTCGCGCGAACCTTCTCGCGCGGCTCGTCGCGGGAAAGCCGCTGTTCCAAGGCGTGCTCGGCTACGATGAAACGGTGATGCCGCAGATCGTGAACGCGCTGCTCTCCCGGCACAACTTTATTCTGCTCGGACTGCGCGGTCAGGCGAAGTCGCGAATCCTCCGGTCGCTCACGACGCTTCTCGACGACGCGCTGCCGATCGTCGCCGGCAGCGAGATCAATGATTCACCGTTCAACCCGATTTCCAAGTACGCCCGCGAGCTGCTCACTACCGCCGGCGATGACACGCCGATCGCGTGGGTCGATCGCGATCAGCGATTCGTCGAGAAGCTCGCCACGCCCGATGTCACGGTCGCCGACCTGATCGGCGACCTCGATCCGATCAAAGCCGCCCGCGGCGGACACATTCTCTCCGACGAACTCACGATCCACTACGGCATGCTGCCGCGCGCGAATCGCGGCATTTTCGCGCTCAACGAACTGCCGGATCTCGCGGGCAAAGTGCAGGTCGGGCTGTTCAACATCATGCAGGAAGGCGACGTCCAGATCAAAGGATATCCGGTGCGCCTTTCGCTCGACGTCCTTCTGTGCTTCACCGCGAATCCCGAGGATTACACGGCGCGCGGCAAGATCATCACGCCGCTCAAGGATCGCATCGGAAGCGAAATCATCACGCACTACCCCGAGGAGGTGGAGCTCGGCGTGGAGATTACGCGGCAGGAAGCGTGGACGGCTCGCGGCCCGAATCCCGCGCGGATCCCGCCGCTGCTCGCGGAGCTCGTCGAACGGATCGCGTTCGAGGCGCGCACCGACAAGCGCATCGACCGCCGCTCGGGCGTCTCACAGCGGCTGCCGATCAGCGTGCTCGAGAACGTGGTGTCGAATGCGGAGCGGCGCTCGCTGCGGCTCGGTGAAAAAGAAGTCGTGCCGCGGCTCGCGGATGTCTACGCGGCGCTGCCAGCGATCACCGGAAAAATCGAGCTGGAATACGAGGGCGAGCTGGTCGGCGGCGCAGCGATTGCGCGCGAACTGATCAGACGCGCGGCGGACGCGACACTCAAGGCGCACGCGCCGCATGCCGACACCGACGAAATCGTGATGTGGTTCGACGGCGGCGCCGCTCTCCAGGTCACGGACGAGGCGCCATCCGGTACGCTGCGCGCAGCATTCAACACGGTGCCGGGGCTGATGGCGGTCGTCATCGAGCACGATCTCGCCGCCGAGCGCGATGATGCGCTCGTCGCGGGCGCGTGTGAACTCGTGCTTGAGGCGCTGGTCGCGCGGCGGAAGATTTCGCGCAACGATGCTGGCTCGTACGGTCGCGCGCCGCGCGATGAATCGCGCCGCCGTCGCGGCGGCGGTGAGGACGCGCTCGGCGGCATGTCGGCGTAACGCGTGAAGTTTCCGCCGCTCGGCATCCGCGCGCGTCTGACGCTTCTCACGCTGGCGCTGCTCACGCCGATGCTGGGGATCGCCATCTGGCATTTCGCCGAACAGCGGGCGGACTCGCGCTCGCGCGTGGAGGAGCGAACGCGCGAGGTTGCGCGACTGATCGCCGCGCGTGCTGATGAATTCGTCCGGCGCACGCAGGTCTCGCTGGAGGTGGCTGCAATGATGGTCCGGGCTGATCCCCCGGACATCAGGTTCAACGACAGCGTGCTGACACTGCTTGACGACCGCACCGTGGGAACCCTCGGTTCTCTCGCAGTGCAGCTCGTCGGCGGCGGTAACATCGGCGTCGCGCACGCGCCTGCGTCACCGCGCCGCGCGTACTCGATCGATGACCGTCGCTACTATACCGAAGCGCTGCGTTCCGGAGCGTTCGCGGTTGGCGAGCCCGTGCGATCGCGGCCGGACTCCACCCATTGGATGGTCGGATACGGGGTGCCGGTTCGGGGACGATCTGGCAGCTTCGTCGCGGTCGTGTCCGCCGCGTACCTGCTCGACTCGTTGCGGTACATCGTCGACGCGGGATCGCTCCCGGCTGGATCGGTCGTCACGGTGCTCGATCTCGGCGGCCGCATCGTCTTTCGTTCGGCTGAGCCGGCGAAGTTCGTGGGCGCTGAAGTGAGTAAGACGATCGGCTTTCGCGAGATGATGAGCAATCCGCATGGCACGCTCACGGGCAGCAGCGAGCTCGACAACGTCGACCGCGTGCGCGCGTGGGAGCGGGTCGAGCACGCGCCCTGGATGGTTGTCGTCGGCATTTCGACCGCCGTGGCCGCGCGGCAGCAGTCGGCGCGATCGGGTGGCGAACTGCTCGTGATCGTTCTGACACTCACGCTCGCGCTGCTCGTCGCAGCCCTCGTCGCCGGTCGCATCAGCCGGCCGATCATCGCGCTCACGGCCGACGCGAAGGCGATTGCCGGCGGCGACTTCACGCGGCGTGGCTCAGTGACCGCAACGAGCGAAGTCGGCACGCTCGCGTCGGCGTTCAACCAGATGGCGGAAACCGTCGAATCACAGACTCGGGCGCTCCAGGAAAATGAGCGGCGCTACCGTCTCGTGTTCGAAGGCAATCCCCTTCCAATGTGGATTTGGGAATTCGACACGCGGCGGTTCCTCGCCGTGAACGATGCCGCCGTGGAGCGGTTTGGATATTCGCCCGAAGAGTTCCTCACGATGACCGCCCGAGATGTGCGGCCGACGGAAGAGGTCCAGCGATTCGAAGACTTGGTAAGCGGGCCGATCGCGCGCCGCAACAACACGGGCGTCTGGAACTACCTCGTGAAGAGCGGCGATACGTTCGAAGCGGAAATTCATTCGTCGCCAATCACGTGGGGCGGGCACGACGCCTACCTCGTGGTGATTCACGACATCTCCGAGCGCCACCGCGCGGAAGCCGCGCTCGCGGCGTCGCAGGCGCAGCTGCGCCAGATGCAGAAGATGGAAGCGGTCGGGAGCCTCGCCGCTGGCATCGCGCACGATTTCAACAACCTGCTCACCGCGATTCTGGGCGGCATGGAACTCGCGCTCACGGCGCTCCCCGAGGACCACGAGGCGACCGACGAGCTCCGGCACGCCCGCGGATCCGCAATGCGCGCGACCGACCTGACCAAGCGCCTCCTCACCTTCTCACGGCAGAAAGTGTCGGCGCCGACGCTCGTCGACGTGCGCGATGTCGTGCGCGGCATGCAGCCGCTGCTTGCCCGCACGCTTGGCGAGCAGGTGAAACTCGACCTGCGGCTCGACCGGCTCCCCTGCACGGTGCTCGCCGATCCGAGCCAGCTCGAGCAGGTGGTGCTCAACCTCCTCGTCAACGCGCGCGACGCAATGCCGGACGGCGGCTCCGCCGTCGTGCACGTTGACAGGATTGAGCCCGGATCCGGTCCGACGGGGCTTTCGGACTGTGCGTGGGTCCTGCTCGCCGTGACCGACAACGGGATGGGGATGGACGCGGCCACGGCCGAGCGAGCGTTCGAACCTTTCTTCACAACCAAGGAGCGCGGCAAGGGAACGGGCCTCGGCCTCTCAATGGTGTTCAGCATCGTACAGGCGGCGGGCGGTCAGGTGCGGCTGCAGACAAAACCGCACGCAGGCACCACGCTGCGAGCGTATCTCCCGTTCGCTCCCGGAGAGCCGGCGATTCAGCGTGTGTCGCCGGATGGCGGGACGAACGCATTCGGCGGAGATGAGTCCGTGCTGCTCGTCGAAGATGACGATGCCGTGCGGCGGGTGACCTCGCGCATGCTCGAAAGCCTCGGCTTTCGCGTCATCTCGGCAGCCGGACCGCGGCAGGCGCTCGATTTCGCGCGGGATCACATCGGAAATATCGACGTGCTGCTTTCCGACGTCGTGATGCCCGGAATCAACGGCCGCGAAATGGCCGAGGCAGTGCGCAAACTCCGTCCCGCGATGCGCGTCGTGTTCGTGTCGGGCTACACGGACGATGTCGCGCTGCTGCAGCAACTCAGAGAACAGTCGCTGCACTTTTTGCAGAAGCCGTTCACGGCGCAGGCGCTGGGGAAAATCATTCGCGCGGCAATCGACACGCCGGTAGAAGAGAACTAGCGGCGAGACACTGCGTGTTAATGCGTTTCTTGTCGGTTGGTTAACCGAAGTCAACTTCTGTTAACCAACCAACGAAGAACGAATTAACCTGCCTGCAAGAGCTACGCGCGCCTGAGCTCGCCGTAGCGATGAAAAGCCCAGAGAGTGAACACGACCATGGGTGCCGCCATTCCGCCGATCGCCCAGTTCGCCCCGACGAGCGACGCGATCCATCCGCCGATGTACGATCCGATCGGGTTCATGCCGATGTATACCATCACGTAGATCGCCATCACGCGGCCGCGGAGCTCGTTGGGCACGCGGTGCTGAAGCAGCGTGTTGATCAGCGCGTTGTTCGTGATCACTGCCACGCCGGTCACGAAGAGCATCACTCCGCTGAATACCACGGAGTGTGAGAGCGAGAACAAAAGGATTGCGGTGCCGAGTCCGATCGAACTGATCGTCAATGTTCGCCCGCGTTTCAGTTTTTCTCCCTGCGACGCGATCGCAAGCGCTCCGAGTGTCGCGCCCACTCCGTAGCACGTCATGAGCAGACCGTAGCCCGAGACGTTTAGGTGCAGCACGTCGCGCGCCACCACCGGCAACAGAGTGAGGATCGGAACGCTGAGCACCGAGAACACCGCAACGATCCGCATCAGGATCCACATGATCCGGTCGTTGCGCACGTAGCGCAGCGCCTCGTGGATGCCGGCGATCGCCGACGGGTGATCGACAGCTCGCGCCGCCGGATCGCGCGCAGGCAAACGGATCATCGCGAGCCCGATCAGCACCGCGAGATAGCTCAGCGCGTTAAAGCCAAAGCACCATGATAGTCCGAGCGAGGCGATCACCACTGCCGCGAC
>JANYIJ010000125.1 GCA_025362095.1 Gemmatimonadota bacterium | reverse complement strand
GCAGCGGGCGCTCGCCGATCGCCTGCTCACGCTCGCAGCCGATAAAGACGCCGCGCCCGAAGTTCGCGCGATGGCCGAGTTCAAGATCACGCAGCTGCGCGCGAAGGCGGCCGCCAGTGCGGCCGCGCCGGGAACAGACGAAGTGCGCGCCCACTGGCATGCGATCGCGGGTGATTTCACGCGCTGGATCGAACGGCGCGAACTTCCGACTCCCACGCCGGCCCTGCGCGCGCCGCCGGGTGATCCGTACGGCGAGCCGCCGACTTCGTAGTCGCTCCTGACGCGTTGCTCTTCGCCCGATCGCCCCTCACCCTCGCTCGTCGCCGCCCTTGTCCCGTCGGTCGCCCTTCCTTTTCGAGTGAAGTTTCTTCTCCGCGAGCCGCCGTTCCACCGCACTCCGCGTGGGGCGCGTTTTCTTCCGCGCTTTCTTCACCACCAGCGCCAGTCGCACGATGTCCGCGAGCCGCTGCTCGGCGAGCGCGCGGTTTCGTGCCTGACTGCGCGTGTCGCTCGCCACCACACGAAGATCGCCCGCCGCCGAAAGTCGCGTGCGCAACGCCTTCAATAGAAGCGCGCGCTGGTCGTCGAACAGGACCGTCGAACCCAACACATTCCACACGATTTCGACCCGAGTCGACGACGTGTTCACATGCTGACCACCCGGCCCCCCGCTTCGGGAGGCGCGCACGATGAGCTCCGACCTCGGAATTGAAAGGAACCCGTTGACTTTTAGCTCGTCTGCGTTGGTTTCCATACTCCTCTCTTGCATTATGCAACGCGAACCGCGATGATGTCTCCACCGCGTTTTGCAACGCCTCTCCCAGGGTCGCCGTGCGCCACTCGTCTCCGCAGGTCGACACTCTCTACAACGTCGTCCTCGATCCTCGACGGCTGATTCGCTGGATCTACATCGGCAGGCTGTCGATCGCGTCGTCGATTTTCGTGGCGGCGGTCGTCACCTGGTTCTATACCGAGCAGACCAAGACGTTCATTTCGACGGCCACGCTCGTCGGCGCGATTTTCTTTACCGCCGCGTCGTTCTTCTGGACGGAAGTTAATCGGAAGCCGCTCACAAAGGGATTTCTGTACGGGCAGCTGACCTTCGACCTGCTCGTCGTCACGGCCGTCGTGCACGTGACGACGGTGCCGGAACGCGGCGCGCAGTTCGCCGCGCTGTACATCCTGGTGAACGCGGCCGCCGCGCTGATGCTGCCGATCGGCGGCGCGCTCTTGATCGCCGCGCTTGGACTCGTGATCTACGCGTTCGACGCGATCATGGTCAGCGGTTTCAGCAACGCCACCACGCTGCAGCTGCTCGTGTTCTCGATCGTCGCACTCAGCACGGTCTACATCAGCGCGCGCCTGCAGCAGGCGGGGCAGGGACGCGAGCTGCTCGTCGCCGAGCTCACGCGTGTGCGCCTCCGCGAAAAAGACATCCTCGCGAACATCAAGAGCGGCATTATGACCGTGGATGACACGGGCGCGCTGCTCTTCGCAAACCCAAGCGCCAGCGAACTGCTCGGCATCGATCTCGAACCGCTCGTCGGCTCGCCAATTGTCTCCGTGGTTCGCGCGGTGTCGCCGGTGCTCGCGGACTCCCTGGATCATGCCGTGCGCGACCACATGAACTCGCTGCGCGCGGAGGGCGAGATAGTTCGTCCCGACCGTTCGTTCTCATTCGGCGTCACGACGACGTCCGCCGTGGGAGTCGACGCGAACGTCGGCCCGAGCACCACGGCGATCTTTCAGGATATCTCCGACCAGAAACGTCTCGAGCAGCTCAATCTCCGCGCGCAGCGTCTCGAGGCCGTGGCCGAACTCTCGGCTTCGCTCGCGCATGAAATCAAGAATCCGCTGGCGTCGATTCGCAGCGCCGTCGAGCAGCTGTCTGCGCGTCCAGTCGCAACGAACGACGAGCGGACGCTCGGCAACCTGATCGTGCGCGAGTCGGATCGTCTTTCGCGCCTGCTCTCGGAATTTCTCGATTTTGCCCGCGTGCGCGTCACGCGCCGCGACGCCGTCGACGTCGCGGCCGTCGTGCGCGGCGCAGCGGCGCTTGCCGGCGCGCATCCCGCGCGGACCGAGAGCGTGAGGCTCGTCGTCGACGTCGCGCCGGCGCCGCTGATGGTGCTCGGCGACGACGATCTCCTGCACCGAGCGGTGTTCAACCTCGTGCTCAATGCGATCCAGGCGAGCCGCCCGAACGAGCGCGTGCGCCTCCTCGCGTCAATCGCCACGGGAGATCAACTGCCTCGCGGAGTGCCGTTTCCACACGGCGCGGTAGCGCTGCAGGTGATCGACGAAGGCCCCGGAATCCCAGCATCGGTGCAGGACCGGCTCTTCGAGCCATTCACCACGACAAAAACGGGCGGCAGCGGACTCGGTCTTGCCATCGCGCATCGCGCGATTGAGGCCCACCGCGGCGTGATGCTCGTGGACACGAACGATCGCGGCACGCGCTTCACCGTGCTGTTGCCGCGCGCCGAACCACTCGATGGAGCCAAAGCGTGATGGAACGCGATTCAAACCTGACGCCCACGGGCGAGAAGCCCACGGTGCTTGTCGTCGACGACGAATCTGGAATTCTCGAGACCTTGGAAATTCTTCTTCGCAATGAAGGGTTCGCTCCGCACGTCGCCCTCGGCGGCAAGGCGGCGCTCGAGAAGATTCCGCAGCTCTCGCCGGATATTGTCCTCACCGACGTGCGCATGCCGCAGGTGGGCGGTGTCGACATTCTGTCGGCGGCGAGAGCGCACGACCCGGACACACCGGTGATTCTCATGACCGCGCAGGCGACGCTCCAGTCAGCCATGCAAGCCGTGAACGAAGGCGCCTTCTATTACATACAGAAACCCTTTCGCAACGACGAGCTCATCGCGATCCTGAGGCGCGCGGCAGAGCATCGCATGCTGCGCGTCGAGAACACGACGCTCAAAAAAGAGATCCGCCGCCGCGACCGCAGCGCCGCCGGCGCGCCGATCGGCAGCAATCGCAAATGGCTGGAGGTGCTGCGGCTGGCCGAGGCTGTTGGGCCCACCGACAGCACGGTGCTCCTCATGGGAGAATCGGGCACGGGCAAGGAGGTCGTGGCGCGCTACATCCACGATCTCTCGCACCGCACCGATGGTCCTTTCCTCTCGATCAACTGCGGCGCGCTGCCCGAGGGGCTGCTCGAGAGCGAACTGTTCGGCCATGTGAAGGGATCCTTCACCGGCGCCGTGCGCGACAAATCCGGACTCTTCACCGCCGCAGCGGGAGGCACGTTCTTCCTCGACGAAATCGGCGAGACGACGCCGGCGACGCAGGTCAAGCTCCTGCGCGTGCTCCAGCATCGCGAAGTAATTCCGGTCGGCGCGACCGACGCGATCCCGATCGACACCCGCATTCTCGCCGCCACCAACCGCGATCTCGAAGAAGAGATTAAGCGCGGCAATTTCCGCCGCGATCTGTTCTATCGACTCAACGTGATCGCGCTGCACCTGCCGCCGCTGCGCCAGCGCGCCGACGACATCCCGCTCCTCTGCGAGACCTTCCTCGCCCGCCACGCGGAGCACCGCAACGAGCCGCAAAAGCACATCAGTGATTCGGCCATGGAAATCCTCCAGTCGTACTCGTGGCCCGGCAATGTGCGCGAGCTGGAAAACGCGCTCGAGCGCGCCGTGATCCTCACCGATGGCGAAGCGATCGGCCCGGACGGACTGCCCGAAAAGATTTCCGAGCGGCGCGCGGAACCCCTGGTGTCGGACCGGACCGCCGCGAATCCCACCATGGAAACGATCGAGCGCGCATACATCATGTGGGTGCTCGAGAGCGAGCAGGGGAATAAGACGCGCGCCGCCGAGGTGCTCGGCATCGATCCGTCGACGCTGCATCGCAAACTCTCGCGGTTCGGTGTTGAAACGTGAGTGACGGACCGCGCCGGCTGCGCGGTGTGAACGCGTACGTGCTGGCCGCGGGCGCAATAGTCGGGGCGCTCGCGCTCGCCGCGATCACCGCCGTGCCCGTTGGCGTCTTTTGGGACGACGGCGTGTATCTGATCGGAGCGAAGTCGCTGGCGACGGGCGCGGGCTATCGCTTTCTGCACCTGCCCGGTGCGCCGCCAGCAGTGCACTTCCCGCCGGTCTGGCCCGCGCTGCTCGCCATCGTATGGAAGCTGAGCCCGGCGTTTCCCGAGAATGTTGTGCTGCTGAAACTCGTGAACCCGCTGCTGCTCGCAGCGGGCGCTGCGCTCGCCACTTGGTACGGCGTGCGCCGGTTCGACGTGCCGCCTCCGGTTGCGGCTGCGGCTGCGGTGGTCTTCGCGGCGGCGCTGCCGGTGATCGTGATTGCGGGCGTGCTCTTTTCGGAGCCGCTCTTTTTCGTGGCGCTCGTGTGCGCGCTCGTGATTGCCGATCGCGCGGTTGATCGCGGCGACTGGCGCAGCGCGCTCGCGGCTGGAGTCGGGGCAGGCGTGCTCACGCTCGTGCGCAGCGCCGGCCTCGTGCTGGTTCCTGCAATCGTGATCGCGCTGCTCATCGCCCGGCGGCGCCGGGAGTCGCTCGTTGCCGCGGCCGGCGCGCTCGCCGTGCTCGCGCCGTGGCAGTACTGGATCGCGACGCGGGTGCACGAGCTCGCCACGCCGTATCGAGGATCGTACGGCCCCTACCTCGACTGGGTGCTCGGCATGTATCGCGAGCGCGGTACCGCGTTCGCGCTGATCATCGCGCGGATGAACCTGCTCGGCGTGATGCGCTCGCTCGGCGTATCGCTCTTTCCGTTCGGCCCCCGTGAAATCCGTCCGCTGCTCGTGACGCTGGTGATCGTGGTGAGCGCGATCGCGGTGATTCGCGCGCGCCGCCGCGCGACAACGGCGCTGCTCTTCATGCTCTTCTATTTCGCCGTCGTGTTTGCGTGGCCCTATGCCCCGGACCGTTTCATGTGGGCCATCTGGCCGCTGCTCGGCATGCTGCTCGCGAGCGGCATCGTGGAGTGCTGGCGGATCGGCACGCATGCCGGAGCCGTCCAGAGCGTACGCGTGACGAGCGCGTTCGCGTGCGCGATCGGGATCTGCGCGCTCGGCGGGCATGCGGGGTATTCGATTCGTGGCGCGTCGCGGCACTGGTGGGACAGCGCCGCGCGCATCAATGCTGACGCACTGCTGCCGGTGGCGGCGTGGATCAACGCGAATACGAAGCCCGAGGACGTCGTCGCGGTCGACGGCGAGCCGTTCATCTATCTGCACACCGGGCGGACTGTCGTGCCCGTGCACATTCTCTCGCCCGATGAGTACTTCGCGGGCACGCCGCTCGAACGCGCGGCGGCGGATCTGCGCTCGCTCATCGAAATCGGCAAGCCGCAGTACGCAGTGTTCTCGGGCGTCGCCGGCGAGCGCGATGCGGCGCCGCTGCTCGATGGCCGGAACGGCGGGCCGAAACTCGAGCAGATCGCGGCGCTTTCGGGCGGGGGCGCCGCGTATCGGGTCGTTCGTGGAAAGTGAAATCATCGTGAAGCGCGCGGCGCTTGCGTGGCCCGCGATGATGACAATCGCGCTGGCGCTCGCTCTCGGCGTGTTCGCGATGAACCCGATTCCGATCGGCGCGTTCCACGACGACGCGCGCTACCTGTTGCTCGCGCGCTCGATCGCCGAAGGCACTGGATACCGGTTCGTATTCGTGCCTGGCTCGCCGGCGGGAATGCATTTTCCGCCGGCCTTTCCGCTCCTGCTCGCGGCGCTCTGGAAAATTGCGCCCGCGTTTCCGGCCAGCGAGACGCTGTTCAAGCTCCTGAACGCGGCGATGCTTTCGATCGCGGCGTTCGCAACGTTCGCGTTCGCGCGCAATCGCGCAGGACTCGCGCCGTGGGCCGCCGCAGGCGTCTCGCTCGCGTTCGCGGGTTCGCTGCCGGTGCTCTTTCTCGACGGCGTGCTTTTTTCCGAACCGTTTTTCATTGCATCGCTCATGGCGGCGCTGCTGGTGTGCGAACGCAGTGTGCGGGGGAAAACCCATGACGGCGATTCCGGGTCGCTCAACGGTCTCGCGTTCGCCGCCGGTATCGCCGTCGGCGGGGTCACCATGATTCGTACGCTTGGCATCGCACTCGGTGTTGGCCTCGCGATCATGCTGATCGTGCGACGGGAGTGGCGAAGCCTCGCGCTCTCGATGCTCGGAATCGCGCTGCTGCTGGTGCCGTGGCAGCTCTGGACGATGCGGCATGGCGGAGAGATTCCGCCGATTCTCGCGGGTGACTACGGCACATACGGCGCGTGGGTGGGCGCCGCGATGCGCAGCGAGGGGGCGGGATTCATCGCGCGCGTTGCGAAAGAAAACCTGAAAGGATTCTCGATCCTGCTCGATCTTTTTGGCGTGAGCGGGTTCGTAGCGCTGGTCGTCGCGATCCCGCTGCTGATTGCATTTTGGATTGGAGTGCGCCGGCTGCGCCGCAGCGCGCCGGTGAGCGTCGCATCGCTGGCCGTGTATTTGGTCGTCGTGCTGATCTGGCCCGGCACGCCCGACCGCTTCCTGTGGCCGATGTGGCCGCTGATGCTCACCGCGGTCGCGTGCGGCGCGGCGGAGACCGTGAAGTGGAGCACCGTGGAGAGCCGCGCGCGCATCGGGCGCGGCGTGATGCTCGCCGCGCTCTGCTTGTGCGCGCTCTCGTTCCTGCGCTTCAACCTCCGCGAGTACGGATCGCGGTCGTGGGAGAATCCGGCGCGCGCGAATGCGAAGCTCGCGATCGCTGCCTCGGAGACTGCAGCGAGCCTTCCACCAGGTCTGGTGGCGAGCGAATTCGACGCGCTGGTAAGTCTCTACACCGGGCGGCCGGCGATCCCGCTTTTGCCACTCATGGCGGCGAACTATATCCGCCAGCGCACACCGCAGGAGGCCGCGGCGCAGATGGGCGAGATCCTCGACGCGTACCATCCGAGCTTCCTGCTCGTCGGTAGCAGCGAGGCACTCGAGGCGGCCAATATTCTTGCCCGCGCAGCTTCGCCGCGCATCAAGTTCAACAGCGTCTCGCCGTCGGGCATTTTGCTGTACGTTCGAACTTCCCGATAGACATCCGCACTCCGCATCCGCATTTTTCAACCGCACCGGAATGACTTCACCTGCGCGTCTTACGCCGACCAACGCCATCGACGCCCTTCCGCGCCTTCGCGGACGGACGCCGATGGATTCGTCGGCGCTTCTGCTCTCTGTGCTCATTCCCGTCTACAACGAGCGCGCGACGATCGAGCTGATTCTCGATCAGGTGCACGCCGTTCCCGTGCGGAAGGAGATCATCTGCGTCGATGACTTCTCCACCGACGGCACGCGCGAGATGCTCCAGCGGATGAAAGACGCCGGCCGGATCGACAAGCTGATTTTTCACGATCTCAATCGTGGCAAGGGCGCCGCGATCCGCACCGCGCTGGCAGCGAGCACGGGCAACGTCGTCATCGTGCAGGACGCCGACCTCGAATACGATCCCGCCGACTGGCCCGGCCTCCTCGAGCCCATTCTCGACGGACGCGCCGATGCGGTCTTCGGCTCGCGATTCCTTGGCGGCCCGCATCGCGTGCTCTACTTCTGGCACTCGGTCGGAAATCTCTGCCTCACGACGTTCAGCAACATGCTGACGAATCTGAACCTGACCGACATGGAAACGTGCTACAAGGCGATTCGCGGTGATGTCGCGCGCGCCCTGCATCTCACGTCGGACCGGTTTGGTTTCGAACCCGAGATCACCGCGCGCCTCTCGCGCGCGAAGGTCCGCATTTTTGAAGTGCCCATCTCGTACTCCGGCCGCACATACGCCGAAGGCAAGAAGATCGGCTGGAAGGACGGCGTCGCCGCGATCCTGCACATCCTCCGATTCAACCTGTTCGCGTGAGCGGAGAAAGAACCGCGCCGCGGCCGTTCGACCTCGGCGCCGACGATCCGCGCGGCTGGATGTGGCTCGGCCTTTCTATCGCCGCGCTCGCGGTCATCGCCTCCGGCGTCGGAATCCACAACGGGTTCGCGTACGATGATCGCTGGATCATCGTCGAGAACGCGCGAGTGCACTCGCTGAACCGTCCGTGGGAGCTGTTCGGTCAGACGTACTGGCCTACGACGCGCGGCGCGTCGCTCTACCGGCCGATGACGATCCTCATCTATTCCATCCAATGGGCCATCGGACGCGGCTCGCCGCTCGTGTTTCATCTCGTCAACATCGCGCTGTACGTGGCGGACTCCGTGCTGGTGCTGCTGCTCGGCCTGCAGTGTGTGCCGCGCTGGGGCGCGTGGGTCGCTGCCGCGCTCTTCGCGGTGCATCCGGTGCACGTCGAGGCCGTCGCGAATGTCGTTGGCCAGGCCGAACTTTGGACGGCGCTCGTCCTGCTCAGCGCCGTGCTGATCTATGTGCGTGAGCGGCAGGGCGGCGTGACGATTCCGCGCGAATCGTCCATGATGATCGTCGCGCTGTTCGTGGTCGGCATGCTGATCAA
>JANYIJ010000122.1 GCA_025362095.1 Gemmatimonadota bacterium | reverse complement strand
TGACCTTTCACGATCTTCGTCCCCTTCGTGACGGCAATCTTGCCGAGCGAGCTGTAGATCGAGTAGTCGTTGCCGCCATGCTGGATGACGACGGTGCGGCCGTACGTGCCGAAGCTCTCGTCGACGAGTGCAACCACGCCGGTCGCAACGGCCTTCACCGGCGTTCCTTCGCTCGCGGAGATCCCGATTCCATTCCACCGCGTCGTGGTGTTGTTGGGATTCACCAGGCGGCCGAACTGGTAGATGATGTTGCCTTCCACCGGCCAGTCGAGCCGGCCGAAGTCCGCCGTCTTCAGCGTGCTGTTCGACGGGAAGCTGCCCCCGCTGCGTCCTTCGTTCCGCTTGCGCTCCACCTCGAGCGAAGCGATCACGCTGCCGAGGCGCGCTTCATCTTTTGCGATTTGCGCGAGACGACTTTCCGTCTGCTTCGCTTTCGCCTGCGCCTGTGCGAGGCTCCGCGCCCGCTTTTCATCGAGAGCGCGCAGCTGTTTCTCCTCCTCGGCTTTCTGCTGCCTCGAGAGCGAGACGTCGTTGCGCAGCGTCACCAGCACCTGGCGCTGGTTGCCGATCTGCTGGCCGAGCGCCTCCACGCGGTGCACCAGCGCACGGTCGCGCTGCGCCACGAGGTGCAGATACTTGTATCGCGCGACGAGCTCGCCGAACGATTGCACGGAAAGCATCGCTTCCACCGAGTACAACGCCCCGCGTTTGTATATCTCGCGGACTCGATTGCGCAGGACCGCGCGCTTGATCGCGAGCTCGTCCTGCGCGCGGATCAAATTCGCCGTCGCGTTGTTCTCTTCTTCGCCGAGGGCGCTGAGCTGGCGGTCGAGCGTGTGCACGGCTCGCGCTGTGGCGTCGGCCTGCCGTTCGATGTTCGTGCGCTCCTCCGCGAGGTCGTGCACGGTCGACTGCAGTTCGCGCATGCGGCGCTGGAGATCGGCGCGTTCGAGACGAATTTTTTCAAGCGCCTCCTTCTCCGCCTTGAGTCGCTCCGACGCGTTCTGCTGCGCGGCCGGCGCCTGCTGGCCGCTCGCGAGTCGCGCAGTGACGAGTGCGATAACGAGGATCGCCGCGAGGCGGGCCCTCACTAGACCTCCCGCAAATGCCGGCCGACCGAGAACGCGCTGCCGAGCAGTCCTATCATTGCACCCGCAGCGACTCCGGCCAGCGCGTACTTCATGTCGAAGAACTCCGCGCTGAACACGAACCTCCCCATCAGCGTGTTCGCGAGCCAAGTCATGAGGAGCGCGAGCAGGCCGCCGAGCGTGCCCTTGAGTACGCCCTCGATCAAAAACGGACTGCGAATGAATCCGTCCGTCGCGCCCACCACGCGCATGATCGAGATCTCACGCGCGCGCGCCAGCACGGCCATGCGAATCGTCGAGCCGATGATGATCACGGCCACGCCGGCGAACGCGAGTCCCAGCACGGCCCCGGCGAGAGTCGCGATGTTGCGGATACGATACAGCTTCTGCACCCACTCCTCGCCGAAGCGCACGTCGTCCACAAAATCGTAGTTCTTGATTCTGCCGGCGACGGCCGAGACCGTCGCGGGATCGTTGTGGCCCGGCTTGAGCTTTACGTCGATCGAGGCCGGCAAAATTCCCGCTTCGAATACGTCGCTGAACTCGCCGAGTTCCTTTCTCGCGCGCACGAGGGCTTCTTCGGACGTCACGAGCTTGGCCGAGAGCACCTCGGGGAACGAGCCGATGTCGCCGAGCGCCGCGCTCGTGGCCTCGGCATTCGTGCCGTCCACGACGAACGCGCGAATCTCCACGCGATCTTCGAGCTGGCTCAGCTGGTGGCGGATGTTCAGCGCCACCAAGCCGAACAGCCCGAACGCGAACAACGAAAACGCGATCGTCGTGATGCTGAGCACGCTGAGCACCGGCGCGCGCTTGAAGGCGAGCAATGCCTCACGCCATGCGAGTCTCATGAGTTCCTCATAGCGCATCGCCTCCCGCGGGATTCGCGGAAACCTGCTCGGCGGAATCGAACACGATCTGTCCGTGGTTCATCTCGATCGTGCGGCACTCCGCGCGTCTGATGAGCTCGAGGTCGTGCGTCGCCATGATGACCGCGGTGCCGCTCGCGTTGATGTCGCGCAGCAGCTGAAAGATTCCGCGCGTCGCGCGTTCGTCGAGATTGCCGGTGGGCTCATCGGCGATCAGCACCACAGGATCATTCGCGAGTGCGCGGGCGATCGCCACGCGCTGCTGCTCGCCGCCTGAAAGCTCGCGGGGGAGGGAGGTCGCCTTCGACGCGAGGCCGACTTGGCCGAGCAGGCGGCTTACCTTCGCTCCGATCGCGGTGGGAGCGGTGCCGGTGACTTCCAGCGCGAACGCGATGTTCGCCTCCACGCTGCGATCCTCGAGCAGGCGGAAATCCTGAAACACGACTCCCATCTTCCGGCGCAGCTTCGGCACGTCGCGTCCGCGAATCGTCACCGAGCTCACGCCGCTCACCTTTACTTCGCCTTTCGTGGGCCGTTCTTCGAGGAAAATCAGTTTGAGGATCGTGCTCTTGCCGGCGCCGCTAGGTCCCGTGAGAAAAACGAATTCTCCCTTGCCCACGTGCAGCGACACATCCTGAAGCGCGAGCCCCGTGCGCGGGAATTCCTTGAAGACGTGCGTGAAGCGGATCATCCCCTACTTTAACGCCTGATCGATATCGGCAATGATATCGTCGGCATCTTCGATTCCGATGCTGATGCGCAGGTAGCCATCGGGAATGCCGATCCGGCTGCGTTCCTCGCTCGTCATGGCGGCATGCGAGGTGTAGCGCGGCTCGCATATGAGCGAGTCGACGCCGCCAAGGCTCGCGGCGTGTGTGATGAGCTTGAGACGGCGCAGGAACTTCTCCGTGGCTTTGCCGCCGCCCGATAGTTCGATCGCCATCATCCCGCCGAAGCCGTCGAGCATGGCGCGCGCGATCTCGTGGTCGGGATGATCGGCGAGCCCGGGGTAGTGTACGCGTTTGATCTCTTTGCGATCGGAGCACCAGAGCGCGATCCGCATGGCATTGTCGTTCTGCCGGCGGACGCGCACGTCGATCGTCTTCAAGCCGCGCTCGAGCAGCCAGAGCGCGAACGGATCCGGGGTTTGGCCCCAGACCATCTCCTTTTGGAGCACTTCCTGGATGTAGCTCTCGGTGCCCGCGACGACGCCGGAGAGCACGTCGTGATGGCCGTTGAGATATTTCGTGGCCGAATGAATGACGACGTCCGCACCGTGCTCAATGGGACGAAAGTTCACCGGGCTCGCGAAGGTCGAATCGACGACGAGCGCGAGGCCGATCTCTTTGGTGAGATATGAAATCGGGCGCAGGTCGAGCACGCGGCAGGTGGGGTTCACTGGCGACTCGACGAAGATTGCGCGCGTTTCCTTCCGCAGCCGCTTACGCCACGCGCGCGGCTCGAGCGGATCCACCAGCGTGACGTCGATGCCGTGGCGGTTGAATTCTTCTGTCAGTAAACGGTGAGTTCCACCGTAGATGTAGGAGCTCGCCAGCAGGTGATCGCCCGGGCGGAGCAGCGCGAGCATCGCGCACGCCGTGGCGCCCATGCCGCTGCTCAGCACGAGCGAGGCCTCGGCGCCCTCGAGCATCGCAATGCGTTTCTGCACGCGCTCGGCGTTCGGCGTGTTGCCGTAGCGCGTGTAGCGCAGCCCCTCGGCGGTGCCAACTTCCTGCACGTAGTTCACCGATTGCACGAGCGGCGACACGACCGGATCGCCCGCGCGGCGCGTCTCGGCGCCGCCGTGGATTGCGATGGTGGAGATCGCCTGGTGCCCTTTCTTCTTGCTCATCTCGCGCTCCAGTTACGCGTGCGGTCTTTTTTCTTATCTGGCAAGCACGGGCCGGTCCGTGTCCACCTTGATCAACCTTACGATTTCAGTCGGCGCGAGGCCCGCGATGTCGCGCACGACGACGCCGCCCCGCGGAATGGTCTCGTCGATCTTCACCGGCGCCAGATCGTGGCGCCGCGGACCGTACACCCAGACCAGTTCTTCGTCTTTGATGAGGCGCTGGCGCGCTTCGTCGGAGTTCAGCAGCACGAGCGGCCCGCGCACGGCGTCGGAAAGGCGAGTACCGATGAACCCGACGACCTGCAGCGGCGGGTTGTGCGCCATTACTGCACGGGTCCGAGCGGAGCGTAGGCGACGCCGTTGTGGCGGAGCAGGCGCCGCTGGAGCAGCGACTCGAGAATACGCGCTCTGTCTGCGGCATTGGGCGCCGGCTCGGCGGTCCGGTCGTCCGCCGCCGCCGATCCCTGCGCGTACACCGTCTCCCAGATCGAACGCTCTTCATCGGTCACGGCTCCCACCAGGCGGGCGCCGCCGTCGGCGAACTGCACGACGAGCGCGAGTCCGTGATGGTCGAGCACCACCTCGATCGCTTCGAGGTGCGCGTCGGTGATGCCGTGGAAGACGATATATCCCGCGTGCGAACCCTGGCCCGACAGCGCAATCAGGAGCTTGGCAACGACTTCATCGGCGCATGAATAGTCCATCATGCCGATCTGCGAAAAATCCAGCAGCGCCACATCGCCTTCACTGAGCGCAGCGAGTTCGGTTTGAATGCAACGCCTCACAGCCGCGCCCGTCGGGCGCGTGACGAGATCGGAGAACGGGAGGTTCGCCGAATGCCGGAGGACCGAACCGACATCGATTCGAGTCACGCTACTGCGCTCACTTTTTCTGGAATGGTGATTTGCAATTGAGCACCCGGAAAGTACGCAAGATTTTCTCGGCGCGGCACGTCGTCTTCCCAGCTCGGGATGAGCGCGATGCGGGCCGTGCCACTGCGAACGGAAAACTTTCCTTCCCAACGATGCACATATCCGCGGATGCCTTTGAGTCCCTGTCCGCGTCCGGGATCGCCGTAGCGGCTCACGCCGTTCACGACGGCGGCTTCGAGCGCGACGGCATCGTCCCAGCGGTCCGACAGCGGCCGCCGCTGCCCGCTCTCTAGTGACGAGCGAAAGCCCACGCCGGCATCGCACACCGCGATGACCACCACGAATCTTCCGCCGAGGCGTTTCCGATAGTTGTAGGCCTGCACCATCACCCAGCCGCCGCGGCCGGCGTGCTCGACGATATTCTGGCACGCCTCCGAGAGCGTCATCGCAAAGCCCATCGTCGCGCGTGATTCGAGGTGCAGCTTGTTCAATAGAATGCTCGCGGCGCGTTCCTGAATGCGCTCCACCACGCCGTGGACGTCGTCGCTCTTGGTGACGGGGGTCATCTCGAGGAGCACATCGCTCTCTCCCGACGACCGCGGACGCGGCACGTGGCCGCGCACGTCGAAGAGTTCCTCGGCGTAGCGGAAGAAACCCGCCCGCGCCCAGTACGAAACCGTGTCGGGATTCTCCGGCGGCAGGAACTCGGCCTTCTCACCGCGAGTCTGCGCGAGCGTCAGCAGCGCCGTGAGACCATACGGCGTCGCGAACGTCGAATGGCGCGCATCGACGATCACTTTTGCATCGGCGGGATGATTCGCCAGTTGCTCCAGCACGCTCTCGAAGGTGAGATCGTCCAGTGAGGAAGGAACGGCAATGACAGCGGTCACGTGGGACTTAATTCTCTGCGCAGGTAGTGAGCGAGCCCGGTGGCTCCGCGATGTTCGACGTTTCGTGCCGCGGCTTCGATCGCCGCGCTCATTGCGTCCGTAAAATTTTTTCCGGCCGCGAGATGAGAGAAATATGTTGCGCCCCACACGTCGCCGCATCCAGTGGGATCGCCGCCGTCAGCCACTTGCGCAATTCGTGAAGGCACCAACTGTGTTCTGATTGCCCCGAGAGATTGCGCGCGCGCGGTGCGCGGCGCGCTCGATGCGCCCGTGCGCACGTCGCTGAGTTTGTCGAACCCGGCTTCGGCGAAGTAGACAATTCCGCGCGCGCCAAGCGTCACGACGAGCGAGCGCACGCCGTTCGCGAGCGCGGTGGCGGCGAGCGCCAGGCCGTCGGGCGCGATCATCGTGAGTTCGTCTTCGTTCACCTGCAGAAGATCGAAGCAGCGGCACCACTCCGCGATGTCGGGCAGCGGGCGCGGCGTGCGCAGTCCATCGGGCTGCACCGCGAGCACGATCGAATGCAGATCGCAGTAGATCGGTCCCGCGAAATTCTGGCGGAGCAGCTGCGCCGTTGCGAGGTCGAGTTCGAAGCCGCTGATGAGATTTACGTAGAGCGCGTCGAGGTCGCGCACGAGCGGCGCGAGGCCGAGCCAACTCCAGCCGGGGATGCCGCCCGTGAGCACTTCGCTGCGCCGCTCGGCGTCGGTGTAAAAAAGCTCAACGCGGTTGTTGCGATAGGGAACCTCGATCGGCCGCGCGTCCGGCGCGACCCGCCGGAGGCCGCGAAGGAACTCCCGCGCTTGCGGCGCCAGGTCCTCGCCGACTTTCACGAGCGGCACGAGCTCCCAGTCGTCGGGGAGCGCGGCATCGAACGCGCTCAGCGCGTACGTGATGCCGCCCCATTCTTCCACGGGTGTGCTTTTCGGATCGCGTCCGTGGATCACGTCCCAAACGAATGTGCCGATGACGCCAAGCCGCTTCTTATTCCTCGCGCCGTCCGTACTCGTCACCCCTCACGCCTCCGCCGGATACTCTGCGAGAAATGTTGCGACGGCACCCACGACGCCGGCGGCGCCGTCGAGTGTGCCCGCCACAATTCTGCAAGCGTCGACATTCGGCTTGAACGCGCGGCGGCGAACTTCGGCGCGCACGGGACCGAACAAATTTTCGCCCGCCTGCGCCACGCCGCCCGCGAGCACCACGACTTCCGGGTTGAAAATGTTCAGCAGGTTCGCGACGCCCGTGCCAATGAACCGCGCCGTTTCGCGCACGACGTCACGCGCGAGCTCGTCGCCCTTGGCCGACGCGTCGTACACCATCTGCGCCGTGATATTGGCGGGATTTCCGCCGGCCATTTCGACGATGATCGAGTCCGGCGTCAGCACGAGCGCTTCGCGCGCGCGGTTCGCGATCGCGGGTCCGGACGCGTATGCCTCGAGACATCCATAGTTGCCGCAGTTGCAGCGGCGTCCGGTCGAATCGATCGTCGTGTGCCCGATTTCACCGGCCGCATCGCTCGCGCCGTGATACAGCCTGCCATTGAGAATCAGCCCGCCGCCGATGCCCGTGCCGATCGTGATGCCGACGACGTTTTGCGCGCCGCGCGCCGCGCCGATCCACCACTCACCGAGCGTCGCGCAGTTGGCGTCATTGTCGAGTGTCGCGCGAAGGCCTGACGCCTTCGCGACGCGGTCGCGAAGCGGAAAATCATGCCAGCCGAGGTTCGGCGTGGTGATGACCAGGCCGCGTTTCCGGTCGAGCGGCCCGGGGCTTCCGATGCCGACGCCGAGAAAGTCTTCGCGCGCCGCGCCGGTTTCCTTCATCGTTTGCGCGATCGTCGCGTCGATCATCGCGACGATGCGCCCGACGACCGCGTCGGCTCCATCCGCCGCGAGCGTCGGCTTCGAGTCGAGCGCGTACCGCCGCTCGCCGTCCGCGGTCATCGCGCCGACGGAGATTTTCGTGCCGCCGAGATCGACGCCGAGGACGTAGTGGGTGCGCTTCATGGGAGCAACAACTTATCCAACTCGTGCGACACACGCCCCACTTCGAGTTCGCGCATGCAGTTCCAGTGTCCGAGCGGACACGTTTTCGGGCCGTGCGCATCGCAGGGACGGCATGACAGCGTGTCGTGGCCCACGGTTACGTGGAGCGGCGCGAGCGGGCCGAATCCGAATTGGGGCACCGTCGGTCCGAAGATCGTGAGCGTTGGCGTGCACATCGCAGACGCGAGGTGCTGCGGCGCGGAATCGTTGGTGATAAGGCCGGCGCAGCGCGAGAGCAGTTCCGCTGAGGCGAGCAGCGACAGCTTGCCCGTGGCGTTGACTACGCGCTCGGGTCCCGCGGCCTGCGCGATTTGCTCGGCGAGCGGGCCGTCGTCGGGACCACCAATGATGATCAGTCTGTACAGCGGCGCGAGCCGCGCCGCGAGCGCCGGATAATACGGCCAGCGTTTTGTGCCCCAAATGCTGCCGGGTGCGAGCGCCAGATACGACGCGCCGTCGCGCGGTACTTCCTTCAGGAGCGCGTCGACGGTCGCCCGTTCGGTGTCGCCTGGGAAAAGTGTCGGCCACACGGTTCCCGGGGCCGCGACCGCATCGTCGCCGGCCGCCAGGCGCCAGAGCCGCTCGGCGTGGTGAATCTCGCGCACGTAGCGCGAGCGGCGCGTGTAGAGGAGCCGTCCGGTGGAGGTGTTGAAGCCGACACGTTCGCGAATCCCGGCGAACAGCGCGAGCGCGGCGCTGCGCAACGACCCCTGCGCGAGATATGCGGCGGAAGTCGCGCGCGGCGTGCCGTCGGCGCGGGTGCGCAGGCGCCGCGCGAATCGCCACAGTCCGGGCAGCCCGCCATCGGCACCGCGCTTGTCGAACACGATCACGTCGCGCACGGCCGGATGATTGGCGAGCAGCGGCGCCGCCGCCGGCGTGACGACGACATCGACCGGTCCCCGCAGAGCCAACTCCGCGAGCAGCGGCGTCGTCAGCACCACGTCGCCGAGAAAACTCGTTTGGATGACCAGTGAGTTCATGAGGTCGCCGTCCCAGCTGTCTGCTGTCTGCTGTCTGCTGTCTGCTGTCTGCTGTCTGCTGTCTGCTGTCTGCTGTCTGCTGTCTGCTGTCTGCTGTTAGTCTACCTGCAGCACCGCCAGGAACGCTTCCTGAGGAATCTCCACCGATCCCACCTGCTTCATCCGCTTCTTTCCCTCTTTCTGCTTCTCGAGGAGTTTCCGTTTTCGCGTGATGTCGCCGCCGTAGCACTTGGCGAGCACGTCTTTCCGCAGCGGCTTCACGGTGGTGCGCGCGATGACCTTCATGCCGATCGCCGCCTGGATCGCGACCTCGAACAGCTGGCGGGGAATCAGCTCCTTAAGCTTGTCCGCGATCTTGCGGCCCCAGTCGTACGATTTGTCCTCGTGAATGATCACGCTGAACGCGTCGATCGCGTCGCCGTTGATCAGCATGTCGAGGCGCACGAGCTTGCTGCGGCGATACTCGAGCATCTCGTAGTCGAGCGACGCATATCCGCGCGAGATCGATTTCATCTTGTCGAAGAAATCGAGGATGATTTCGCCGAGCGGAAACTCCCACTCGAACTCGACGCGCGTCGTGTCGATGTAATGCATGCCCATGTACTCGCCCCGCCGCTCGGTGCCGAGTGTCATGATCGGGCCGATGTACTCAGTCGGGACCATGATGCGCGCCTTCACGTACGGCTCTTCTACGTAGTCGATGATCGACGCTGGCGGCATGAGCGCGGGGTTCTCGACGAGAATGAGCTCGCCGTCCGTCTTGTGCACGCGGTACTCCACGCTCGGAACCGTCGTGACGAGGCTCAGGTTGAACTCGCGCTCGAGGCGCTCCTGCACGATCTCCATGTGCAGCAGCCCAAGGAACCCGCAGCGGAATCCGAAGCCGAGCGCGGTGGACGTCTCGGGTTCGTACGCCAGCGACGAGTCATTGAGCTGCAGCTTCTCGAGCGCATCGCGCAGGTCTTCATACTGCTGCGTGTCGGTGGGGTAGAGCCCCGCGAACACGAACGACTTCACGGCCTGATAGCCTGGCAGCGGTTCGGCGGCGCGGTGCTCGGCGTCGAAAACTGTATCGCCGGCCCGTGTTTCCTTCACGGAGCGCACGCTCGCGACCACATATCCCACTTCGCCAGCCGTGAGTTCGTCGGTCGGCACCTGCCGCAGCTGGTTGTAGCCAACTTCCTGCACTTCGTAGACGCCGTCGTTCGAGCCGAAGGTGATCTTCGTGCCCTTCTTGATCGTGCCGTCTACCACACGAATGCTCGGCACGGCGCCACGGTAGCGATCGTAGTACGAGTCGTACACGAGCGCGCGCAGCGGCGCGGTCGGGTCACCGGAGGGAGGCGGGGTCTTCTCGATGACTTTCTCGAGCAGCTCCACGATGCCGATTCCTTCCTTGGCACTCACCAGCAGAATGTCCTCGGGCTCGCAGCCGATCAGCCCGACGACTTCCGCGCGGCGCTTCTCGGGCTCGGCGCCCGGAAGGTCGATCTTGTTGAGGATCGGGATGATCTCAAGCCCCGCTTCCATCGCGAGGAAGAGGTTCGACAGCGTCTGCGCCTGAATCCCCTGCGATGCGTCCACAACGAGAATCGCGCCTTCGCACGCCGCGAGCGATCGCGAGACTTCGTACGTGAAGTCCACATGCCCCGGCGTGTCGATCAGGTTCAGCTCGTAGATCACGCCGCTTTTCGCCGTGTAGCTCATCCGAACGGCGTTCAGCTTGATTGTGATCCCGCGCTCGCGCTCGAGGTCGAGCGTATCGAGCACCTGCTCCTGCATTTCCCGCTTTTGGAGCATGCCGGTGGCTTCGATCAGCCGGTCGGCGAGCGTCGACTTGCCGTGATCGATGTGGGCAACGATACAGAAATTTCTGATTCGGTCTAGCTGCACTTGCTTCGGCTATTTAGGTGTTGGGGCGTAGCAGTCTTTAAATATAGTCGAGATCGCACGCGACCCGAACAGTTTCGTGCGCGGGCTCGCGGGGGCATATCGCCCCAGAGCTCCGTCCAAACAGCGAGCGGACTCTGGGGCGACATGCCCCCGCGAGCCCTCCACACCGCTGTTTGCGCTCCTAGAGCAGTCGCGCGCGAGTGCTTGTCCGCATCACCTCGCGAGGCGGAGGTGCGGCCAGCCGCGGTGGGGCGCGGGCGCAGAGTGCGCTCGCTCCGAAAGAACTGTGCAACGCGGGGCCAGATATGTCCGCCAGAGTCCGCTCGCTGTTTGGACGGAGCTCTGGCGGACATATCTGGTCCCGCCAATGCACAAATCCAAGCGTAGCGAGCAACCAACGCGTATCTGCAGTTACATTCCGCACCCGGCTCATGGCTGAAAAGAACTCGCGCGCCGATCTGATCGACCCTGCTTCGCTGGCGGCCCTGGGCCGCATCGAAATTATTGCGCGTTGGGTAGTGGAAGGATTTCTCACCGGCCTGCACCGCTCGCCGCGCAAAGGATTCTCGGTAGAGTTCGCCGAGCACCGCGCCTACCAGCCCGGCGACGACCTCCGCTTTCTCGACTGGAAAGTCGTCGCCCGCGCAGACAAGTGGTTGATCAAGCAATTCGAAGAAGAGACCAACCTCAAAGCCACGATCGTCCTCGACGTGAGCAAGTCGATGGCGTGGACCGGTTCGCCCTCGCGCGTCACCAAGCTCGCGTACGCCGAGCAGGTCGCGGCTGCGGTCGCTTGGCTCCTGCTCCGCCAGCGTGACGGCGTGGGACTCATCCGCTTTGACGACGACGTGCGCACGGTGATTCCGCCGCGCGGCCGATCAGTGCAGTGGCGCCGCATCGTGGGTGCGCTCGAAGATCCCGGCTCCGGCAAGGGCTCGGACGCGCCAGGCGCACTCATGAAAGCCGCGCAGCTCGTATCGCGGCCCGGCATGGTGGTCGTGATTTCCGATTTGCTCGTCGACGAAGAGGAGATGGCCAAGGCCGTCTCCGTCCTGCGCGCGGTGGGACACGACGTGACCGTGTTGCATATCCTCGATCCGGCCGAACGCGATCTCGCGATCGCGAAAACGGAAACGGAGCTGATCGACACCGAGACCGACGCCTCGGTGAACGTCATGCTCAGCGAGGTGCGCGACGCGTATCGCGAGACCGTGCAGGTCGCGATCGGCGAGTGGCGGGACCGGTTGAGCGCGACCGGCGCCGCGTACGAGCCTGTGTACACCGATCAGCCGTTCGGCGTGGCGCTGCGCCGCGCGTTCGCGGCCAGACAAAACCTCCCGTAGCCGGCAAATGAATTTTCTCGCGCCGCTGGCGCTGGTGCTGGCCACAGCCGCAGCCGTGCCCCTCGTGCTTCACCTCCTTCGCCGCCGCACGGGCGAGAAGGTGGACTTCCCGGCGATCCGCTATCTCCTGCGCGCCGAGCGCGAGCACTCGCGCCAGCTCAAGTTGCGCAACCTGCTGCTCATGCTGCTGCGCGTGTTCGCGGTCCTCGCGCTCGCGCTGGCTGCCGCGCGTCCGATCGGACGGCTTGCCGGCAGTTCGCACGCGCCCACCGCTATCGCGATCGTGCTGGATAATTCGCTCAGCACGTCGGTCGTGATCAATGGCGCGCCGGTGCTATCGCGCCTCAAAGACGCCGCGCGTGCCGCGATCGGCCGCGCCAACGCGAGCGACCGTCTCTGGCTCGTAACCGCAGATTCACGCGTCGTGGGTGGAAGCGCGGGCGCCGTTCGCGCGGCGCTCGACCGCACCGAGCCGCTCGCCGGCGCCGGCGATCTGCACGCCGCCGTTGCACGCGCTGCGCAGCTCGTGCGCGGCGGAGGCCTGCCGTCGCGACAACTCGCGATCCTCACTGACGGCCAGGCCACGAGCTGGAGCGCCGCCGTTCCGCTCGATGGCGTACCCGCGACAGTCTTCGCGCCGGCGCTCGCGCCGCCGAAGAACCGCTCGGTAGTGAGCGCGCTCGCCGAGCCGCCGCACTGGACGCCGCGCGGTGCCGTGCGCGCGACCACCACCTCCACCGATTCCGTCACCTTTCGCGTCGCACTCGGCACGCGCGCAGCGGCTCGCGGAATCGTCGCGCCGGGCGAAGATATCGTCGTGCGGCTCGCGCCATCTGAGCGCGGCTGGATTGCCGGCGCGGTGGAGCTCGAGCCCGATGAACTGCGCGGCGATGACGTGCGCTGGTTCGCCGCACACATCGGCTCAGCACCCGCGGTGAACGCGGAACCGGGAGCGGGACCGTTTGCTCGCACTGCGGTGGACGCGCTCGCGCAGGAAGGACGCGTGACCCGCGGAAGCGATGTCGCGATTGCCGGCGCCGAATCGGCTAAGCGGCCCGGCGTGTTCTTCGCGCCGGCCGATCCTGTGCAGCTCGGCGCCGCGAATCGCGCGCTCGAACGCGCGGGAATTCCGTGGAAGTTCGGCGCCGCGCGCAGCGGGCCCGCGCCAGTCACCGGCAACGGCCTCGCCGGCGTGAGCGCGTCGCGCTGGTACGCGCTCGAGCCGCGCGGCGCGCAGGAGAAGGGAAGCGTCGATACCGTCGCGAAGGTCGGCAGCGATCCGTGGGCGGTCGCCGGCGATGGCTACGTGCTCGTGGCATCGCCGCTCACGGCGGAGGGAACCGATCTGCCGCTGCGCGCGAGCTGGGTTCCCTGGCTCGGCGCCGCGATCGCCGAACATCTCTCCGGCGACGCGGGTGCGATCACCGAAGCTGCGCCCGGCGCGAACATCGCGCGTCCCGCGTGGGCGCGAGAGCTGGAAGAACCGGGCGGCAACCGCCGGCCGGTCCCCGAGTCGCGCATTGAGGCGCCGTCGCGCGCGGGCGTGTACTTCTGGCTGCGCGGCACGCAGCGCGCGGGCGCGCTGGTGGTGAATCCCGAGGTGAGCGAAGCCGATCTCACGCGGTTGCCGCTCGCTCAGCTTCGCGCGCGATTCTCCGGCGCCGAAGTCGCGGCCAGCGACGACGCGTCCAAGTGGACTGCGTCGGCGTTTTCGTTCTCCGGACGCCGGGCGCTCGACGGCGCGTTCATTTTGCTCGCGTTGCTGGTCCTCGTTGCGGAAGCCGTGGTCACGCGCGCGATCGCACCGACAGAAGAGTAGGGACGGTCGACGGTGGCGCTTCCGTCGCTCGTTGAACGCCTGTCGGAACTGCCGGCGTTCACGCGGTTGCTCTCGACCCTTCCTGCCTCGCGCGGCCGCGAACGCGTGTCGGGTCTTGCGGGCTCCGCCGATGCCGTGCTCGTCGCTGCGCTGGCGCAGCACGCCCCCAACCGGATGCTCACGGTCGTCGCCGATCAGCTCCCTGAAGCCGAACGTTGGCTGGCGGATCTGCAGTCGGTGCTCGGCGAAGAATTCGTCGCGCTCTATCCGCCGCGTGAAGGATTTGGGGAGGTGGAGCCGCACGCCGAGGTGGCGGGCGAACGCGTAGAGACGCTCGAGCGAATGACACGCGGCGACGTGCGGATTCTCCTCACCACGGCTCGCGCGATTCTCGAGCGCACTCGGCTCCCGAAGGCGCTGGCCTCCGCGCGACTTGAACTGCGCCGCGGTGATGTGTGGCGGCTCGAAGATCTCTCCGCGCACCTGCTGGCGGTTGGATTCGAGAAAGTCGAGATGGTGGAGGATGTCGCGCAGTTCTCGATTCGCGGCGGCATCGTCGACGTGTACGGGTTCGGCATGACGGAACCCGTGCGCCTCGAGTTCTGGGGCGATGAAATCGTAGAGCTGCGCCACTTCGAGCTGCTCTCGCAGCGCGGAACCCAACCCGCCGAGGTCGCGCTCGTTCTCCCCGTGGACGTGAGCGGCGATTCCGAATCCGAGGAGCGATTTGAGCGCACCACGCTCGCCGCGCTCTTTCCGCCGGGAACACTGGTGGTTGTGCCTGCGGGCATTCACCTCGAGCCCGAGATGCGCCGTACGTGGGAAGAGGCCGCGCATCACATCGATCTCGCGCGCCGTCGCGGTGAAGACGCCGCGAGCCGCGACGAGCTCTACCAGCCTCCGGGCGACGCGCTCAACTCGCTCGCCGCGTTTCCGACGCTCGAGGTCCTTGCGCAGGGCGAGAGTGCCGCCGCCGTGGAGTTCCCGCTGCGCGCCCCGGAAATCATCGATCGCGACATGAAGCGGCTGGCCGCGCTCGTGCGTGGCGAGACGCCGACGATCATCCTCTGCGACAACGCCGGGCAGGCCGAGCGTCTCGACGAGCTGCTCGCGACGCGCCCCGGCGAACCAAGCCCTGCAGCGCTCGCCATCGGCGTACTCGGTGGCGGATTCGTGATTCCGTCGACCGGAAACACGCCCGGTCTGCGGGTGCTCACGGACCATGAGATCTTCCGCCGCGAACGACGCATCCGCCGTTCGCGCCGCTATGCCACCGGAGTCGCGCTCGAGGCCGTCACCGCGCTGAAGGTCGGCGACTACGTGGTGCACCTTGAGCACGGCGTCGGGATCTACCGCGGCATGAGCAAGATTTTCGCCGGCGAATCGACGATCGAAGTGATCGTGATCGAGTACGAGGGCGGCGACCGACTGAATGTGCCGCTGTATCGCATCGATCAAGTCGAGCGGTTCCGCGCCGTGGGCGATGTGTCCGAGGACGCACCGCCGCCGCGCCTGCACCAGCTCGGCGGCACGCGATGGACGCGTCAGCGCGATCGCACGCGCGGCGCGATTCAGGAGATGACCGTAGAACTGCTCGATCTCTACGCGCGGAGAAAAGTCGCGAGCCGGCCGCCGCACTTCGCCGATACGGCGTGGCAGCGACAGCTCGAGTCGAGCTTTCTGTTTGAAGACACGCCAGATCAGCGCAAAGCGACTGATGATGTGAAGAAGGACATGGAAAGCACGCGTCCGATGGACCGGCTGCTCGTCGGCGATGTGGGCTACGGAAAAACGGAGATCGCCGTGCGCGCCGCGTTCAAGGCGGTGCAGAGCGGACGTCAGGTCGCGGTGCTCGTCCCCACGACGGTGCTCGCCGAACAGCATGCGCGGGTGTTTGGCGACCGGTTCGCCGATTTCCCGATGCGCGTGGAGGTGATGAGCCGTTTCCAGGGGCCCAAAGCGCAGCAGGAAATCATCGCCGCGCTGAAGGACGGCAAGGTCGACATCGTGATCGGCACGCACCGCCTGCTCTCCAAGGACGTCGGCTTTTCTCAGCTCGGCTTGATCATCGTCGACGAAGAGCATCGCTTCGGTGTGAAGCACAAGGAGCGTCTCAAGCAGCTCAAGCTCGAGACTGACGTGCTCACGCTGACCGCCACGCCGATTCCGCGCACGCTGCATCTCGCGCTCGCGGGTTTGCGCGACATGACGCTCATGCAGACGCCGCCGCGCGACCGCTCGCCGGTGCTCACCTTTGTGGAGCCGTGGGACGATGGCCTGATCGACGAGGGAATTTCACGCGAGCTCGACCGCGGTGGACAGGTGTTCTTCGTGCACAATCGCATCGAAACAATCGAAGCGATCGCCGATCATGTGCGTCGCGTCGTTCCGCGCGCTCGTGTGGCGGTCGGTCACGGACAAATGCACGCGCGTCAGCTCGAAAAGGTCATGGAGCAGTTCGTGAAGGGCGAAGTGGACGTGCTCGTGTCCACGCTGATCGTCGAGAGCGGACTCGACGTTCCCAACGCGAACACGATGTTCGTGAACCGCGCTGATCATCTCGGTCTCGCGCAGCTCTATCAGCTGCGCGGTCGCGTAGGCCGCTCGCACCGCCGCGCGTATTGCTACCTCATGGTGCCCGATTCGGTGGACGAGGACGCAGAGCGCCGCCTGAGAGTTCTGGAACATCACACCGAGCTCGGTGCGGGATATCGCGTCGCGCTCAAGGACATGGAACTGCGCGGCGCGGGCAATCTTCTCGGCCCCGAGCAGTCGGGTTTCGTCACGGCCGTGGGGTTCGATCTGTACCTGCGAATGCTCGACGAAACCGTCCGCCGCGTGATGCGCGGTGACAACGCGCCGCCCCCGCCGCCCGCCGACGTTTCGCTCGATCAGCCCGCCTATTTACCCGACGAGTACATCCCGAGCCAGGACGCCAAACTCGATGTGTACCGGCGCCTTTCGACCATCGTCGATCCGGCCGCGATCGAGGACGTGCGCCTCGAGATTCGCGACCGGTTCGGTCCCCTGCCGTCGCCCGCGGAAGCCTTCTTCCATGTGGCCCAGCTCCGCGTGCTCGGCGCCGCTCTGGGGATCGAGGGAATAATGGTGCGCGCCGACGAGGCCCGTGTTACCTTTCGGGACGATGCGTTGCCGCGCATGAAGCCGCTCGCGGCCTCCTTCAAGGACGTGCAGTTTCAGGTCGATGTGCGGCGCGTGCAGCCTCTGTCGCTCAAGCTTACGCGACTCGGCGGATCGCCCATTCTCGAGGGCCTGGTTCGCGCGCTCCGAACAATTGTGGTCTCCTGACGGTACTAACTGCCGTCCGCCTTCTGCCATCTGCCATCAAAGAAATGTCCTCTCCTCGTGCTCGTTTAGCGGTACTGGTTTTCGCCTTCGGGACTGGTGCCTGTGCAGCGCTGACTTCACACACCGACACCGTCGCCCGCGCCGGTGGACAGGAGCTGACGGTTCAGCGCCTCTCTGCGATGATGGCGGCCGCGAACGCGCCCGCCCGCAAGGACGTCGCGCTCGCCATCACCAATATCTGGGTGAACTACCAGCTGCTCGGTGAGGCCGCCGCGAATGGCGACTCGATGACCAGCCAGAAATACATCGACGATGGCATGTGGGCGCAGGTCGCGCAGATCAAGCTGCGCAAACTTTTCGCCGCGGTCTCCAAGGCCATGCCGGCAATCGATCCCGCCAGCTACGAAAAGCACTACAACGACGGCGACATGCTCGCCGCGCGCCACATCCTGTTCATGGCGCGAAAGGGAACGGCGAAGCCCGCGGAGATCGAAGCCGCGCGCAAGAAAGCCGAGAACGTGATCAAGCAGGTCAACGCCGGGAACTTCACGGCGATGGCGAAGAAATACAGCGAGGAGCCGGGTGCAAAGGAGAGCGGCGGCGATCTCGGCGTATTCCAGAAAGGTCAGATGGTGGCGGAGTTCCAGGCCGGTCTGATGGCGTTGAAGCCGGGACAAATTTCCCCGGCGCCGGTGCAGTCGGATTTCGGCTACCACATCATCTACCGCGAGAGCTGGCCCGAGGCGAAGGACAAGTTCACGGCGCAGTACGCGAACATCGCGCGCCAGTCCGCCGAGAGCTTGTACGGCGCCGGAGTAGAAAAGTCGGCCAAGGTCGAGGTGAAGCCGACGGCCGCGAAGACGATCCGCGCGATTGCCGCCGATCTCGACGCCTATCGCGATGACAAAACAGTGGTCGCAACCGGAAAGGGCGTCGAGATGACGGCCCAGAAGGTCGCGAAGTGGATGGCCGCGTATCCGCCGCAGACGCAGATCCGCGAGAAGCTCCAGCAGCTCCCCGATTCCACCATGGGACTATTCGCCAAGCAGCTGATCGTGAACGAGCTCATGCTGAAGGCGGCAGATAGCGCGAAGATCGAGCTCGACTCCGCTGAAAAGGGAAATCTTCGCACGGTCTTCACGAGCTCGGTGAAGAACTCGTACGCCGGACTCAACATCACTCCGTCATCGCTCGCCGACAGCGGCAAGAGCGTGTCGGCCCGTGAGAAAATCGCAGCGGCGCGCATCGACAAGTTCATGGACCAGCTGCTCGCCAACAAAGCGCAGTTCGTCGACGTGTCGGAGCCGGTCTCACGCGCGCTGCGCACGAAGTACGAGGCGCGTGTGATTCCGGCGGGTATCGACAAGGCGGTTGCCGAAGCGGTGAAGGCCACAGCGAAGGCGGACTCGGCCAAGGCGAAGAACATGCCGCAGTCGGCGGTGCCGGCTCCCGGAGCAGCGGCGCCTGCAGCACCGGCGCCCGCAGCACCGGCGCCCGCGCCGACCACACCGCCAGCGAAGAAACCGTAGCACGGAGAAGAGCATGACCGTCACACGCGCGTTCGTTCGGACGATCCTCGGCATCTGCGTCGCAGCTCCTCTCGCGGCGCAGCAGCCGGGCTCGGTCACCGCGGTCACCACGCCGAAGCCGGCGCTGGGGGCTGCGATGACACCGATCGGAATTCCGATCGATCGCATTGTGGCCATCGTGGGGCAGAAGCCGATTCTCTGGAGCGAGGTCATGGACGCGATCTTCTATCTCCAGGGCGCCGGCGAAAAGGTTCCGCAGGACAGCGCGGGACTCATGAACTACGCGCGCGACACGATTCTGAATCAGATGATCGATCAGGAAGTGCTGATCAACGTTGCGAAGCAGTTCAAAACGGAAATCGACGACAAGGACATCGCGCCCGACGTCGACAAGCGCCTCAAGGAGCTGCACAGCCGGTTCAAGTCCGACGCCGAATTCCGCGCTCAGTTGAAAGCGGAGGGATTCGGCACCGAGACCGAACTGCGCACTTCGCTGCTCGACCGCCGCCGTCGCGACATGCTGCAAGTGGCGGCGAACGATTCACTGCGCGCGCACGGAAAGATGGCGGCGCCGGTGAACGTCACAGAGGTCGAAGTCACGGCCGCGTACCAGAAGGCCAAGGACAAGATCGGCCGTCGCCCCGCAACAGCGCAGTTCCGTCAGGTGATCGTTGCGCCCAAGGCGAACACCGCCGAGCGCCTCAAGGCGAAAGCGAAGGCAGATTCGCTGCTGGCGGTGGTTCAGAAAGGCGGCGATTTCGAGGCGATCGCGAAGAAAGAATCGATGGATCCGGGCTCGAAGGACGCGGGTGGCGCGCTGCCGTTCGTTCGCCGCGGCCAGATGGTGGAGGCGTTCGACCGCGCGATTTTCTCGGGCGCCCCTCCGGGAACGATCATCCCGATCGTGATCGAGACGTCGATCGGATTCCACATCATTCGCATCGACCGCGTGCAGCCGGCGCAGGTGAAGTCGAGTCATATTCTGATCATCCCGCACCTCGACTCGACAGACGTGGCGCGCGCGAAGCTCACGGCCGACACCGTGATCACCAAGTGGCGCTCCGGAACGCCGTATGACTCGCTGGTGAAGTACTACCACGATCCGGCCGAGTTGAAGGGAGTGCCGGAGCCGTATCCGATCGACTCGCTCCCCGAGGAGTATCGCAACGGCATCGCCGACGTGAAAAAGGGGCAGCTCTCGCAGCCGTTCCAGATTCCAAACCCGCAGACGGGATTCCCGAAGTGGGTGGTGGTGCTCATGACGGAACGCGCCGACGCCGGCGAACTTTCTTTGGCGGACGTGCGGGATAAAATCCGTCAGCAACTCCTCGAGGAACGCGCCACGCGCCGCATGCTCGACCAGCTGCGCAAGGAACAGTTCGTCAAGATCATGATGTGATGCGCACCCGTGCGCGGCTGGCGATCACGCTGGGAGATCCGCGCGGGATCGGCGCGGAGATAGTTCGAAAAGCGCTTGGCGATTCCAAAGTCGCCGCCGCGTGCGAGACCGTGATCGTGGGCGCCTCCGGTCTCGACATTCGTCCCGATATCGCGGTGGGATCGTGGCGCAACTCCGGCGAGGTCGCCGACGCCGGGCGCATGGCCGGTC
Organism: Gemmatimonadota bacterium; assembly: GCA_025362095.1. Classification (GTDB taxonomy): domain Bacteria; phylum Gemmatimonadota; class Gemmatimonadetes; order Gemmatimonadales; family Gemmatimonadaceae; genus Fen-1231. Next base: position 4,754 of record JANYIJ010000122.1, on the reverse strand, counting down.
AGGCAATCGAGCGCGCCGTCGCGATGGCCTCGGCTGGAGAAGTGGATGGAATCGTCACCGCGCCGATTGACAAAGCGGCCCTGCACGCCGGCGGCTACGATTTTCCCGGTCACACCGAGCTGCTCGCGGCACTCACCAATTCCCGCACCGCGATGATGCTCGCGAGCGACCGCCTGCGCGTGGTGCTCGCCACCACGCACATCGCGCTGCGCGATGTGCCCGCGGCAGTGACGCCCGATGCTCTCGCGTGGGCTGCGCGGCTCACGCGAGAGGGTCTCCGCCGCTGGTACGGCATTGCCGAGCCCCGCCTGGCGCTTTGCGCGCTGAACCCGCACGCCGGCGACGGCGGGAGGTTCGGCGACGAGGACGAGCGCATTTTGCGCCCCGTCGCTCGCGATGAAGGATTGTCCGGCCCATTTCCCGCCGACACGGTGTTCGTGAGAGCGATGCGCGGCGAGTTCGACGCCGTGATCGCCCCGTATCACGACGTTGGAATGACCGCGATCAAGGTGGCGAGCTTCGGCCACGCGGTGAACGTCACGTTAGGCTTGCCGTTCCCACGCACATCACCAGACCACGGCACTGCAATCGATATCGCCGGCAAAGACAAAGCCGACCCCAGTTCGATGATCGAAGCCATTTTGCAATGCGCGCAGTTCGCACAGAAAACCTTCGTTAACCGACCGACAGTTAGTGGTTAACCGTTAACTCGTCTTAGACTTTTCGAGTGCAAGGGTTTCGATTCTGCGCCCATCCATCGCCCGCACGATGAACGTCGCCCCGCCCCCGGTCGCTCTGTCGCCCACCACCGGCAACCTCCCAAGTACGCCGAACACGTACCCGCCCACGGTGGTGTAGTCCTCCTCGGGCACTGAAAGCCCGAACAGTTCGTTCACCTCGCGCACCGGCGCAGCGCCCTCGATTCGCGTCTCTCCTCCCGTCGCCGAAATCACGGGCGCCTCGATCGTCTCATCGTACTCGTCGAGAATCTCACCGACGATCTCCTCGAGCAGATCCTCCATTGTCACGAGTCCCGCCGTTCCGCCGTACTCGTCGAGCACGATCGCCATGTGCTCCTTTCGTTTCTTAAAGTCTGCGAGCACCTCTTCCACTTCGCGTGAGCCGGGCACCACGTGCACCTCGCGCATGATGTCGCGCACCGTAAACTCGTCCATCTTCTCGCGCAGCACGCCGAGCAGATCCTTCACGTGGATCATGCCGATGATGTTATCGATCGTTTCATCGTAGACGGGAAAGCGTGAAAACTCCGCTTCTTCCACCACCTCGAGCGCGTCGTCGAGCGACGCGTCGGCCGTCATCGCGACGATATCGGTGCGCGGCGTCATCACGTCGCGCGCCTTTTTCTCCGAGAACTCGAACACCTTGCCGAGCATCGTGGCGTCGCTCGATTCCAGCGCGCCCTGCTCCTCGCTCTGCTCCACGAGCATGCGGAGCTCGTCGGGGGAGTGAACGGTTTCACGCTGGATATTCGCGCTCTGCCCGAACAGGCGCAGCGACAGCCCGGCGGAGGCCTGCAAAACGGCGATGAAGGGCGAGGTGATCCAGGCAAAAATTAGCAGCGGAGGCGCGAGCCATTTGGCGATCCGCTCCGGGTGGTTGAGCGCGAGCGCGCGCGGCGCCAGCTCGCCGAATACCACCTGCAGGTACGTAGCAAACAGGAGCGCGACTATGGCGCCGATGCTCACTCTTAGCGATTCTTCAATCGGGAAGGGGAGCGACGCGAAAAATTCCCCGAACGAGTGTCCGAGCGCGCTCTCGGCGGTCCAGCCGAGTCCGAGCGAGCACAGGGTGATGCCCAGCTGGCTTGCGGGGAACACCCTTGCGAGATTTCCAGAGGCGGCCAGGGCGAATCGGGCGAGGGTGTCACCCGAGCGCACCATCGCCTGAAGCCGGGTGCGCCGCGAGCGCACGAGAGCAAACTCCACCGCGACGAAATAGCCGTTGAGGACCAACAAGACTACGATGACCGCGATGCGCGCTAACACGGAGCCAAGTTACGCAGACTGTTCGGCGCCTCGCCAGCGTGAGCAGGCTGGGGCCGGTCATTCGCACGGACACGACCATAGTCACGACGATGGTCACGGCCACGCGCACGATCACAGCCACGGGGCCGGCTCGCGCGGCCTGAAGGGCGCGCTCATCATCACGAGCCTGTTTCTGATTGCCGAGGTCGTCGGGGGCCTGCTGTCGAACTCCCTCACGCTGCTCGCTGACGCCGGCCACATGTTCACGGACGTCGGCGCGCTGGCGTTCTCGCTGTTCGTGGTGTGGCTCGCGCGACAGCCCGCAAACTCGCGCAACACGTACGGCTATCTCCGCTGGGAAATCCTCGCCGCACTGCTCAATGGCGCGGTGCTGCTCGCCGTGTCGGCCGGCATCGTGTGGGAGGCAATCCAGCGCCTGCGCACGCCTGAGCCGGTGGAAACAGGGCTCATGTTTGCCATCGGCGTCGCCGGTTTGGTGGTGAACGCCATTTCCGCGCGTCTGTTGCACGCGGGATCGGGGCACTCGCTCAATGTGCGCGCAGCCTATCTCCATGTCCTCAGCGACCTGCTCGGCTCGGCGGCCGCGGTGGTTGCCGCGTTGTTCATTCGTTACAAGGGCTGGGCGATCGCGGATCCCATCGCATCGATCGTCATGACGCTGCTGATTGCGCGCAGCAGCTGGAGTCTCGTGCGCGAGAGCGTTGACGTGCTGCTCGAGGCGACGCCCGCGCACATCGATCTGAAAAAAATTCACGACGCGCTGAACGCCGTTCCCGGCGTGGAGTCGGTGCACGATCTTCACGTGTGGACGCTGACGTCCGGCGTTGTCGCGATGAGCGCGCACGTGCTCGTCCCCGATCCGGCGGCGCACCAGGCTTCACTCGAGACAATGACGCACGCCGTTGCGTCGCAGGGCATTCATCACGTGACGATCCAGCTGGAAGGAAAAACTCTGGAGGAATGCGCTCCCGAGCACTCTCACTCGCACTAATCCCGCATTCCTCCCCCGCACCCCGCATCGGTTCGAGCACATGGCGCAATTAGACAAGTTGCTAAACGTGATGATCACCAGCCGCGCCGACGAGCTCCTCCTCCGCGAGGACGAAGGCACGATCCTCAAAGTCGACAACGTTGAGAAGCCGGTGACCAAGGTTCTCACGGGCGCTCAGGTCGTCGCGCTGCTGAAGGAAGTCGCCACTCCGGTCGCGGCGCAGCAGATCGACGCGAAGTCGCCGTCGAAGTTTCGCTACGATTGCGCCGAGGGCGTGTTCTCCGTGCGCGCGATGCTGCAGGACGGGAAGTGGAACGTTTCCATCGTCGTCGACGACAAGGGCGACTTCGCGCGTCGCACCGGCATGATCCACGCGTCGTCGGTCGTGCTCCCGCCCGAGGATGCGCCGCCGCGCGTCTCACGCAAGAGCGTGAAGATCTCCGCGCAGAAGCCGGAGAAGGCCAAGGAAGCGATGGAGACACTGCTGCGCACGCTCGTGAGCGAAGGCGCGTCCGACCTGCACATGCGTGTGGGCGAGCCGCCGATTCTCCGCAAGCATGGCGAGATGGAACGGCTTGAGCATGAGGGAAAGCTGAACAACGAAGAAGTGGAGTCACTGCTCTTCTCGATCATGCCCGACCGAAACAAAAAGGAATTCAACGAGCACGCCGATACCGATTTTGCATACGAGATCGAGGGCGTCGCGCGCTTCCGCGCGAACGCGCTGAAAGATCGAAAAGGGATGGCCGCTGTGTTCCGCGTGATCCCGAGCACGATCGTCACCGCCGACCAGCTTGGCGTGTCGAAAGAAGTGCAAAACCTGTGCTTCCTCACCAAGGGATTGGTGCTCGTCACCGGTCCCACCGGCTCCGGAAAGTCGACGACGCTGTGCGCGCTCGTCGATCTCGTGAACCGCTCGCGCTCGGATCACGTGATCACGATCGAAGATCCGATTGAGTTCGTGCACGAGAATAAGAGCTGCATCCTGACCCAGCGCCAAGTCGGCGTTCATACCGACTCGTTCAAGAGCGCATTGCGCGCCGCGCTGCGCGAAGATCCCGATATCATCCTCGTGGGCGAGCTTCGAGATCTCGAGACCGTCGCGATCGCGATCGAGACCGCCGAAACGGGACACTTGGTGTTCGGCACGCTGCACACGACCACGGCTGCGAGCACGATCGATCGCCTGATCGATCAGTTCCCTGCTGACCGTCAGGAGCAGGTGCGCACGATGCTGTCGGAGTCGCTGAAGGGCGTTGTATCGCAAGTGCTCTGCAAGAAAATCGGCGGCGGCCGAGTGGCCGCTCGTGAGATTCTCCTCGTTACGCCTGCGATTTCCAACCTGATTCGCGAAGGGAAGACGTTCCAGATCCCCAGCATTATGCAGACGTCCAAGCGGATCGGCATGATCACGATGAACGACACGCTGTTCGAGCTCGTCTCGACGAAACAGGTCGAACCGAAAGAGGCGTACATGCGCTCGGTGGACAAGGGATCGTTCATCAACAAGCTGCGCGAGGCGGGGTTCGACACGTCGTACGCAGAGGCCGATCCGCTCACCGCGCCTGCGAATGCCAGTCAGCAGGGGGGAGTGGGAGGGAAGCCGGGTGGGGCGCCTCTTCGCAAATAGCGGTGCCGGGAAGGTGTACGACGAGTGAAACTGTTAACCACTAACTGTTGGTTGGTTAACCAAGGTGAACGAATTTGTAGGGGCGGCAGCACCAAACCTTCGGTGCGCGGCCCTTACAAATTTTCAC
>JANYIJ010000099.1 GCA_025362095.1 Gemmatimonadota bacterium | reverse complement strand
CGATGGACCGGCCGTACCTCGAGCTCGCGACGGTGGCGGCTGTGGCGGGCAAACCTGATCGCGCCCGTGAAATCCTCCGCCGCAGATCCGTCGAACTCAAGGACTCGGCGCTCGTTCGCGCACAGCAGCCGGATGTGCGCGCCGTGCTCGCCGAGATCGCACTCGCTGAGAAGAAACCGCGTGACGCCGTGGCGGAATTCTGGAAGAGCGATTCCGCTCCAGACGGGCCTGCGAACCCTTGCATTCGGTGCGTTCTCAACGGCGTGGCACGCAGTTGGGATCAAGCCGGCGTTGCAGATTCCGCGCGGGTGTATTTCGAACGATACGACGCTGCGCCCGGCGCCCATCTCGGCACCGGCACGAACGCCGTGCCCGATGTTGATGCGATCTTTCTGGGTCCAAGCCTGATGCGGCTCGGCGAATTGTACGAAACGAAAGACGCCGCGAAGGCGGCCACGTATTATCGCCGCTTCATCGAACTTTGGAAAAACGCCGATCCCGAACTGCAGCCGCAGGTAGCAGCAGCGAAAGCGCGCCTCGCAAAACTCACGCCTGTCGAGAAAGTGAAGCCCTGATTCAACAGGAGTAGGACGTTCTACACAGCATTCCCCGGCTATTCGACGACGCTGCTCCAGTCGGCCCCGACAGTATACCCGTGCGGAGGGATCTAACCATGAGATACAACAGAGCCATTCTCGCATTTTCGGCGTTCCTGTTCCTACTCGTCCCTTCACTCTCGGCTCAGCGCTCCAGCTCACCGCTCGCATTAGATACGACGAAGTATTCCTCACTCGCGTGGCGGTACATCGGCCCCGAGGGAAATCGTGTCACGTCCACGTCCGGTGTCCCGGGCGATCCGAACGTGTACTACGCGGGCGCTGCGTCGGGCGGTCTCTGGAAAACCACCGACGGCGGAATCGTATGGAAGCCGATCTTCGATGACCAACCGGTCGCGAGCATCGGCTCCGTCACCGTCGCGAGCAGCGATCACAACATCGTCTGGGTCGGCACGGGCGAGCCGTTCATCCGCTCGCACATATCAATTGGCTGGGGCGTCTTCAAGAGCACCGACGCCGGAAAGAACTGGCAGAAGATGGGACTCGAGAACACGGGCCGCATCTCGCGCATTCTCGTTGACCCTACCAACCCCGACATCGTATACGTCGCCGCGCTCGGCACCGCGTACGGTCCGCAGCCCGATCGTGGAATCTTCCGCTCGCACGACGGTGGAAAGAGCTGGGAAAAAGTTTTGTTCGTGAACGACAGCACCGGCGCGTCGGACCTCGTGATGGATCCGAACAATCCGCGCGTGCTCTTCGCGGGCATGTGGCAGATCGACATCAAGACGTGGGGCCGCACGTCAGGCGGCGCAGGAAGCGGCATCTGGATGTCGCGCGACGGCGGCTCCACATGGAAGCGCCTCACCGGCCACGGACTTCCCACCGCGCAAATCGGCAAGATCGGACTCGGCATGACCAAGGCGAACTCCGATCGCATTTACGCGGAAATCGAAACCGGCGACGGCGTGCCGTCCATCAACGTCGCGCATCCCGACGCAGGCCGCCTCTGGCGCTCCGACGACGGCGGCAACAACTGGAAGAAAGTGAGCGACGATCGCCAGATGGCCGGCCGCACGCACTACTACAATCGCATGGCGGTCATGCCAGATAACGCTGACGAAGCGTACTTCGCCGCGAGCGACTGGACCAAGACGCTCGACGGCGGAAGCACGATCATCGATCCGCCGCGAGAGTCCGTTCCGTACGGCGATCACCACGACATCTGGATCGATCCAACCAACGCGAACCGCATGGCCGTGAGTCACGACGGCGGTCTCTCCGTTACGACGAATCGCGGCGTCACGTGGCGGCTCAACCAGCTTCCGGTCGCACAGATGTATCACGTGACCGTCGACGATCGCGTTCCGTATTTCGTGTACGGCAATCGACAGGATGGCCCGTCAGCGCGCGGCCCGAGCAACACTCGCTACCAGAGTTCCGGCGGCGATATTCCGCGCGGCGCGTGGCAAACCGTTGGCGGCGGCGAGAGCGGATTCGCGACGCCCGACATGGGCGACACGAACTACGTATGGTCGATCGCAAGCGGATCGGGCGGCGGAGGCGGCATCGTCACGCGCTACGATCTGCGCACGGGCAATGTGCAGGCGGTGGAAGTGTGGCCTGAAGCGACCATCGGCCACTCCGCCGCCGAAGTGAAGTACCGCTTTCAATGGAACTTCCCGCTTCACATTTCGCCGTTCGATCCGAAAACCGTCTATGTGGGCAGCCAGCACATTCACGTCACGCACGACAACGGCAAGAGCTGGCAGCTCTTCTCACCCGATCTCACCCGCAACGATCTCTCGCACATGAAAGCGAGCGGCGGCCTCACGCCCGACAATATCGGCGTCGAGTACGCGGGCGTGATTATGTGGATCGCCGAGTCGCCGATCGAACGTGGCGTGGTGTGGGCGGGCACGAACGATGGAAAGGCGCAGCTCACGCGCGACAACGGCAAGACGTGGACCGACATCTCGCCGAATATTCCCGGCATGCCTCCGCTCGGCACGGTGAGCGCGATTCTTCCCTCGCGTTACGACAAGGGCACGGTGTTCCTGAGCGTCGACGCGCATCAGGTCGACAATCGCGCGCCGTACATCTACAAGACCACCGACTACGGCAAGACGTGGAAGTCGATCGTCGACGGCATTCCGTCGACGCCGCTCAGCTACGTGCACGCGCTCGCCGAGGATCCGGTGAAGAAGGGGCTGCTGTTCGCCGGCACCGAGAACGCATTGTACGTCTCGTTCGACGACGGCGCGCGCTGGCAGCCGCTGCAGAACAATCTTCCGCACGCACCGGTGTACGGCATCACCGTGCAGCAGCGCTTCAGCGATCTCGTGATCGGCACGTATGGGCGCGGCTTCTGGATCCTCGACGACATCACACCGCTTCGCTCTGCGGTGGACGTCGCGTCGCAGGATGTCGCGTTGTTCGCCCCGCGCAATGCCTGGCGTTTCAGAAACGCAGAGTCGCCGTATGCGGTCGCGAACGATCCGACCGCCGGCAACAATCCGAAGTACGGCGCGTCAATTCACTATTGGGTGAAGGACGAGCCGAAAGATTCGGCCAAGATCGAGATCATCGACGCCGCTGGCGAGGTGATTCGCACGATGAAGGATCAGGCGAAGGCCGGCATCAATCGCGTGTACTGGGATCTCAACGGCGAGCAAACAAAGGAAGCGCGCGTTCGCGTGAGTCCGTATCTCTCGCCGTGGGTCGTCATCGGGCCCGAGGGAAAACGCGCGAACGGAGTCGGGCGCCTCTCGATTCTCGCGCTGCCCGGGAAATACACGGTGCGCCTCACCGTGAACGGGAAGACGCACTCCCAGCCGCTCGAAGTGCTGATGGATCCGGGCTCGCGCGCATCAATCGAAGAACTTCGCGCGCAACAGGCCGTCGCGAAGAGCATCATGACCGATCTCGACACCGCAGTCGCGACGATCAATCGCGTGGAGTTCACGCGGCTCGCATTCCAATCAGCGCGCGCGGCGACTGCGGCCGATGAAAAGATGGCCGACTTGAAGGCCGCGACTGATTCGCTGGACAACAAAATGGCTTCGCTCGAGGAGGCACTCTTCCAGATCCGCGGCACCGGCCGCGGGCAGGACGGGCTCCGCTGGCCCGTCGGGCTCTCGGAGAAGCTCGGCTACCTCGGCAACTCCGTCATGCAATCCGACAACGGCCCGACGCAGAGCGAGCAGGAAGTGCAAGGAGTACTGCGCGACAAGCTCAAATCTGCGATCGCGAAAATCGACGCACTGATGAAAGGCGAAGTCGAGGCGCTGCG
>JANYIJ010000067.1 GCA_025362095.1 Gemmatimonadota bacterium | reverse complement strand
CGTGGCCGGGCAGGGAACGTACGAAGATCTGGACACACTGCTCGAGATGGCAGAGAACATGACTGGCAAGACGATTTGTGTCCTTTCGGATTCGTGCGCTGCTCCGGTGGTGAGTGGGCTGCAGAAGTTCAGACATGAGTTCGAGGCGCTGATCACCGGGAAACGCAGCTCGACCGTCGCTGGCGCGAAGCCGGACGCCGGAAGCCGGAAGCCGGAAACAGCCGGAGCGACGGCATGAGCGAGACTCTGGTCAACCTCACGATCGAAGGGCGGCCGGTTTCAGTGCCGGCCGGAACCTCGATTCTCGAGGCGGCGAAGACCGCGGGAATCCTGATCCCGCACTACTGCTATCACCCGGGGCTCCCAGTCGCGGGCGTGTGCCGGATGTGCCTCGTGGAAGTGGAGAAGGCACCGAAACTCGCGCCTGGGTGCGCGACCGCGGTCGCCGAGGGGCAGGTCGTTCACGTCTACAGCGAGAAAGCCCTCGACGCGCGCAAAGGCGTGCTCGAGATGCTGCTCATCAATCATCCACTCGATTGCCCGATTTGTGATCAGTCGGGCGAATGCGAGCTGCAGGACTACACGTTCGCCGAAGGCCGCGCCGATTCACGCTATCGCGAGGCGAAGCGCTTCAATCCGGTCGAAGATTTCGGCGGCGACGTGATGTACGTCCCGAACCGCTGCATTCTGTGCACCCGCTGCGTTCGCTTCATGGACGACATCCATGGCGCGCCGGTGCTCAATGTGAGCGAGCGCGGCGATCGTGCGTACATCGGCAAGGCACCGGACGCGGATCTCACGCAGCCATGGGCGGCGAACGTCGTCGATCTCTGCCCGGTAGGCGCGCTGCTCTCCAAAGATTTCCTGAATAAAGCGCGCGCGTGGGAGCTCGATCGCACCGCGAGCGTCTGCACAGGCTGCTCGCAGGGCTGCAACGTCACGCTCGAACTGCGCGATCAGCAGGTGGTTCGCATTCGTCCGCGCGGCAACACCGACGTGAACAAGTTCTTCATGTGCGACTACGGCCGCATGAACTACCGCTGGATGAACCGGCCGGACCGGCTCGAGATCCCGATGTCGGGCGGAAGCGCCGTCGACTGGGAGATCGCGATCGCCGGCGCGGCGAAGGCGCTGAAGGGGAAGCGCGCGTTCGTCGTCGCCAATGCATCGCTGTCGAACGAAGTGTTCTTTCTGCTCAAGCGCCTCATCGCAAAAACCGGTGGCGCCGGCTACATCAACGTGCCGCAGGGCGAAGAAGCGCCGCTTCCGGGCGTTCCCGATCTCTCGCTGCGCGCAGATCGTGCTGCGAACGCCACGGGCGCCGAGCTCATGGGCTTCACACGCGAGGCAAAGCCGCTCTCGAAGGTGAAGGCCGGAGACGTCGCCATTCTCGTAGACGTGCAGCCGCACCAGGCCGCCGCCGAGGCGCTCGCGAAGGCCGACGCGGTGATTGTGATCGGCACGAGCATGCCTGCCGTGGTCACGACCGCCGCCGCCGTGCTTCCGATTGCGAACGTCGCCGAAGAAGAGGGGACATTCACCAACCTCCGCGGCCGCGTGCAGCGATATCTCCAGGCGAAAGCAGCGCCCGGACTGGCGCGCCCGGCGTGGTTCGTGCTGTCCGACCTGCTCACCGCCGTCGGCGAAAAGACCGACTATCTCGCCGCCGGCGCCGTTTTTGACGCGCTCGCACAGGGTGAGAAACCGTTCGCCGGAATGTCGTACGATGCGCTCGCGCTCAGCGGCATCGAGGCGCCCGGCATGCGCGCGGGAGTTCCCGCGTGATCGCACTCGTGCCGCTCATTCCGCTGTTCCAGGTTGCAGACCCGCAGCTTCCGGCGACCGAGGGAGTCTTTCTCATCGGCACCGTCGTGAAGATGCTCATCGTGTTCAGTGTCTACATGGTTGGCGTCGCGATGCTCACCCTCGCGGAAAGAAAGATCTCCGCGTGGATTCAGGATCGTCACGGCCCGAATCGCGTCGGCTACGGATGGCTCCAGCCCGCCGCAGACGGCGTGAAGAACATCATGAAGGAAGAGACGTATCCCGGCACGGCGAACCTGCCGCTGTTCGTTCTCGCGCCGGCGATCTCGTTCATTCCGGCAATGATCACGTGGGCCGTGATTCCGTTCGCGAGTCCACTCCCCACGCCGTGGGGCCGGATCGACATGGTCGTCGCAGATCTCCCGGTGGGATTCCTGTTCTGCCTCGCGATCTCGTCGCTCGGCGTTTACGGAATCGTCCTCGCCGGATGGAGCTCGAACAACAAGTACGCGCTGCTCGGCGGCCTCCGCTCGAGCGCGCAGATGATCAGCTACGAAATCGCGATGGGGATGGCGACCGTCTGCGTGCTGCTGCTCTCGGGCAACGTCTCGATCAGCGCGATCATCCAGCAGCAGGCGACGATGGGATGGAACGTGTTCCTCCTCTCGATCGCGTTCTTCATCTTCCTCGTCGCGTCGTTCGCGGAGACCAACCGTCTCCCGTTCGACCTCCCCGAGGCGGAATCGGAGCTCGTCGCCGGCTACCACACCGAGTACTCCGCGATGAAGTTCTCGCTCTTCTTCATTGCAGAGTACGCGAACATGGTCACCGCGAGCGCGCTGATCACGTCGCTGTTCTTTGGCGGCTGGGATATCCCGTTCACGCAGTGGGACAATCTTCCGCCGTTCACGGTGCTCAAGACGATCCTGACACTCGGCGCGTTCCTCACGAAGGTGCTGTTCTTCCTGTTCTTCTTCATGTGGATCCGCTGGACGGTGCCGCGCTTCCGCTACGACCAGCTCATGTCGCTTGGCTGGAAGCTGATGCTGCCGCTCGCACTCGCGTACATCACGATCATTGGAACGGTGGTGCTCGTGCTCGATCGCGCCGGCATTGCACGCGGACCCATGTTCGGGGCGATCTTGTTCGGCATGAACGTCGTGCTCGTCGTTCTGCTGTTCGTGGTCCTCGACCGCGGGCGCATCGTGAGCCCCGCATACTCACGCCTCGATCGCGAGGAAGTGGCGCGGCTCCGCAACATGAGCCTCGGCAAATCGACATTGGCGGAGAAGAAGGTATGACGATCGGAGTGAAGGTTCTCGACCGGCCCATCGAGGAGGTCAGCTACGTGCGCGCCACGCTCAAGGGCATGGCGCTCACGTTCAAGCATCTCGTCGATCCGCACAAAGTCACGGTGCAGTACCCCGAGGAGAAATGGGATCTCTCGCCGCGCTGGCGCGGCACGCACCGCATGCTCACCACCGAAGACGGCAAGTCGAAATGCGTGGCATGCGGACTTTGCCCCACGGTGTGCCCGGCGAACTGCATCAAGCTCGTGCCCGGTGAAGACGAGCAGGGTAACCGTTATCCGCTGGTGTTCGAGATCGACGAATTCCGCTGCATCTTCTGCGGCTACTGCCAGGAAGTGTGCCCGGAGGAAGCCATCCATCTCGGCCGCCACTACGAGAACGCCGAGTACAGCCGCGACAAGTTCGTGTACGATCTCGAGCGGCTGAGCACGCAGACGCATCCGGTGTGCGAGATGTGGGATCCCGCAGACCCGAAGGGTGAGTGAGATGGGCAACGAATTTCTCCCGCTGCTTTACTCGTTTCACTTTTATCTTTTCGGGTTGCTTGCGATCGCGGCCGCGCTCGCGTTCGTGACCCGCAAAAGCCCGGTGGCGGCCGCGATGTGGCTCATCACCACGATGTTCGCGCTCGCTGCACTCTACGTCATGATGGACGCGCAGTTCATCGGCGTGATGCAGGTGCTCGTGTACGCCGGCGCGATCATGGTGGTGTTCGTGTTCGTGGTCATGCTGCTCAACCTCGGGCATCCCTCCGAGATCTCGGATATTCGCGGCAAGTGGGGCAGGCTGATCGCAGGCTTCCTCGGGATCGCGCTGCTGGCGGAGATTCTCGCGCTCACGCGCGATCCGATGGATCTGCGGCTCGTGGTGCCGGTGATCCCCGCGACGGTGAACGGGACCGGCGGAATTATTGGAGGCGTGGCTGGTCCGCTCTTCCGCGAGTATCTCCTCGCATTCGAACTCACGAGCATTCTGCTGCTGATCGCCATCGCGGGCGCGGTGGTGCTCGGCCGCAAGAGGAGCGCCGCCGATGCTCGCTGAAGCGCTCGCCATTTCCGCGGTGCTCTTCACGATCGGCGTGATCGGCGTGCTGACGCGCCGCAACGCCATCATCGTGTTCATGTGCGTCGAGCTCATGCTCAACGCCGTGAATCTGAGTTTTGTCGCGTTCTCCAAGCTGTACGGCGCAACGGGGCAGGTTTTCGTCGTGTTCGTGATGACTGTCGCCGCGGCTGAAGCTGCCGTCGGGCTCGCGATCATCATCTCGATCTTCAGGCATCAGGAGACCGTGAATCTCAAGGACATCAACCTGCTGCGCGGCTGATGATTTTTCTTTCGCCTCAGGAACCGATAGTCACCGGCCATCCGCTGGCCGACACGGTCGCGCAGTACGTGTGGCTGCTGCCGCTGCTGCCATTGCTCGGCTTTGTGCTGAACGGCGCGCTGTCGATGAAGGCGGCCGCGAAGACGGGCCCGAGCGATCCCAGCGAGGCGCATCATGACGCGCACGGCGGCGCAGGCGCCGACGCCCATGCTACTCACGACGCGCATGTTTCGCATGACGATCACCATGTGGTCCGGCACAAGTACGCCGGCCTGGTGAGCCTGATCGGACCCGGCGTCCTCGTCGCCGCGTTCGGGCTCGCGATAGCGATCTTCGCCGCCATGCGCTCCGTCGACATGGCACATCCGTATGTCGAGACGCTCTTCCGCTGGATGCCGGTGAGCGATCTCAAGATCAACGTGGCGCTGCAGCTCGATCCACTCTCCATGGTGATGGTGCTCGTGATCACCGGCGTGGGCGCGCTGATCCATATTTTTTCAGTCGGCTATATGCAGGACGATCCGGGGTATCCGCGCTACTTCGCGTACCTCAACCTGTTCGTCTTCTTCATGCTGCTGCTGGTGCTCGGCGCCAACTATCCCGTCATGTTCGTGGGATGGGAAGGCGTGGGCCTCTGCTCGTATCTGCTGATTGGTTTCTGGTTCAGCGACAAAGCCAACGCCGACGCGGGGAAGAAGGCGTTCATCGTGAACCGCATCGGTGACTTCGGCTTTCTGGTCGCGATGTTCCTGTTGTTCGCGAACGTTGGAACGCTCGACTTCAGCGGAATCGCGGCCAACATCGACAAGCTTGCGGCGGGCGGCGCCGTGGTCACGGCGATCTGCCTGTTCTTCTTCCTCGGCTGCACGGGCAAGAGCGCGCAGATTCCGCTCTATATCTGGCTGCCCGATGCCATGGCTGGTCCGACGCCGGTTTCTGCGCTGATCCATGCGGCGACGATGGTCACCGCGGGCGTGTACTTGATCGCGCGCAGCTCGTTGCTCTTTTCGCTCGCGCCGGTCGCATCGCTTACCGTGGCGCTCGTAGGCGGGCTCACCGCGCTGTTCGCGGCGACGATCGGGCTCAAGCAGTGGGACATCAAGAAGGTCCTCGCGTATTCGACCGTGTCGCAGCTTGGCTACATGTTCGTCGGCGTTGGCGTGGGCGCGTATACCGCAGGCGTGTTCCATCTGGTGACGCACGCGTTCTTCAAGGCGCTGCTGTTCCTCGGATCGGGCTCGGTGATCTTTGCGATGCACGCCGCGTATCACGCGACGCACAACCATTCCGACGACGCGCAGGACATGCGCAACATGGGCGGGCTCAAGAAGCACATGCCCGTCACATGGATCCTGATGTGGATCGCAACCCTCGCGATCGCCGGCATTCCCGTGTTCTCCGGCTTCGTTTCGAAAGACGCGATCCTCGGCGCCGTGTTCGAACGCGCGCAGGGATCGACGCTGGCCGGTTCCTCATTGATGGGAATTCCCGGCAGCACGATTCTCTATTTGGTCTATGCGTTCGGTCTCGCGGCCGCGCTGCTCACCGCGATCTACATGACGCGCATGATGCTCTACACATTCCACGGCCCGAACAGAACCGGCGGAGAGGCGGAGTCGCAGCTGCACGAGGCGCCGTGGATCATGACGGGCCCGCTGGTGGTGCTCGGCATTCTGAGCGCCGTCGGTGGATGGCTGAACCTGCCGGAGTTTCTCCCGCTCGGACCGCACGGCGTTTTTGATAAGTGGCTGGAGCCTGTGGTGGGCGAAGCGACCGCGCGAGTAGCCGCCGGTGGCGCCGCGCTCGCGCCGTCGACCGAACAAGCGCTGATCTTCACTGCGGTAGCGATCGCCATTGCGGGCATCGCGATTGCATTCGTGCGACTCAAGCCCGCTGCGCTCGTGCCGAAGAAAGACGCGGCGCCCGCGACGGGCTTCGCAAAGGTCCTCGAGCACAAGTATTACGTCGACGAAGCGTACGACGCCGCGATCGTTCAGCCGCTCGTGAAAGGATCGAAATACATCCTATGGAAGGGCGTCGACGTCGGCATCATCGACGGCCTCTTCGTGAACGGCAGCGCCCTGCTGGCGCGCGCAACCGGCTGGATCGGGTCGCAGCTGCAGTCTGGTCAGATCGGCACGTACGCGTGGGTTCTGGTACTCGGCGTCATCGCGCTGCTCGGCGCGTTCGTCCGGGTCCACTAGGCGCCGCCAACCACTATGAATGATTTCCTGACGACGCTGAACTACAACGCCTGGATCCTGCCGGTGCTGCTCCTGCTTCCGCTGGTGGGAGCGCTCGCCGTGTGGGTCCACGGTCGCATGTCGCCGATGACCACGCCGGAGCAGGTGACCGCGACCACGCGCCAGCTGCGCCGCGTCGTGTTCTCGATCTTCATGCTCGAGGCGGTTCTCTCGCTCGGACTCTGGTGGTCGGTCGACACGACGGCTGCTGCCTGGCAGGCGTATTTCAGCCGCGCGTGGATCCCGATGTGGGGCATGCGCGTCACGCTCGGCATCGACGGCATCTCGCTGATGCTGATCCTGCTCACCACGCTCATGATGCCGCTCGCCGTGCTGGGCGGGTGGACGAGCGTAAGAGAGAAGCTGCACAGCTATTTCGCGCTGCTGTTCCTGCTCACGACCGGCATGCTCGGCGTCTTCATGGCGCTCGATCTGATGCTGTTTTTCGTAATGTGGGAGCTGATGCTGGTGCCGATGTATCTCATCATCGGCATCTGGGGCGGACAACGCCGCCTCTACGCCAGCCTCAAGTTCTTCATCTACACAATGCTCGGCTCGATGCCGATGCTCGTCGCCATTCTGTATATCGGCGTCCGCACCGGCGATCCATTCGGCCGGCCGAGTTTCAGCTACGACTGGATTCTCGCTCACGCGAGCTTCAGCGGCACGACCATGCTCTGGCTCTTCGCGGCATTCTTTCTCGCGTTCGCGGTGAAGGTGCCGATGTGGCCTTTCCATACCTGGCTGCCCGACGCGCACGTCGAGGCTCCGACCGCGGGATCCGTGATCCTCGCTGCGATCATGCTGAAGATGGGAACGTTCGGCTTCCTTCGGTTCGCCGTGCCGCTGTTCCCGGGCGTGGCGTCCTACGGGCCGGTGCGCTTCTTCATCCTGACGCTCGCTGTGATCGGCATTGTGTACGGCGCGCTGGTCGCGATGGTGCAGCCCGACTTCAAGAAACTCGTGGCCTATTCGTCGGTGAGCCACATGGGCTTCGTGATGCTCGGCATTTTCGCGATGACCGTGCAGTCGGTGCAGGGCGCGCTGATCGTGAACCTCGCGCACGGTGTGTCCACCGGCGCGCTCTTCCTTCTGGTGGGCATGATTTACGAGCGGCGCCATTCACGGCTCATTGAAGACTACGGAGGCATTGCGAAGGTGATGCCGGTGTTCGCGACGATCCTCACGATCGTTTCGCTGAGTTCGATCGGCGTGCCGGGAACGAACGGATTTATTGGCGAGTTCCTCGTGCTGATCGGGTCGTTCCGCACGCAGCCGGTGTTCTCGCTCATCGCGGCGACCGCGGTGATCTTCGCAGCCGCATATCTGCTCTGGGCGCTGCAGCGCATCATCTACAATCCGCTCACCAAGCCCGAGAACAAGGTTCTGCCGGACTTGAACTGGCGGGAGATCGGACTGCTCGTGCCGCTCCTGTTCGCGATCATCTGGCTTGGCGTCTATCCAGCGCCGGTGCTCGACCGCACGCGTGAAGCCGCTGCGCGCTTCGTCCATCGGGTGGAAGCGTCGTCGCTCGACTTTGGTGTAGGCCCGAACGTCGAGATTCGCTGATGACCTTCGACCTTTCGATCCCATCGCAGTTGATGCAGGCGCTCACGCCAGAGCTCGTGCTTATGGCTGGCGCGATGATCCTGATGCTCGGCGCCGCGTGGAAATCCGAGAGTGCCGAACATCAGCGCCGCATCGGATACGGCAGCATCGGCGTGCTCCTCCTCACGCTCGCCACCGTGCTCTGGTTCAACTCGCGCGGACTTTCGAGCGGCCCCGGTGTGATCGCGGTCGACGGATTCCGCTTTGCCGCGGACTCGCTCTTCATTCTCGGCGCGCTCGGCACGGTGATGCTGGGGATCGAGTACAACGGCCGCGAGGGCATTTGGAGCGCGGAATCGCATGTGCTCGTGCTGTTCGCCACATCGGGCATGATGATCATGGCCGCCGCGCGCGATCTCATGATCGTGTTCCTCGGCATCGAGATGATGTCGATCGCCGTCTATGTGCTCGCGGGAATGAACCGCCGCAGCCCGCGCTCGGCTGAGGCCGCGCTCAAGTACTTCCTGCTCGGCGCGTTCTCGACCGGGTTCCTGCTGTACGGCATCGCGCTCGTGTACGGTTCCACCGGCTCGACGAACCTGACGACGATCAGCGAGCACATCGTGCAGTACAAGCTCGGGCACCAGTCGATGCTGCTCATCGGCATCGGCCTGCTGCTCGTCGGCTTCGCATTCAAGGTTGCCGCCGTCCCGTTCCACATGTGGGCGCCGGATGTGTACGAGGGCGCGCCGACGCCGATCACCGCGTACATGGCCGCTGCGGTGAAGGCCGCCGCGTTCGCCACGTTCCTGCGCGTATGGCGTGAGTCGTTCGACCTCCTCGATTTTGCCTGGCTGGTTCCGCTCTGGTGGATAGCAGCCGCCACGATGGTCTACGGCAACGTCGTCGCGCTCGCGCAGCGCAATGTGAAACGTGTGCTCGCATACTCGAGCATCGTGCACAGCGGCTACCTGCTCGTCGCGATCGCTGCGGGAACCAGCAGCGGCTCAGCGGCGTTCCTGTTCTATCTGCTCGCCTACACGCTTGCGACGTTCGGCGCATTCGCCGTCGTATGTGCGATGAGCCGTGCGGGCGATCGCGATCTCGAGATCACGGACTACGAGGGACTCTGGCGCGTCCGCCCGGGAATGGCGATCGGCATGGCCGTCTGCATGCTCGCGCTGCTCGGATTCCCGGTATTCGGCGGAGCAGGGTTCTGGTCGAAGGTGTACGTGCTGGCGGCGGCAGAGGCGACGCCGTTCCGCCATCTCGTGCCGCTCACCGTGCTGCTCGTGCTCGCCTCGGTGATCTCCGCGGGCTACTACCTGCAAATCGTGCGCGTGATGTTCATGAAGCCACGTCCCGAAGGCGCGCCTGATCCGGCGCCGATGGGCACGATGACGCGTGTGGTGCTGGCGGTTTCCGTGGTGCTGGTGCTGCTCGTGGGACTCGTACCGGCGCGCGTGATCGGGTGGGCGCGGGAGAATCAGCCTGCGCCGCCAAAGGCGCTGAGCGCAGCGAAGGCTCCCTGATCTCGCCGGGAGTCTTTCGGGAGTACGACATTCGCGGAGTGGTGGGACGCGACCTCACCGTGGAAACCGCGAATGCAATCGGGCGCGCGTTCGCGGCCCTGCTTACCGAACGAAAGATTCCGTTGGTGGTTGCAGTGGGCAGGGACAACCGGCCGAGCGGAGTCGCGCTGCGCGACGCGCTGGTGGCCGGCCTCGTCTCCGCGGGCGCGGAAGTCGTGGACATCGGCGTGGTTCCGACGCCGCTCCTGTACTGGAGCCTGCATCATCTCGCGGTGAGCGCCGGCATTCAGATTACGGGCTCACACAACCCGCCCGCGTTCAACGGGTTCAAGCTCTGCGTGGGCACTGCGTCGCTGTATGGCGACGGCATCCAGCGGCTGCGCGCAATTATTGAATCGGGTTCGTATCCGGCAGGCGCTGGCACGGTGCGGCAGGAACCGGTGATCGATCGCTACGAAGACGATGTGGTTGCGCGGATCGGAAAACTCTCGCGGCCCCTGAAGGTGGTGTTCGACTGTGGCAACGGCGTGGGCGCGCTCGTCGCGCCGCGTTTGTTTCCCCGGCTCGGACTCGAGAAGGCGACGATGCTCTTTGCCGAGAGCGACGGAACGTTCCCGAATCATCATCCGGATCCGACGGTCGTCGAGAACCTTCAGGACCTCATTGCCGCAGTGCGGCGCGAGGGCGCCGATCTTGGAATCGGATTCGACGGCGACGCCGATCGCATTGGGATCGTCGACGGCGCGGGCACGATCATTTGGGGAGACTACCTCCTGATCATCTACGCGCGCGACGTGCTCGCGCGCACGGGCAAGGCGAATCGAAGCCAGTCAATCATCTTCGACGTGAAGTGTTCGCAGGCGCTCCCCGATGCCGTGGCGGGAGCGGGCGGAACGCCGGTGATGTGGAAGACCGGCCACTCGCTCATCAAGGAAAAGATGAAGGCGTTGCACGCGCCGGTGGCGGGAGAGATGTCGGGTCACATGTTCTTTACCGAGGGATTCTACGGCCACGACGACGCGATCTACGGTGCCGCGCGCCTGCTGCGCATCGTGGCGGACTCGGGAAAGAGCGTCGCAGAACTTCTCGCCGACATTCCGCGCTACGTCTCCACTCCTGAAATTCGCATCGACTGTCCAGACGACCGGAAATTCGCGGTCGTCGCCGCAGCCGTCGCGCACTTCAAGAAACTGCACGACGTGATCGAAGTCGACGGCGCGCGAGTGCTGTATGGCGACGGCTGGGGACTGATTCGCGCGTCGAACACGCAACCGATTCTCGTGGCGCGATTCGAGGCGCTCACGCAATCGCGACTCGACGAGATTCGCTCGGACGTCGCGGCGTGGCTCGCCACACAGGGCGTCGCCTTCCCGGCGGGCTGACGTGACGCGGCGACGCTGGGTGCTCCTCTCGCTCGCCTGTTTCGCGCTCCTGATGCTGGCCGGCCGCCTCGTGGCCGGCGTCTACTCCGAATGGACCTGGTACGCCGCGATGGGCGCGCTGCCGCTGTATCGCAGCAAGCTCATGCACCAGGGAGTGCTCCTCGGCGGCACGGCGCTCGCAGGATTTGCGCTTGCGTTCGCCAATTTGTACGCCGTGCGCAGCTCGATCGTCTCGCTCGTTCTGCCGCGGCGGCTTGGAAATATCGAAATCGGCGAGATAGTGCCGGGGCGCAGGCTGACCGCCGTCGTGTTCGCTATATCCGCGCTGCTCGCCATCGTGCTCTCGTTCGAGCAGGACAACTGGACGATTCTCGCACTCGCGCGAATCGGCCTTCCGTTCCACGAGACAGATCCGTTCAACGAGCGGGACTTCGGCTTTTATGTCTATCGCCTGCCGTTCGAGCGCTCGCTCTTTTCGTGGGCGGTCGGCGCCGTCGCGACCGTGGCGGTTGTGGTGGTGTTCCTGTACGCGATCACGCCGAGCCTCAAGTGGGAACAGGGGAAACTGTACATCTCTGCCTACGTGCGCCGCCACCTCGCGGCGCTGGGCGCGCTCACGCTGCTGCTCGTCGCTTGGTACTACCGTCTCGAAGGACTCGCGATCCTGGCGAACGGATCAGGAGTGCTCGGCGCGTTCAGCGCGTTCGACTACCGCATCGCGCTGCCGTTGCTCATGGGGATGTCGATCACAGCGCTCGTGGCCGCGCCGCTCGTGCTCTGGTCCGGATGGCACGGATATCGGCGCATCACGCTCGGCGTCGCGCTCATCGTCCTCATCGTGGGGCCCGTCGCGCGCTCCGCGCTTCCGGTGCTCGCGCGCTGGTCCACGAAGGAAGCCGATGCGCGCCTTCGAGAGAAACCCTATCTGCGCACGCGTACGCTGTTCACCCGCCGCGCGTTCGGGCTCGAAACGATCGTCGACGCCGACTCCGCCCAAATCGCGCCGCCGACCCGTGACGCGATGGCGCGCGGCGTCTCGACGTGGGATCCCGCCGCCCTCGCGCGAACGGCGACGATAGATCGTCGCGGTCTGGCAGTCGGCGCGTTCGCGTGGAGCGCGTCGCCGGGAGGAATCTCTGCCGCGATCGCGGAGCGCCCGAGCGCAGCCGGCGCTGGTGCGGGCGCGTGGACGCTGATCACAATCGACGCGGCGAGCGCCGACGAACGCGGGCACGCCATTCCGCGGCTCGCGGATTTTCCGGCGGCCACCGACGGCGTGCTGCCGTCCGTTCTGGTCGAGGAGAACGCGCCATCATGGGCCGTGGTCGCCGACAGCGCGGGCCGTTTTCCGGCGCCGCCATTCGTCACACGCTTGGAACGCGTCGCGCATGCCTGGCATTTGCAGAGTCCGCGTTTGCTCGCCAACGAGGTGCTCGAGCCACGGCCGCGTCTCGTGTTTCACCGCGATGTGCGCGAGCGCCTCGAAGCGCTCGTCCCATTCCTGACGATCGGACCCACAATTCTCGCCGCCGTTCGCGGCGATTCCCTGTATTGGGTCGTAGATTTGTTCGTCACGAGCGACGACTACCCGCTCTCCGAGGCCGTCATCTTCGGCGGCGCGCCGCGCCACTACGTGCGCAAGGCGGCGACGGCGTTCGTGCAATCGCAAACCGGACGCGTGGCGATCGTGGCGGAATCGCATCCGGACATCGTCACACAGAGCTGGATGCGCCGCTTCCCGTGGCTGTTCAAGCAAAATGCAGAACTGTCAGCGGGGCTCGGCGCGGTGCGTCCGCCATCCGTCGACTGGGCGATCGTGCAGGGCAGCGCCCTCGCGCGAACCGGATTCCCGCGCGATTCGATTCTCCCCCGGTCGCTCGCGCCGACCGACGATGCCGACGCAGACGTTGCCGAAGGCGGCCCAACCTTCTTCGCGCCGCTCGGCGACCGGGGCCCGCTGGCATGGTCGCTCGGTCTCGCCGATGCGAGTGATCGCATTTTGGGAACGCTCGTCGCGAAAGGCGGCGACTCGCCGCATACGGAATGGCATCGGTCCACTCCAACGTTTGGGTGGAGCGAAGTGCTCGAGAAACTGCAGCATGGCGCCGACAGCGCCGGCTTCGGCCACCAGCGCCGCTACTCTCGGCGCGGCCGCGTGCAACTGTTTCCGGGCCCCGGCGGCACTGCCTATGTGCAGTCGTTCTATGAGTGGCCGCCTGACTCGCCGCCGGTTCTGGCCGGCGTCGTCATCCTGCAGCGCGGCGAGATCAAAACCGGCGCGACCCTCGGCGAGGTGCTCGGCATGGCCCGGGCCGCCGCCTCCAGCGGAACGGCCTCACTGCGCGCGCGCGCGGCAGCGATATACGACGCTATGAGCGCGGCGATGCGCCGCGGCGATTGGCGTGCCTACGGCGAGGCATATTCTCAACTCGGAAGGCTTCTCAGATCCTCACCCTAAGCTACTTTTAGGTCTATGAATCTCCACGAATATCAGGCAAAAGAGATCCTTCGCCGGTTCGGCGTTGCGATTCCGCCGGGTGAGGTCGCGACCACGCCCGCGCAGGCAGAGGCGATCGCCACGAAGTTTGGCACCGCCGTCATGGTGAAGGCGCAGGTGCATGCGGGCGGCCGCGGAAAGGCCGGCGGCGTGAAGTTCTGCAAAACTCCCGCAGACGCAAAAGAAAAGGCGACGGCGATCCTCGGCATGAAGATCAAAGGACTGACCGTCGAGAAAGTTCTCGTCACGGTCGCTGCGGACATCGGCAGTGAAGCGTATGTCGGCATCATCGTCGACCGCGCGTCGAAGAAGCCCGTGTTCATGGTGAGCGCCGCCGGCGGCATCGACATCGAAGAAGTCGCAGCGAAAACTCCGGAGAAGATCAAGTACCATCCGGTGGATGTGCGCTACGGGCTGCAGACATACGAAGCGATGCAACTCGGCTTCTTCCTCTACTCCGACGTGAAGCTCGCGCGCGCGGCCGCGAAGGTGATGCAGCAGCTGTACGCAGCGTTCATCGCGACGGGATGCTCGCTCGCGGAAATCAATCCGCTCGTCGTCACGCCGCAGGGCGAGATTCTCGCGGTCGACGGCAAGATGGTCGTGGATGACAACGAACTCGACCGCCGGCCCGATATCGAAGCGCTTCGCGACGAATCCAGCGAAGAGCAGAGCGAAGTCGACGCGCGCAAGCATAGCCTCACGTTCATCAAGCTCGAAGGGAACGTCGGCTGCGTGGTGAACGGGGCCGGCCTCGCGATGGCGACGATGGATCTCGTGAAGTATTACGGCGGCGAACCCGCGAACTTTCTGGATATCGGCGGCTCGTCGAATCCGGAGAAGGTGGTCAATGCGCTGCGCATTATCACCGAAGACCCGAATGTGAAAGCGATCCTGTTCAATATTTTCGGCGGCATCACCCGCACCGACGACGTCGCGAACGGCATCGTGACGGCAACCAAAGCGAATCCGCTGAAAGTGCCGTTGGTGATTCGCTTGACGGGAACGAACGAAGAACTCGCCATGAAGATTCTGACCGAAAATGGATTCTCCGCATCGAGCGACATGGACGAAGCCGTACGCCACGTCGTCGCGATCGTGAAGGGGGAAAAAGCCGCGTGAGCATTTTCATCGACAAATCCACGAAGCTGGTGGTGCAGGGTATCACGGGCCGCGACGGCTCGTTCCACACCAAGCAGATGATGGAGTACGGGACACAGGTCGTCGCCGGCGTCACGCCGGGCAAGGGCGGCCAGAAGTTTGAAAACACCGTGCCCATTTACAACACCGTCGAAGATGCCGTGAAGGCAACAGGCGCGAACACGAGCGTGATTTACGTTCCGCCGCCGTTCGCCGCCGACGCGATCATGGAAGCCGCGGCCGCCGGTGTGCAGCTGATCGTCTGCATCACCGAGGGCGTGCCGGTGCTCGACATGACGCGCGTCTATCCGTTCGTGAAAGAACGCGGTGTGCGCCTGCTCGGGCCGAACTGCCCGGGGCTGATCTCACCCGGGCAGAGCAAAGTCGGAATCATTCCGGGCCGAATCTGCGCCGAGGGAAATGTCGGCGTCGTTAGCCGCTCGGGAACGCTGACATACGAGATCGTCTACCAGCTCACGCGCGCCGGCATCGGCCAGACGAGCTGCGTGGGAATCGGCGGCGACCCGATCAACGGCACGAACTTCATCGACTGCCTGATGGCCTTCGAGAAAGATCCGCATACCAAGGCCATCGCCATGATGGGCGAGATCGGCGGCACCGATGAACAAGAGGCCGCCAAGTTCATCAAGGAAAACATGAAGAAGCCGGTCGTCGGATTTATTGCCGGTCAAACCGCGCCCCCAGGCCGCCGCATGGGCCACGCTGGCGCGATCATTTCTGGTTCCGCCGGAACCGCCGCCGAAAAAATCGAAGCATTCGAATCCGCCGGCATGGGCGTGGCCAAACGTCCGATCGATTTTGTTGA
>JANYIJ010000060.1 GCA_025362095.1 Gemmatimonadota bacterium | reverse complement strand
CAGGCACCCGAGGCGGTGCTTAACGAGACCATCCGCATTCGCAGCATTCAGTTCACGGTCGTCGGCGTGTTCAAGTCGAAGGGACAGACGAGCTCGTTTGCCAACCCCGACGACCAGATCTTCATCCCGATCAATACCGCGCGGTTCCGCGTGCTCGGCAACAACCGCGTGCGGTCGATCAGCGCGCTCGCGGCCAGCGAGGACGAGATTCCGGATGCGATGGCGGAGATCGAGAAGATCCTGCGCCGCGAACATCACCTGCGTGTTGGCGCTCCGGACGATTTCCAGATCCGCAACGCATCGGACTTCCTCGCGACACTTGGCGAGACCACGCAGGTGTTCAGCCTCCTGCTCGCCGGCATCGCCGCCGTGTCGCTGCTCGTCGGCGGCATCGGCATCATGAACATCATGCTCGTCTCGGTCACGGAGCGCACGCGCGAGATCGGCATTCGCAAGGCGCTCGGCGCGACGAAGCTGAACATCCTGTTTCAGTTTCTGATCGAAGCCGTGGTGCTCTGCCTGCTCGGCGGCACGATCGGCATCATGGTTGGAGCGGGCGGCGCGGTACTCTTCCACCGCCTCGCGGGATGGAACACGGAGGTTGGCATCTCGTCCGTCATCGTCGCATTCGCCTTCTCGGCGTTCGTCGGCGTGGTCTTCGGAGTGTACCCGGCACGCCGGGCCGCGGGACTCGACCCGATCACTGCGCTTCGCTACGAGTAATCGAAAAAAGAATTCAGCCGCAGCGGGTCGCGAGAGTTCGCGCCGCTGCGGCTGAATTATTCAATACCGCCGCTACGGCCGGCCGGCGGCGATACGTTTTAGCTGGAACTTGAACTCTTCCATCGCGAGCTGACGCACGGCGGTCGATCCCATGCGCGCGGGATGGAAGCGCATCTTCGGCAGCGCGTCGAGCACCGCGTGCGCAAATGCGGGATTCGTCGCCGCGATGGTCTGCACGGTGCCGAGATCGACGCGGCCCGATGTGTCGACGACGAATTTCATCATCGCGGTGCCTTCGATGTTGAGGCTCATCATCGCCGGGGGGTACGCCGGTGCTGCGCTGGTGGGATCGCGCACTGCGGCCGAGTCGACGTCGATCACGCTGTACGCGTTGTCCACCAGTTGCGCGCGCTCCACGCCGAGCATTGTCTCGTCATCCGGATTCGCGGCCGAGGACTCGCTTTCGTTTTTGCGCGGCTCGGACGCATCAGAGCGGTCGGCGGCCTGACCGCCCACGGCGATGAACCGCACATGTTCCTGCTGCGGCGGCGACGCGCGATCCGGAGGCACCAGGTACTCGGGCGGCGTGATCGCGGTCGACGTCTTCAAGCGGTATACGAAGTGACTGTTCATCGACGGACCCGCGACGATGACCACGAGAAGCGCGCCGTGCGTCAGCGCACTAATCGTGGCCTCGAACAGCGGGCGCGGTGTATGCACACCGCGCGACTCGAGCAGCACTTCGAGCATCGCGAACCCGAATGAAGGTCAATGACGGCACCACGCCTAGGCGGCGTGCCTGTTCCTAACAATAGGGTTTACCTCCGTATCCGGCAGTGCCGTCACTGGAACGGTGCGCCTCCGCCAAGCGAACGGAGCGCTGGGCCATGGCATTGCATGTTGTGGAACTCTTCATTAGATATATCGTAAGTACTATCACCGCTATATCGAACTTGGAGGTTTCTATGTTTTTCGGTGACTGCGGGCCACGCGACCGCGAGGGAGCGGGACGCGGATGGGATTGGAAGTCGGACCCGAACTTCGCGTTCTTCTTCGGCTCAGGACCACGTCGCGGCGGTCACTGGCGCGGCGGCAGAATGTTCGAGCAGGGCGGCCTGAAATTCGTGATTCTCCGACTGCTCGACGAGAAACCGCGCCATGGATACGAGATCATCAAGGAGCTCGAGGAGCGCTCCGGCGGGCGCTACACGCCGAGCCCCGGCACCGTGTACCCGACGCTGACGATGCTCGAGGAGATGGGCTTCGCGAGTTCCACGGTGGAGGAGGGCGGCAAAAAGGTGTACTCGATCACCGACGCTGGACGGCAGCACCTCACCGAGAACAAGAGCGCTGTGGATGACGTGATCGAGCGGCTGGCCCAGGTCGGCGCCTCGATCTTCGGCGAGCAGATGCGGACCGCGCACGAGGCAATGGGGGCCCTTGGACGGACCTATATGCACGCCACGCTGCATCGCACGGCTGACCCGGCGTACGTCACCAAGGTGGTCGAGATCCTGAAGCGCGCTTCGGCCGAACTCGACGCGCTCGTCGCCGCGAAATAGCTTCGCGGCGGCAAACTCGCTAAGTTCCGAGAACGGGTCGCGGATTGTCCGCGGCCCTTTTTCGTAGTCCATTGCCGGAAAACCCCTCGAATCCACTCGGATCCACCGACGCACACCCGACGCCACTGATTGGCGTGACGGCGGCGCGTCCCATTCCGCCGGAGCGTCCGTCCGTCGAGGCGAACCCGACTGGCAAGCGCCTCGCGGTGCTCACCATTACGGCGCTCGGCGTCGTCTACGGTGACATCGGCACGAGTCCGCTCTACGCGCTGCGCGAGTGCTTCAAACCCGAGTACGGCATCTCGGCCACGCCCGCGAACATCTACGGCGTGCTCTCGCTCATCGTCTGGTCGCTCACGATGGTCGTGAGCGTGAAGTACATCGTGTACGTGATGCGCGCGGACAATCACGGCGAGGGTGGAATTCTCGCGATGCTCGCGTTGATCATCGGCAAGCCGACCGAGCGCCGGCATCGAAGAAAAATCCTGATTGCGCTCGGACTTGTGGGAGCCGCCCTGCTCTACGGCGACGGCGTCATCACGCCCGCGATCTCGGTGCTCGGCGCAATGGAAGGGCTCGAAATCGTCTCGGCGAATTTCACTCGCTTCGTGGTGCCGCTGACGCTCGTGGTGCTCGTCCTGCTGTTCGTATTCCAGCGCCTGGGGACCGCGAAAGTCGGCGCGCTGTTCGGACCGGTCATGGTGCTCTGGTTCGTCACGATTGCCGGCCTTGGCGTGATGGAGATTGTTCACGACCCGCGCATCCTGCTCGCCGTGAACCCGGTCTACGCGATCCGCTTCTTTATGGATCGCGGCGACGCCGCGTTCGTGCTGCTGGGCGCCGTGGTGCTCGCTGTGACGGGAGCAGAAGCGCTCTACGCGGACATGGGACACTTCGGCAAGAAGCCGATCCGGCTCGCCTGGTTCTGGCTCGTTTTTCCGTGCCTGTTGCTCAACTATTTCGGACAGGGCGCGCTCGTGCTGCGCGACCCCGCCGCCGCGACGAACCCGTTCTACCTGCTCGCGCCGCGCGTGATGCTCTATCCGCTCATCGCGCTCGCTACAGTAGCGGCGGTGATCGCGAGCCAGGCGCTGATTTCCGGCGCGTTCTCGCTCACGCAGCAGTGCGTGCAGCTGGGGTACAGCCCGCGCGTGACGATCGTGCATACGTCAGCGCGCGAGGCGGGGCAGATCTACATCCCCGAGGTGAACACGGCGCTGATGGTCAGCTGTCTGATCGTGGTGATCGGCTTTGGAAGTTCAAGTGCGCTCGGCGCCGCCTACGGAATCGCGGTGACCGGAACGATGGCGATCACGACAGTGCTGTTCGTGGTGGTGGCGGCGAATCGCTGGCACTGGGCGCGGTGGCGCGCCTATTCGCTGGCGGCGGTGTTTCTGGCGATTGATCTCGCGTTTCTCGGCGCAAACACGCTGAAGGTCACGCACGGCGGATGGGTGCCGCTGGCCATCGCGATCGCGCTCTACACGTTCATGACCACCTGGAAGCGCGGCCGGGAAATTCTTCGCGAGCGTCTCACCGACCTCTCGATGCCGCTCGACACGTTTCTCACGAGCATCAGCAAGGGGAGCGTTCCGCGTGTGCCGGGCACGGCGGTGTTCATGACCTCGGATGCGGCCGGCGCGCCAGTCGTGTTGCTGCACCACCTGAAGCACAACAAGGTGCTGCACGAGAATGTGATTCTGCTCTCCGTGCAAACGATGGGAATCCCGGAGGTGAAGAACGACGACCGGCTCAGTCTGGACCGGCTCGACCACGGGTTTATGCGCGTGGTCGTGCGCTACGGATTCATGGAGTCGCCGGACGTGAAGCACATCATGGAGCTGCTCCGGCGACAGGGCGTTCGGTCACGCCCGCTCGAGACGAGCTATTATCTCGGCCGCGAGCAGCTGATCGCGCGGAAAAAGGCGTGGAAGCGTGACGGCCTCTCGATGAATATCTGGCGCAAGCGGCTGTTCGCGATCATGGCGAAAAACAGCCGCAGCGCGGCGGAGTTCTTCCAGCTTCCGCCGAACCGCGTGGTCGAACTCGGGACGCAGATCGAGTTTTAGGGCCCGAAGCCGGAAGCCGGAGACCGACCGCGCTAGATGATCACGCGGCGGCCGGTGCGCGTCACGAGTCCCGGCATCCCCAGGTCCATGCGGATTTTGGGCATCTCCATCCGCATTTCCTCGAGCGAGCGGCGGACGTCATCCATCGCGTGCGGCACTTCGCGACCGATCTCCTCGCGAATTCGCGGGCCGAGATCGCGGAGCGTCTCACGCAGTCCATCCATGAACATCGGAGACATGGGCGCCATCGGCTCCATCGGGCTCATTGGCGGCATCGGCGGCATTGGCACGCGCGGCATCACGAAACCCGCGCCGTCGCCGGTCGAGAAGCTGAAGCCATGCATCTGTTCGAGATCTTTCGCGTTGCCGAGCGTCACCTTTACGCTGCGAGAGCGACCGCCCGCCACCACTGACAGGTCCACCGTCTGACCGGGCTTGAGCTTGCGGATTTCGCGCTGGAGCCGAGCGACCCTGGCGTTTGCAATCGACCACTCGCCGACATCTTCCCTGGGCACGCGCAGGTCCACGCCGTTGATGCTCGCGATGCGGTCGCCTTCGGAAATTCCAGCCTTCTCGGCTGGTCCGTTTTCAGTCACACCTGAGACGAACACGCCGAGCGTGTCGCGCTTGCTGCCGCTCGAGCCCAGCGAGATGCCGAGCGCGGGACGATCCTCGGCGTTCTGCCGCGTCACGCGCGCGGGTTCGAGATCGTTCGCGGCGATCGTTTTCACTTTCACGCTCTTGGTGCGGCTTCCCGCCCACACTTCGAGGGACGCTTCGTCGCCGGCTTTCAGTTTGCGCATTTCGCGCATGAGGCGATTGGTCATCGTGCTCGACATGTCCGGCTCGCCCGCGTCTTCGCGTGAGAGTTTGAGGCTCACGCCATTGATCGAGGCGATGCGATTCCCTTCTTCCAGGCCCGCCTTGTCGGCGGGGCTGCCGGGCGTGACGGCTTCGATGAGCAGGCCGAGCGTGTCGCGTTTGCCGCTTGAACCAGTGGAGATGCCGAGCATTGCACGGTCGCCGTCATCGTTCGAGCGGGCCATCGTGAGCGCCCGTGCGCGCGGCGCGACGGTGACTGACTGCCGCGCGTCCGCGACTGGAGCGGCGACTGCGAGCAGGAAAATGGGCAGGATGATTTGACGCATATGGGCCTCGATGTTGGTTTCGGTCTTCAGTCTTCGGTTTTCGGTGTTCGCTCTCTACGACACTTCGTCGTTCCCAAATGGTTTCCTCCGTAGGCAGCGCACGTCTTTTCAGCCATATTTCTCTCATGACTGCGACTGCGGACAAACCCGACCTTCACACATTCGAGCATCATTGGCAGGACGAAGCCGACGCCGCGTACCTCTACCGCGTGCTGGCCTCCGTTGAACCAGACGCCGCCAAGCGGGACGTGTACCAGCGTCTCGCGGAGGTGGAGGACCGCCACACCGTGATCTGGGAAGAAGTGATCTCGAAGAACGGTGGACGCGTCGGCAAGTTCAAACCGGCGGGACGCACGCGGCTGCTCGCGTGGCTTGGCCGCCGTTTCGGGCCCGGATTCCTGTTGCCGATGCTGATCGCGGAGGAGGGGCGCGAGGTGAAGAGCTACCTAGACCTGCACCGCGAAACGCCAAAAGGCGCTGCGGGCGGCGAGGAAGCGCTGCTGCTCGCGCGAGAGTCAAAGGAGCACGCGAGCACGATTTCAGGACTCGCGGGGCGCGAGGGAGAACCGTGGCACGCGACCGCGTCGGGGGGGCTGCTGCGCAATGTGATCTACGGATTCAACGACGGTCTCACGGCGAACTTCGGTCTCGTGGCCGGAGTGATCGGCGCGACGACATCCTCGCCGGATCACGCGATCATCGTGGCAGGCGTCGCGGGACTGATTGCCGACTCACTCTCCATGGGCGCCAGCGGCTACCTGGCGGCCAAGAGTGAGCAGGAAGTGTACGCGCACGAGATCGCGATGGAGAAAGATGAAATCGCGCTCATGCCGGAGGTCGAGCGCGATGAGCTCGCGCTGATTTATGAAGCGAAGGGCATGCAGCGCGACGCAGCGCACGCGCTCGCGACGGAAGTGATGGCCGATCCCGAGCGCATGCTCAAGGAGCAGGTGCAGGAGGAGCTGAAGATCGGCGGGCACGAAGAGTCGCCGCTGCGCGAAGGCTGGATCACCGGCACCGCAACGGCGATCGGCGCGTTGATTCCGGTGTGGCCGTTTTTCATCTGGCACGGCACAGCGGCGATCTGGCTTTCGTTTGCGATCTCGATGGCGAGCCACTTTCTCGTTGGCGCGGCCCGTTCGGTATTTACCGGGCGCAGCGTGTTTCGCTCCGGGCTTGATATGTTCGTCGTCGGCGTGGGCGTTGCGATGGTGGGATATTTCGTGGGCGAATGGGTGGCGAGGCTGATTGCATAGGGGGCTAGCTGTGAGCTGTGAGCTGACAGCAACGGAAATGCGGGGTGGGGG
>JANYIJ010000043.1 GCA_025362095.1 Gemmatimonadota bacterium | reverse complement strand
CAGGCACGAAACCGCGCGCTCGCCGAGCAGCGGCTCGCGGACATCGTGCGACTGGCGCTGGTGGTGAAGAAAGCGCGGAAGAAAACGCGCCCCACGCGGAGTGCGGTGGAACGGCGGCTGGCGGAGAAGAAACTCCGCTCTAAGCGAAAGCACGACCGAAGCGACTCGGGCGAGGACTAAGTGCTCGTTCCGAAGCTGTTTACCTCGCTGAAAACGTACGACCGCACACAGGCCGTGGCGGACGTCACAGCTGGAGTGATCGTGGGCGTGGTGGCGCTGCCGCTCGCGATCGCATTCGCCATCGCGAGCGGGCTTGGGCCGGCGGCCGGACTCTACACGGCGATCATCGCGGGATTTCTGATCTCGGCGCTTGGCGGCTCGCGCGTACAGATCGGCGGACCGACGGGCGCGTTCGTCGTGATCGTATACGGGATCGTGCAGCAATACGGTGTCGCAGGACTCACCGTCGCGACGATGATGGCCGGCGTCATTCTCGTGGTGCTCGGCGTCGCGAAACTCGGCGGCGCGATCAAGTTCATTCCCGCGCCGGTGGTGACCGGATTCACGAGCGGAATCGCGGTGATCATTTTCAGCGGCGAGATGCGCGACTTCTTCGGGCTGACGATGCCGGGAGTTCCCGCAGAATTCATTGCGAAGCTTCAGGTATACGCGGCGCACGCAGACAGCGTCGCGCCGTGGGCCGTGGTGATCGCCACGCTCACAATTGGCATCTTGGTTTATTGGCCGCGCGTGTCGCTGAAGGTGCCCGCTCCGTTCGTGGCGCTGATCGTGACAACGGTGCTCGTGCAGGTGGCGAAGCTGCCGGTGGAGACGATCGGCTCGCGCTTCGGCGGGATCGACGCGTCGTTCCCCGTGCCGCACTGGCCGGCGATCGGGCTGCACGACGTCACCCGTCTCGTCGCGCCAGCCTTCACGATTGCGATGCTCGGCGGAATCGAGTCGCTGCTCTCCGCGGTGGTGGCCGACGGCATGATCGGCACGCGGCATCGCTCGAACATGGAGCTCGTCGCGCAGGGAATCGCGAACATCGTGACGCCGCTATTCGGCGGCATTCCTGCGACGGGCGCGATCGCGCGCACGGCGACGAACATCAAGTCGGGCGGGCGGACACCGGTGGCGGGCATCGTGCACAGCATCACGCTGCTGCTGATCACGCTGTTCTTTGGACGCTGGGCCGCGCTGATTCCCATGGCCACGCTCGCGGGAATTCTCGTGGTGGTCGCCTACCACATGAGCGAGTGGCGGACATTCCGCGGCATGCTCGCAGCGCCGCGAAGCGATGTGGCCGTGCTGCTCGTGACGTTCGGACTCACCGTGCTGGTGGATCTGACCGTCGCGCTCGGCGTGGGGATGGTGCTCGCCTCGTTCTTGTTCATGCGCAAGATGGCGGAGACGACGCACATCACGGCGGTCACCGACATGTTCGCCGACGAAGGCTCTGAGGGGGACGACGCGGGCGCCGCGATCGCGATGAACGCGATTCCGCGCGGCGTGCAGATCTATGAGATCGACGGGCCGTTCTTCTTCGGCGCGGCGGAGAAGTTCAAGGAGACGATGGGATCGATCGAGCGGGCTCCGGCGGTGCTGATTCTGCGAATGCGGAAGGTGGGGCTGCTCGACGCGACGGGGATCGCGCTGATTCGCGAGCTGGTGAAGAAAGGGAAGCACGACGGGACGACGCTCGTGCTATCGGACGTGCACTCGCAGCCGATGGTGGCGATGACGAGGTCGGATCTGCTCGAGGCAATCGGCGAGGATAATTTCGTCGGCGACATCACCGAGGCGCTCGCGCGCGCGAAGGTGATCGTCGCCGCATCGAAACCCTAGAGCAGAGGCGGCTCGCCGAACGGATCACCCGGCGGCGCGCGCAGGGCCGGCGTGGGAGTGGGAAGTTCGCGCCGCTCGATCCAGCGCGTGAAATCACCCGCGATCGCGTGCCAGTGGGCGCGCACGTCGTCTGTTCCCGGCGCGGCCGCACTGGCGGCCGCCTTCGCGCGCAGCTGCGTGATCTTGAACTCGGCCATCGCGCGAACTTCGGGCGCGGCGTCTTTATCGGCTGCGAGCGTGAGCAGGCGATCGGCGAGCGCCCGCTGC
>JANYIJ010000037.1 GCA_025362095.1 Gemmatimonadota bacterium | reverse complement strand
TCGCGATGCGCGCGATCCAAACGCGCGCACCGACGCGCGCAAGAATCAGATTGCTCGGAACTTCGAAAAGCGCGTAGCCGAAATAGAAGACGCCCGCGCCGAACGCGTATGCTGTCGCGCTCAGCGCCAGATCCCGGTTCATCTGCAGCGACGCGACGCCGAGGTTCGTGCGGTCGAGGAAGCTGGCGATGAACAGCACGAACAGCAGCGGCAGCAGCCGCCACGAGACGCGACGGATGGTGGCGCGGCGAAGGGCGGACTCCGCGGACCCATCACCGAAGTCCGAGGACCGATTCACCGAGGCCACGTCAGATCGACTCGGCTCGATCGTGCACGCGATACTCGTGGCGGATCGTGCGGCCGAGCACGGGATCGTGCAGCTCCATCTCAAATCGCGGCGACGGCCGGATGGCGGAGAGTGTCGCGAGCGTGCCGCAAAACATTGCGGTGCCCGATTCGAACACGCCGCCGCGCGCGACCAGATCTTTGATGAGCGCTTCCGGAGGGAGCATTGCAGCCGCGGTGCCCGACTGATACGGGGCACGCGTGCCGTCGATCTCGATGAACGAACGCAGTTCGAGACGGTCCCAGTGCGGCGCGACATCGCTGAAACGCCAGAGCACGCTGGCGGCAGGTTTCTCGCAAACCTGCTTCGATTTCGCGACGCTCGTGCGCTCAAGCGCGCGGTCGGTATGGTCCGAGGCGAGGCCCACCCACAGGTCGTCGTCGCGCGAAACGAGCAGGCACTCGACTTCG
Source organism: Gemmatimonadota bacterium (assembly GCA_025362095.1). Classification (GTDB taxonomy): domain Bacteria; phylum Gemmatimonadota; class Gemmatimonadetes; order Gemmatimonadales; family Gemmatimonadaceae; genus Fen-1231. The sequence continues at coordinate 24,540 of JANYIJ010000037.1, read as the reverse complement.
CCGCTGGTCGCGCCGCCGATGACCGTTATCTCGGGAGCGATGCTGAGGAGTGAGGGGGACAATTCGTAAAACATCGGAGTCCGCGGTGGGCGAGGGATGCCCTCGGCCTCGAGCTCGCGCACGTGCGCTTCCACACGCGCGGCATCGCGGCCCGTCCAGCCGGCGATCACGAGCCGGCGAACGGCGGAAATATCCAGCGAACTCTCGGGCGTCGATGCGGACATGCGGGTGGAGGAAGTATGTTAATGATCGAATTCTCCCACCAAGGTATCCCATGCGCCGTCTGTCCGTTGTTGCCGTGCTCGCTCTCGCGATCGCCGTGCCGTCCCGCGCACAGTCCACGCCGCACGAGAAACTCGCGCGCGAGATCTACAAAGAACTGATCGAGATCAACACGGTCGATTCCGTAGGTTCGGTGACAAAAGCGGTCGAGGCGCTCGCCGCGCGATTCAAGGCCGCCGGTTTTCCGGCGGCCGACATTCACGTGCTGATCCCGCCCAACGCGCCGACCAAGGGCAATATCGTGGTGCGCTACCACGGGCGCGGAGGCGCTGGCGCGCCGAAGCCTGTGCTGCTGCTCGCGCATCTCGACGTCGTCGCAGCGCTGCGCGCCGACTGGCCGCGCGATCCGTTCATCCTGAACGAAGAAAACGGTTTCTTCCTCGGCCGCGGAACGTCTGACGACAAATCAATGGCGTCGATCTTCGCCGCGAACCTGATCTGGATGAAGCAGGAAGGTGTTGTGCCGGATCGCGACATCATCCTCGCACTGACCGCCGACGAAGAAGGCGGCGCCTCCAACGGCGCGCGCTGGATCGCAACGGAACACAAGGATTTGATCGACGCGGAGTATGCGATCAACGAAGGCGGCGACGGCGCACTCGTGAACGGGAAGCCGGTGACGAATGCCGTGATGGCGGCGGAGAAAGTCTCGGTGAACTTCACCTTCACGGCGCTGAACTCGGGCGGCCACTCGAGTATGCCGCGCCCCGACAACGCGATTTACCAACTCTCCAAGGCGCTGCTCAAAGTGAGCGAGTTTGAATTTCCAGTTGTGCTGAATCCGGTCACTAATGCGTATCTGACGCAATCGTCGAAGGCGCAGCCGAACAGGGAGTTTGCCGCGGCGGAGATGGCGGTCGTCGCGAATCCCATGGACGCGAAGGCGAATGCGATTCTCGCGAAGGACTCCTTCGTGCATTCGATCCTGCGCACCACGTGCGTGGCAACGCGCCTCGCGGGCGGGCACGCGAACAACGCGCTGCCGCAGACGGCAACCGCAACGGTGAACTGCAGGGTAGAACCGACGTCGAGCTATGAGTACGTATTGGCTGCGCTCCAAAGGGTAGTAGGCGATACAGGCGTTAAAGTCACAATGCAGGGCGCGTCGCGCCTCACGGGCGTCGTCGGCGCTCCGCCGAGCGCGGTGCCGGCGGAGTTTTTGAACGCCGTTACGACGATCACGAAGAAGATGTGGGGCGATATCCCTGTGGTGCCGCAGATGAGCACAGGCGCGACGGATGGGAAATATCTGCGCGAAGTGGGGATTCCAACGTTTGGGGTGTCGGGGCTGTTCTATGAGGGTGAGGAGCGGAACATGCACGGCAGAGACGAGAAGATCAGAGTCAAGTCGTACTATGACGGGCTTTCGTTTCTGGATCAGCTCGTGCGGGCGCTGACTGTAAAAACAAAGATGTGATCAGACGCCAGCCAGAAGATTCCAGGCCTAAGACTCAAACTCTTATTTGATGGTGCGCACTATGAAAAAGATCGTCTTCGTTCTCGCGCTTGCGATCGGGTCCAGTGTTTCAGCTCAGACACCGGCGAACGTCGCGGCTTGGGGGAAGCAGGCTAAGGGGATCACGATCACGCGCGATGATTGGGGAATCGCGCATGTGTACGGGCATACCGATGCCGATGCGGTGTTCGGGATGATCTACCAGCAGGCCGAAGACGATTTCAATCGCGTCGAGACGAACTTCATCAATTCGATGGGGCGACTTGCCGAGGCCGAGGGTGAGAAAGAGATCTGGCGCGATCTGCGCATGAAGCTCTTCATCAATCCGGACTCCATGAAAGCGCATTACGCGGGAGCAGAGCCTTGGCTCAAGAAGCTCTGCGTCGCGTGGGCGGACGGGCTCAACTTCTATCTCTACAAGCATCCCGAAGTGCGGCCACGCGTCATCAAGTCGTTCGAGCCCTGGATGGCACTGACGTTCAGCGAGGGAAGCATCGGCGGCGATATCGAGAAGGTGAACCTCGGTCAGCTCGAGGCGATGTACGGCGGCGCCGGGACGCCGTCGGGGCAGGGATCGTCACCGGACGAAGAGGATCTCTACAAGGAGCCCTCCGGATCGAACGGCATCGCGATCGGACCTGCGAACACGCTGAACCACCATTCGCTGCTGCTCATCAATCCGCACACATCGTTCTTTTTTCGCTCCGAACTGCAGATGACGAGCGACGAAGGATTGAACGCGTACGGCGCCGCGACGTGGGGCCAGTTCTTCATCTATCAGGGCTTCAACGAGAAGACGGGCTGGATGCACACCACGAGCGGCGTGAACGATCAGACCGACTACGCCGAAACCGTCACGAAGAAGGGCAACGGATACGTGTACAAGTACGGCGCGGGTGAGCGGCCGGTCACGGCGATGACAATCAGTGTGCCGTACAAATCCGCGAAGGGCGCGATGGCGAAGAAGGATTTCACTGTCTACTACACGAGCCACGGCCCGATCGTGAAGAAGGGAGCCGATGGCAGGTGGATCGCTGTGAAACTGATGCAGGAACAGGTGAAGGCGTTGTCGCAGTCGTACCTGCGCACGAAGCAGAAGGACTTCAAGTCGTTCGCGCAGACGATGGAGTTTCACACGAATTCATCGAACAACACGATTTTCGCCGACGCCGATGGGGACATCGCGTACTTCCACGGCAACTTCATTCCGAAGCGCGATCCGAAGTTCGACTGGTCGAAGCCCGTCGATGGCAGCGATCCGGCCACCGAATGGCAGGGGTTGCTCAGCGTGAAGGAGAGCCCGCTGCTGTTGAACCCCGCGACCGGTTTCATCTACAACTCGAACAACTGGCCCTGGTCGGCGGCCGGCGCGAGTAGTCAGAAGAAAGAAGATTTCCCGCCGTACGTCGAGACTGGGCGCGAGGAAAGCCCGCGCGGCTATCACGCGCTGAAGATTCTGCCCGGCAAGCGCGACTTCACGATCAACGCGCTGGTTGGCGCGGCATACGACAGCTACCTCCCCTCGTTCGAGCGCATGATTCCGTCGCTGCTCAAAGCATACGACGACGCGCCGGCTTCAAATTCCAACAAGTTGAAGCTCGCCGAGCAGATCACGGTACTCCGCGCGTGGGACTATCGCTGGGGCGTCTCGTCGGTCGCGACGTCGCTCGCGGTGTTCTGGGGCGAGGATGTCACGCGCCGCGTGCAGGCGGACGCGCGCCGCGCGGGAATGAACGCGGATGCGTTCGTCGAGCACGGCGCTTCTGGCGATGCGCTGCTCCAGTCCCTCGCCGCGGCGTCGGATAAGCTCGCGGCGGATTTCGGAAAATGGAAAACGCCGTGGGGCGACATCAACCGCTTCCAGCGCAACGACGGCGCAATCGTCCAGCAGTTCGATGATTCCAAGCCGAGCATCGCCGTGGAGTTCGCGTCGGCACGCTGGGGATCGCTCGCCTCGTTCGGCGCGCGCGCCTACACGGGAACCAAGAAGTGGTACGGCACGTCGGGGAACAGCTTCGTCGCGGTGGTGGAGTTCGGCGACAGCGTCCGTGCCCGCGCAGTTTCAGCAGGCGGCGAGAACGGCAACCCCGCGTCGAAGCACTTCAACGACGGCGCGCAGAATTACGCGATGGGAAACTTGCGCGACGTGTACTTCTACAAGAATCAGCTGAAGGGGCACACGGAACGGGTGTACCACCCCGGGGAATGACGGCAGCCGACAGACGACGGACGACAGAAATTACTTTCGACTTCTACGGAACGCTTCGAAGGCGTTAGCAGCAAGAAGTCCCGCCAATAGAAAGTACGCAGCCCCGATCAGCTCGAACACCGCGTAACTCACGACCGCCGTGATTGCGCCGTTGACGAGCTGATCGCGCTGTTTGGGGGGTGACGTCGGCGGATCGGTCACCATGAAGAATGCGAAGAACAACGCTGCCTGCAGATCCGGTGTGCGATACAACTCGGCGACCTTGGCCGGTTCGCCCACGAACGCCGTAAGCGTCACGAGCAGATAGTACGTCCCGAGAAACGACAGCACGAGCGGAATCTTGTTCACGCGATCCGTGATGAATAAACCGGTCGCGAACAACAGCACGAGCGCCCACGGCGTGACTTCGGGCAGCGCGCCCCACCAGCTTTGGCCCGTGTTGAACCAGTAGAACGTCGCCACCAGCGCGAGCGCCGCCGGATTGAATACGTTCGCCTTTCCGACGCGAATCACGTACTTGCTGAGAATCGCAATCGCGCTTGTGATCGCCGCGACGTACCACGGCTCCATCGGGCTCAGCACCATCGCGACGATCAATCCGGTGAGGATCGCGCCGTCCGGCACGAGCCACTCACCTTCGCGATACCGCAGTATCGGCGCATCAACGATCACCGCGCATAACACGCCGCCCAGCACCACGGGCGCGACGAGCGCAAATCCGGATCCAATCGCCGCCGTGAGTGCGAGAATCGGCAGCAGCAGGATGAGCATGCCTTTCGGCGTGCGGAAGAAACGTTTGAGCTTCACGCCCAGCGGATGCGGCGTCGCAACAGCGCGTGCGGTCACGCGCGAACTCCCGTTTCGAATCGTTCGAGACGCGGCGTAATCAGCACGGCACGCACGGCATGCCGCTCGAGAAACTCGAGACCATCCACGGGTCCGAGCGCGAATGCCGCCGTCGCGAGCGCATCGGCCACCATCGCGGACGTCGCCACCACCGTCACGCTCGCGAGCGCCGCCGCTGTTTCGCCGGAGCGCGCATCCATGATGTGATGCACGTTTCCATCCACAACACTTTTCTTCTCGTAGTCGCCCGACGTGCAAACCGCGGTGTTCGACAGCTGCATCGTCTCGATCAGCGACTGCTCGCGCGGATGGCGAATGCCCACGGACCAGGGCTCGTCCTTCTCGTTGTGTCCGCCGAGGTACAAGTCGCCGCCGGCATCCACCGCGAAGTTCACGAACGGCTCGAGTTCACGCGCCGCGACATCCACCGCGAGTCCCTTCGCCACCGCGCCGAGATCCAGCACCATCGGTTTCATGAGGGTGACCGTCTGCGCGTCGCCGTCGAGCAGCACGTCGCGCCACGAAACACCGTCGCTCGTCGCAACGGCCGACGCCGCACGTTCGCCGGAGCGATAGTTGCGATCGAATCCGCGCGCTTCCATTCGCTGGCCCACTGTGGGATCGAACGCGCCGCCGCTTTCCTCGGCCACCGCGAGCGCGAACTGGATCGCGGCATAGAGCATCGAGCTCACGCGCACCGGCACGCCGGTGTGTTCGCTCAGCTGACGAAGTTCGCTCTCGGGATCGAACCGGCTGCAGCATTTCTCCACGCTGCGAAACCAGTCGGCGGCGCGCGCGACGGACGCGGCTCGCGCGTCCCGCTGCTGCTGATCTTCTCCGTGGCCGACCACTTGGATCGTCACCACCGTTCCCATCGGAGCGAATGTGTGGACGAAAACGTCGCTCAAAAACCTCTCGCCTTCTTGAGCGCTTCGACGACGCCGTAGTAGAACGCGTTGCTGCTCTGTGTTGCGCCGGAGACGTAATCAACCTCGGGGCTCTGTCGCGAAACGACCTGCCCAGGGAGCATCGACACCCACGAGCACGAGTAGCGCGTCAGGCATTGCGAGATGTATGCGCCGATGATCTTTCCGTCTTTGATCTCGACCGACGCTTGGATATCGCCGTGACGAGACGTGCCCCATCCGTAGAACACGCCGTCCTTGAGCCGGCCGTCGTCTTCCTTCTTGCCGGTCGAGTCGATCGTTGGTGCAGCGACAACCGGAGCGGGCGTCGAAATGGGAGCGGTGACGGGTGCGATGGGTGCTGGCGTCGGCGCCGCCGCTTAGGCGACCGCGGCGGGGACGACCGGAGCGGCGGCGGTCGCCGACCCGGCGGCTGGGCGCTGAGCTTCCGTCGTCGATGCGCTTGCCGCCGATGACGCACGCTGCGTTGGGGGCAGATGCTTGCGCTCGTCCTTGTCGACTCCCGCCGGAGGCTCGATCGCGTGGACCGAAGGCCCCTTGGTCGCCAATGCCGCGCCATGCCGCTGTGCGGTTTCGCCCGCGAATCGATCCGCGGCGTCGCGCGTGCGGAAATACCCCGCAGAGTAGACGGTAAACACCGCCGCCGACCCCAGCGTCACGAGGTTATTCTTGAGCCACTGTCCGGCGGGCTTGAGGCTATCGGTGCTTTGATCCATTCTCTTGAATTACGTTCGAAGCCACAGTTCTTGTAAAGGAGAGGAACCCAGTGCGCGCACTCATCGTTCGGCTTGTCGTTCTCCTCGGGATGACCGTCTCGGGGGCTTCAGTGTTAACGGCGCAGGCGGCCGATCCGCTGTTTTCCGCCATGAGCTGGCGTCAGATCGGCCCGCCGCGCGCCGGGCGCGCACGTGCGCTGGCCGGTGTGCCGAGTCAGCCGAACGTTTTCTACATCGGGTTCGACAACGGCGGCGTGTGGCGGTCTACTGATTTCGGCTCGAACTGGGTGCCGTTGTTCGATCGTGAGCCGACCGGCTCGATCGGCGCGATCGGTGTGGCGCTGTCGAACCCGAACGTGATTTATGTCGGCAGCGGCGCCGGAATTATTCGTCCTGACCTCGCCGTCGGCGACGGCATGTACAAGTCGATCGATGGCGGAAAGACGTGGCGGCACCTCGGCCTGCGCGAGAGCCAGATGATCGCGACGATCGACGTCGATCCCAAGGATCCGAACCGGTTGTTCGTCGCTGTGCTCGGCCATCCATATGGTCCGAACACGGAGCGCGGAATTTTCCGTTCGACCGACGGCGGTGAGACATTCCAGAAAGTGCTCTACAAAGATGAATACACGAGCGGAAACGATGTGCGGCTCGATCCGAACGATCCGAACACCGTGTACGCCGCGCTCTGGCCGCAGCAGCAGAGTTTCATTGAGGGCGGAGCGTTCGGAGGGAGCGCCGAGAGCGGTGGCATTTTCAAGTCGACCGATGGCGGCACCACGTGGCGCAAGCTGGCCGACGGCCTTCCGTCGGTGTCGCAGGCGAACCTCGCGATCGGCACGAGCAACTCGAACGTTGTTTATGCGACTGTCGCATCGGTCGCAGGAGCGGGCGGCGGCGGTCGCGGTGGCGCGGGTGGCGGAGGCGGAGTCGGCTTCTATCGATCGGCAGATGGCGGTGAACATTGGCGTCTCGCGGCGTTCGATCCGGGCGCTGCGCCCGGCGCACCGGCGCGCGCGCAGGACAATCGTCCGATGGCGCGCATCGGCGGCGGCGATCTTCCGACGATCGTTGTCGATCCCAAGAACGCCGATGTCGTGTACAGCGCATCGACGGTGTTCTGGCGGACTGAAGACGCCGGGCAGACGTGGTCGGCCGTGCGCGGCGCGCCCGGCGGCGATGACTACCAAAAGGCGTGGATCAATCCGAGCAACACGAACATCCTGCTCCTGGTGAGCGATCAGGGCGGCGTGGTCTCGGCGAATCGCGGCGAGAGCTGGAGCAACTGGTACAATCAGCCGACCGCCGCGATGTATCACGTGACGACGGATTTCGCGTTCCCGTACCGCGTGTGCAGCGGGCAGCAGGACTCCGGCTCCGCGTGCGTCGACAGCCGCTCGAACGACGGCGAGATCACGTTCCACGACTGGCATCCGGTAAACATCCAGGAATACGGAGAGGCAGCGCCCGATCCGAAGAATCCGGACAGAGTGTTCGGCAGCGCTCGCTCGAACGTTTCTCTCTTCGATCGCGCGACGGGACAGACGACGAACGTCGGTCCTGACCTCACGGGATTCGCGCGCAACGTGCGCACGATGCCACTGGAATGGTCGCCCACAGATTGGAAAACGATGTTCTACGCGAACGCGGCCGTGTTCAAGTCGAACGACGGCGGCAATCACTGGACGCGCATCAGCGGCGATCTCGCGCGCGTCACCTGGGATGTTCCGCCCACGGCGCAGCACTACTCGAGCGCGGTAACGCCTGCGCCGGCAGGATCGATCACGGCGCTGTCTCCCTCGCCGCGCGACATCAACGTGCTGTGGGCCGGCACGGACGATGGAGTGGTGCAGGTGACGATGGACGGCGGCGCGAAGTGGACGAACGTCACGCCTGCGGCCGTGCGGCCGTGGCAGCGCATCTTCAATCTCGACGCCGGCCATTTCGATACGCAGACGGCGTACATCGCAGCGAACTCGCTGCGCATCGACGATCTCACGCCGCATTTCTTTCGCACGCACGACGGCGGAAAAACGTGGACGGAGATCAACAACGGAATTACTCCCGGCGCTGCGGTGAATTCGATTCGCGAAGATCCGCGCAAGAAAGGCTTGCTCTACGGCGCGACGGACACGCAGATCTGGGTTTCGTTCGATGACGGCGATCACTGGCAGTCGCTGCGACTGAACATGCCCGCGATTTCCGTTCGCGATATCGCGATCAAGGACGACAGCATCTGCATGTGCGCCGATCTCGTCGCGGGCACACACGGCCGGGGCTTCTGGATTCTCGACGACGTGACGCCGCTGCGACAGTACGCGGAGGCGAAGGCTGCGACTGCCGCGTTCCTGTTCAAGCCGGAGCCCGCGGTGCGAGTGCGATGGGGAACGAACGATCCCACACCGTGGCCGCCCGAAATGCCGGCGGGACAGAATCCGCTGCCGGGCGCGATCATCGACTACTACCTCGCAACCGACGCATCGGGCCCCGTGAAGCTCGAGATCCTGAACGCAACAGGCCGCGTGGTGCGCAGCTACTCGAGTGAAGATCCGATCCGCGATCCGGATCCGGCGCTTGATCCGATCGCGTACAACAAACTCTGCCAGAAAACCCCGAACGCGGCGGACTGTGGCCTGCCGCTCTACTGGCCCGCGCCGCAGATGCTCATCTCGACGCGCGCCGGCATGCATCGCGTGATGTGGGAGATGCACTACGATCCGATCGCCGAAGGCGGCGGGCGCGGCGGCGGCGGCTCGATGGGCGCGGTGCCGCATATGACGTTCCCCGGCGTGAACTCGCCGTGGGCCGCTCCTGGTTTTTATACGGTTCGGCTCAGCGCAGGCGGCAAGAGCTACACACAGCCGCTCACGTTAAAAATGGATCCGCGCATCAAGACGCCGGCGCTGGGATTGGCACAGTTGACGTCGCTCACGGCGGAGATGTACGACGGCGCACGGAATGCGCGCGATGCATACGTGCGCGCGCGTACGCTCGCCGCGGATCTCGACAAACTGCAGGGCGCCGAGGCAGCAGCGTTCAGGGCGCGACTCGATTCGATTGCGCCGCCAGCGCCGGCTGGCGGAGGCGGACGTGGAGGGCGCGGTGGTGGCGGACGGGGCGGTGCCGCTCCGGCTGGACCCGTGACGCTGGAGAGTGCGAGCGTTTCGCTGAACGCGGCAGGGATGGCAATGCAGGCCGCGGATGTCGCGCCGACCGCGAATCAGGTGGCGGCGTGCGCGAAGGCTCGGGCGGCGAGCGCGGATGTGATGGCGAGATGGAGAGCGCTTTCAACCATTGGGCTCTCTGCGCTGAATGCGAAGCTGAAGGCGAGTGGGCAGCCGGCGATAAAATTGCCTGAGTAGGGAAACGCGAGTTGAATCGTTCCTCGTTGGTTGGTTAATAGTCAACGAATTCGTCAACTATTAACCAACCAACGAGAAACGAATTAACTCGCCGTTCTTTTCTCCCTCTCCCGCCGCGCTTCGTACGCCCGCAAGTGCGCAAGCACGATCGTCAGCAGCGGCGCCTCCACACTCCCTCTCCGGGAGAGCAGGTCGCCCACGATCGCGTCCGACTCGATTGCAGAGCCGCGCTCGATGTCCTTCATCATCGACGCGGTCAGCGGGGATCCAGCCGCTGTGAGCGTAATCGCGGCGCGGTCGATCACAGCCTGCCTCGGCGGGTAACCCGCGTTGGCTGCGATAGCGGCGCACTCGTGGAACAGCGCCACCGCGATTGGCGCGCCGCCCGCCCGTTCGAGATCGCCGATGTGTGCGCGCATCAAGCTCGTGATTCCCGCGAGCGACGCGATCATCACCCACTTTTCCCAGAGCTCCTGCACGATCGTGGTCGTCGAGCGCAGGTCACCCCGTACGCCGGCGAACGCCTTTTCTATAGTTTCGATTCTGTTCGATCGAGTTCCATCGAGCTCACCATACACGAGCAGTTGCAGATCGTTCAGGTGCAGCACGATCCCCTCGTTGTCGAGCGTCGCGGAGATGATGCAGAGTCCGCCCAAGACGTGCTCCCGTCCGAATCGCGCCGAGAGCGCGTCGATGTGCTTCATCCCGTTCAGAATCGGGAGGATCGCGGTGCGAGGCCCGACAGCGGGCGCGAACGATTCCATCGTTGTCTCAAGATCGTACGCTTTGCAGCCCACCAGAACGAGATCGAACGGTGAATCGATATTTTCGGCGAGCACGATCGGTGGATTCGCGATGTGCGCGTCGCCCAGTTTGCTCTTTACGACCAGACCGGTTTGTGCGAGCTGTGAAGCGCGCTTCGGGCGCACGAGGAAAGTGACATCGCGCCCGGCTTCCAGAAGCCTCGCGCCGAAGTATCCGCCCAGGGCCCCTGCGCCGACGATGAGAATTCGCATGCCTGAAGATATCAAACTACGTTCCACAGCGATCGTCAAATACCCGGAGGGATGGATTCATGCGGCGTCGCGGTGCCTGGATCGTTTTCGCATTCATGCTGTCTTCGCTTCCGTGCGCTCTTGGCGCACAGAACGCGAGCGACTCGCTGCGGATCTATTACGTTGGCCGGCCGGTGGGCTGGGAGCACTACGCAATCAAGTCAACGCCTGGCGGAATGCAGCTGAACGCGGACTGGAGTTACGTCGACCGCGGGCGCCGCATTCACACCGAAGCAGAAATGAAAATGGCGGCGGACTACGCGCCGATCTCCTTGCAGGTGAACCGCCTCACTGATTCATCGCGCACGCCCGCGCTCGAAGTAACGGTCAGCGGCCGCAAGGCAACAATCGTGCGGAACGCCGTTACGGCGAGCGTCGATCTCCCGGCCGTCGCATTCGCCGTCTCGCAGTACACGCCGGTGTCGCAGCACCTCGCGCTGTTGCGCTATTGGAAGGCGCACGGCTCGCCGTCGACGCTCGCGGTTTTCCCCGGCGACCCCGTCAACCCGGTGAAGATCCGCTCGCAGGGAACGGACAACGTCACGGTGAACGGCCATCGCATCGTGCTCACGCGCTATTCTATCGACGGAGTAGTGTGGGGCATCGAGTATGCATGGCTCGACTCAGACGGGCGGCTTGCGATGTTCACCTCCGCCGCGGGCGGGCTCTCCACGAAAACGGTTGGCGCAGAACTCGTGCCCGCCTACGACGAGCTCATGCAGATCGCAACGCGCGTGGCAGTTCGCGATCTCGAAGCGATCTCGTCAGCATCCACGCCGCTGCGCATCGCGACGCGCGCCGGAATTCAGGACCTCGGCAAATCGTCAACGAGCAAGTCGGGCACGAGCGCAAAAATCGCGCTCACCGGCGCGACGCTGATCGACGGCACCGGCCGCGCGGCGATACCAAACGCGACGGTGATCGTCGAGAACGGCCTGATCGTCAGCGCAGGCCCGAGCGCCACGACTCCGGTTGAGTTCGACACGCGCACGTTCGACGTACGCGGCAAGACGATCGTCCCCGGGTTGTGGGACATGCACGCGCACCTCCATCAGATCGAATGGATTCCCGTGTACATCGCGGCCGGCGTGACATCCGTGCGCGACATGGGGAACGAACTGCCATTCATTGTTGCGCTGCGAAACGCGATCGACTCGGGCCGCGTGACAGGGCCGCACGTGCGCCTCGCGGGCCTCGTAGACGGCGACGGACCCAATGCATTCGGCGCGCTCAGCGCGAGTACGCCCGACGAAGGCCGGGCGATCGTGAGAAAATATCACGACCTCGGCTTCGAGCAGATGAAGCTGTACGATTTGCTCACGCCGGGTGTCGTCGCGGCCATCTGCGACGAAGCGCACAAACTCGGCATGTCGGTCACCGGCCACCTGCCGCGCGCCCTCTCGATCACCGCCGCAATTGATTCGGGGATGGATCAGTTTGCGCACCTGCCGGTACGCGGTGAAGCATCGAGCGATGCGACCAAGGCGACGATTGCATTTCTGAAAGCGCACGGCACCGTGATCGATCCGACGGAATCATGGAACGAAATCGGCGGACATTCACGGCAGGAATCGGTGCAGGCATTTCAGCCCGTGCTGCAGCACTTGCCGCCGCCGTTCGTGCAGTTCCGTGTGGCGAACTGGGGATCGGCGACGATCGATCCCGCCACTGCGCACACGCGGCTGCAGGGATCGCTCGCGACAATTCGCGCGCTGCACGAGGCCGGCGTGCCGATCGTAGCCGGCACCGATGAAGGCGTGCCGGGCTTCAGCGTGTACCGCGAGATGGAACTCTACGTGATGGCGGGATTCACGCCGATGGATGCGATTCGCGCGGCGACGTCGGTGAGTGCGACGTCTATGCATCTCGAGCGCGATGTGGGCACGATCGAGGCGGGGAAGATCGCCGATCTGCTGGTGCTCGACAAAAATCCGCTCGACGACATCTCGAACATCCGCACGTCACGCTTCGTTATGAAAGATGGCCGGCTGTACGAGAATTCCGCGCTCTGGAAAGTCGCGGGGTTCACGCCGTAACGCTGATCGCGTCAGTCTGATCGGAGTGCTGAGTTCGGGTCGGCCCTCGAAGCGCGGTAGGCGGGCACTGCACTCGCGGCGAGCGCGACCAAGAGCATCACCGCTCCCACGAGCCCTATCACTGCTGGATCGCGCGCGGATTCATGAAACAGGAGCGGCTGCAGCCACCGGCTGGCCGTGAGGGCGACCGCGGTTCCCGCGATGACGCCCGCGAGCGCAAAACGAATTCCCTGACCAATCACGAGTCCAAGAATGTTCGAACTCTGTGCGCCGAGCGCGATGCGGACACCGAGCTCCTGCATGCGCTGGCCTACGTTATACGAGATCACTCCGTAGAGGCCCACGGCGGCGACGAGCAGCGCGAGCACGCCAAAGCCGACAAACATCGTGGCGCCGAGCCGCCAGGAGCGGCGCTGCGTGTTCACTTCGTCGCCGAGCGGCCAGACTGTCATGTACGACTCGCCGGGCATCACCTTCTGCAGCTCGCGGCGGACTTCTTCCATGTGCGTTGCGGCGTCGGCACCGGACATGCGCATCACGAGCCGGTTGCGCGTTCCGCCGTCCGGCGACTTTTGGTAAAAAGGCAGGTAATACATCAAGTGCTGATCATCGAGCAGCGTACCTTGCACCGCATCTTCTGCGACGCCGACCACGGTGGTGCACTCACGCGCGGTGACTCCAACGCGCATGCATTGACCAATCGGCTCCAGCCCCGGCCAGAGCTTTCGCGCCATCGATTCGCTGACGACGCTGACGAGCGGACTGCCCCCGCGGTCGTCCGGCGTGAACGCGCGGCCACGAACGATTCTGGTGCCCATCGTCGTGAAGTAGTCCGGCGTGGCCCACTGCTGATTGAAGCGTCCGAGCCGCGCCACTGAATCGATGCCGGCCACGCCGAGGAAGTCGGTGCTCGTGCTGAACGGATCGGCGTTCATGTGCGCGATGGATTTGACGCCGCGAACCGACAGCGCCGCCTCGTCCAAACGGCGGACGAGCGCGGCAGTTGACGCGCTGTCGAGTGTGACGCCACGGAGATTCATTCCGGCCACGAGCACGGGATCCGGATCCCACCCCATGTGCATCGAACGCACGTTGTCGAGACTGCGCACGAACAGGCCCGCGCCGACCAGCAGGATCACCGAGAGCGCTCCCTGCACGATCAGCAGCGCCGAACGCGCGCGGCTCCGTTGGAACGTTCCGGCCCGCGGGCCGGCGCGCAGGTCGGCGGCGACGTCGCCTCGCGCCGCGAGCAGCGACGGGCCGACGGCGATCAGCGCGCCAGAGATCAGCGCCATAGCGATCGCGACAACAAGTGTCCGACCGTCGGCCGCGCTTCCGGTGTCAGCGCCGTCGCCCAGAACAAGAACGCGCAGTGCCGCGCCGCCCCACTGCGCGATCACCACGCCGGCGACGCTGCCGAGCAGCGCCAGCAGCATGCTCTCGGTCAGGAACTGCGCGGTGAGCCGGCGACGGCTCACGCCGAGCGCGAGGCGCACCGCGATCTCCCGGCGCCGCCGGAGCACGCGCGCGAACATGAGGTTCATGACGTTTGCGCACGCGATGAGGAGTACGATCACGGCGACGCCAGTGACCCACAGCAGTGTTTGTGATTCGAGACCCGCGCTCGGACCCGCTGCCTCGCGGACGGGGCCGGCGATCGCGTGCGGGCGCGTCGAGTCGAGGGGAGCAAGTCCCCACGTCGCGCCCGCCGCGCGGTTCACCGACTGCAGAGCGAGCTGACTGCGCACGAATGCCTGCGAGAGGTCGGAGGTCGCGCTGGCTTCGCTGACGCCGTCCTTGCGGCGCACCATCATGCTCGTCCAGTCCCAGTTATATGTCAGGAAGAACGTCGACGCCTGACTCTGGTTCCAGGCGTAAGCGATCGTCGTCATGGGCATGTAGACTGCGGGTGGCGCGCCTGTTGCAACGCCGGAAAAACCCGCGGGCGCCACGCCGATGATTGTGAGGAAGAGTGGTCCGACGGCCAGCTTCGTGCCGATCACATCTCGTCCGCCGAACTCCGCTTTCCAGAATCCGTAACCGAGCACGGCGACATCCGCGCCGCGCGGGATGGAGTCCTCGCTCGCGTCAAAGAACCGGCCCGCCGCCGGCTTCGCGTCGAAGAATCGAAAGAACGACGCGCTCACGCCGGCGACTTCGCGTTCGATTGCCGTCGGGCCGGAACCCACGATCGTCGGATGCAGGGCGAAGGCGACGTGATCGGAAATCGAGTTCGACCAGCGCGCGATATCGCGATAGGTCGTGTACGGGAACGTCGATTTCGTGCGGACGATGCCGCGGGCCGTCGACTGGAGATACACGCGGTGCACTCGGGCCGGATCGCGCATGAGCGGAAACGGCCGGAACATCAGCCGGTCGACGACGCCGAACATCGCGGCATTCGCGCCGATGCCCAAGCCGAGCGTGAGAATCACGGCGGCGGTGAAGCCGGGCGCGCGACGGAGGCCCCGAAGCGCGTAGCGAACATCCTGCTGGAGCACCTCGAGCCACGCGAAACTCCAGGCGTCGCGTGAGCGCTCGCGAACGCTGGTGATGTTGCCGAGGTGACGTCGCGCTGCGTGCTCGGCATCGCCACTGCTCGCGCCCTTCGCTCGTGCATCGCGCGCGAGCATCTGTTCGTGGAATGAGAGCTCGTCTTTCAGTTCAGCGTCGAGTTTGTCGCGCCTGAAGAGATCGAGAATTCGCGTGAGGAGTTCGCGCACGATCGTCTCCTAGCTGGTCTTCATGACGAGGCCAATCGCGGCAACGAGTTCGGCAAACCCGGATTGCTGTTCGCCAAGTTGCTTCCTGCCCGTGGGGGTGATGGTGTAATATCGTGCGCGCTGGTTGTTCGGCGTTTGGCCCCACTCGGCTTTGATCATGCCGCGCTGCCGCATGCGCTGCAGAGCGGGGTAGAGGGAGCCTTCTTCTATTTGAAGGACGTCTTTGGAGAGACGCTGGATGTGCTGTGCGATGCCGTAGCCGTGCATGGGCTGTGCAGTGAGCGTCTTCAGCACCATCATTTCGAGAGTGCCGGGGAGCAGGTCGCGTTTGGCTGGCGCCATGGTGACGGGTGCGGAGTGCGGTGTGAGTTTTGTTTCAACCTGCCAAGGAGTAGACAACCTATGTCCTCAAAGGGTTTGAATCAATCAGGTCTTGTTGCCTCCGTTCTCCTGCTTGTCGCTTCGGCAGGGCTCTCCGCTCAAGCTCTGCCCGCCGATTCCGTTTTTGATCGCTTGATCGGGCATTGGGTTCTGCGCGGGACGATGGCGCGGCGAACGGGACGCCGGCCTACGAAGCTGTCGTCCTGCTTGGACGGGACCCGAAATCGAACGAGTACTCGATTCTCTGGCTCGACAATACCGCGTACAGCCCGTTCGACCCGAAGGGCACCGGTCATGGAAAGGTCGTCGGTGACTCGCTGCACTTTCTGTTCAACTATACAAAAGCGACAAGTTTCCATAACACGTTCGTTTACAATCGCGCGACGGACTCCTGGCAGTGGCACCTCGACAATGACAGTCTTGGTGTTCGCAGGCCGTTCGCGCGGGTTGCGCTGACGCGAAAGTGAGGTGTATTGCCGCCTGTCTGCTGATCGCCCTTCCGGCGAGCGCCTCTCCGCAAGCTGCGCGGTCGCAATCGCCGACGCGCGCGCAAATTATCGCGGCCGCTGCCGACGTGATGAAGGCGGCGCGGTATACGACGCTGATCACACTCGGCACGGATGGCCGCCCTCAGGCGCGGATCGTGGATCCTGCTTTTTGGGACAAGGATCTCACGATCTGGATTGCTACCAATCCGCTGACGCGAAAGGTCGCAGAGATTCAGCGCGACAACCGCGTCACGCTGCTCTATTTCAATACGAAGCTCGGCGAGTACGTGACTGTCCTCGGCACGGCAACGCTGGTGACCGATTCAACTTCCAAGGTTCGCCACTGGAAGGCCGACTGGGCTCCGTTCTACAAGTCAGGGAGTCGCGGCAATGACTACATGCTGATCCGTGTGAAACCATCACGGCTCGAGGTCGTAAGTCCGAGTCACAAGGTTGTGAGTGATCCTAAAACCTGGTTGCCTGCGAGCGTCGATCTTCCATGAGCTTCCAGCGCGCGTGGAGCGGACGGTAGTGCTCAGAATACCATGCGCCCGCTGAGCGAGCTCCGCGCATCCGCGATCCTGTTCGACATGGACGGAGTTCTCGTGAACTCTAAGCCCGCGATCGACCGCGTGCGCACCAAGTGGGCTGAACTTCGCGGCATCGACGTGCAAACGGTGCTCGATCTTCCCCACGGGCAGCGCACGAGCGATTCTTTTGCCAGGATCGCGCCGCACCTGAATGTGGCCGAGGAAGTCGCTTGGCTTGATGCAGAGGAGGAGCGCGACTTGAGTGGGATCACGGCGATTCCAGGCGCGGCGGCGTTGCTCGGCGCGCTCGCGGCCGATGAATGGGCACTCGTCACGTCGTCAGGACGCACGCTCGCACCGCGCCGGCTCGCCGCCGCGGGTTTGCCCGCACCGCGGACGATGGTCAGTGGTGAGTCGGTGAAGCGCGGCAAGCCCGACCCCGAGGGATATCTGCTCGGCGCAACGTTGCTCGGCCGCAACCCGGACGAGTGCGTGGTGTTCGAGGACGCGCCGGCTGGAATCGCAGCGGGAATCGCGGCGCACATGCGCGTGGTTGGTGTGGCGACCACGTACGATCGCGCGCACCTCGCGGGCCTCGGCTGCGCCGCGATCGTGGCCGATCTGCGCGACGTTGCCGTCGAGAGGAAAGATGGGCGGTTTCGCCTCGTGTTGCACACCCGCGACTGACCAGCGAAGATTGAGGTCATGACGACCTCACGACGCGATTTTCTCCAGCATTCCGGCGCCACCGCAGCCGCGCTGACATTCGGCGCGCATGCCGCGCAGGCGATGACGCTCAACGAACACGGCGTTCTCGAAGATCCCGCCGTTCGCGCGTT
This sequence comes from Gemmatimonadota bacterium, assembly GCA_025362095.1. Classification (GTDB taxonomy): domain Bacteria; phylum Gemmatimonadota; class Gemmatimonadetes; order Gemmatimonadales; family Gemmatimonadaceae; genus Fen-1231. The sequence goes on along the minus strand of JANYIJ010000037.1, from coordinate 6,691 downwards.
CGAAGAGAAGATGGTGCAGGCGCATCCGCTCGCGCTCACGCGCGTACGCGTCACAGGCGGCCCGCTGAAGACGGCGCAGGATATCACGGCCAAATATCTGCTTTCGCTCGAGCCGGACCGGATGCTCTCGCCGTATCGCGCGCGCGCCGGGCTTCCCGAGAAAGCGAAGGGCTACACCGGCTGGGACGGCAGCGGCAGAAACCTCACCGGTCACATCGCGGGACATCATCTCTCCGGCGTGAGCCTTATGTACGCCGCAACCGGCGACGACCGATTCAAGCAGCGCGCCGATTACATCGTCAGCGAACTCAAGATTGTTCAGGACAAGAACGGCGACGGATATCTGGGCGCGCTCGAAGGGCTGCGCGAAGCGTTCGCCGCGGTATCGAAGGGCGACATTCGCTCGGGCGGATTCGATCTCAACGGCCTCTGGTCGCCATGGTATACGCTGCATAAGACGTACGCTGGACTGAGAGATGCGTATCGCCACACCGGCAATCGCGCGGCTCTCGGAATGAGCGTGAAATACGCGACGTGGGCAGAAGGTGTCCTCGCGCCGCTGACCGATGTGCAGGTGCAGAAGATGCTCGACACCGAGCATGGCGGCATGAACGAGGTCTTCGCGGATCTCTATGCCGACACGGGCGACAGACGCTGGCTCAAACTTTCGTACAGGTTTGAACACCACGCGTTTACCGATCCGCTCAAGCGGCACCAGGACAATCTCTCGGGCAAACACGGCAACTGTCAGATCCCGAAGCTCATTGGATCGGCAGCGCGCTACGGATACGCTGGCGACACGGCGGACATCATGGCCGCGTCATTCTTTTGGGATCGCGTCGCGCAGCATCACAGCTACGCGACGGGCGGGCACGGATTGTCGGAGTACTTCGGCCCGCCGGATCAGCTGAGCAAACGAGTGGACGGCCGCGCGTGCGAGACCTGCAACGTGTACAACATGATCAAGCTCACGCGGCGTTTGTTCTCGCTGCGGCCGGATGCGAATTACGCGGACTTCCACGAGCGCGCGCTGTTCAATCACATCCTCGCGTCGGTCGATCCGGAGAATGGCGCCACGTCGTACATGGTGCCGGTTGGGCGCGGCGTGTCGCAGGAATATCAGGACATGCTGCGGGACTTCACCTGCTGCGTTGGCACGGGTATGGAGAGCCACGCGCTGCACGGCTACGGTGTGTACTACGAATCGCCCGAGACGCTGTGGGTGAATCTATTCGTGCCGTCAGTCGCGCAGTTCAACACGGCGAATGTGAAGCTGACGATGGAAACCGGATTCCCCGACGGCGACAGCGCCAAGATGACCCTCGCGATGCCGGCCGCGAAGGAGTTCACGCTCGCGGTTCGGCGCCCCGTGTGGGCCGGCGACGCGTTCGTGATCAAGGTGAACGGCACCGCAATGGAGCAGCCGATGCTCGCGAGTCTCCGCGATCTCGCCGCCGGCGGACGAGCGGGCGCTCCGGGAATGGAAGCCGCGCAGGCCAGTTCGTACGTGGAGCTCAAGCGCGCGTGGAAGAACGGCGATACGATCGAGCTCACGATGCCGAAGACTGTTCGTCTCGAGCCGACGCCCGACAATCGTTCTGTGACCGCTATCATGTGGGGTCCGTTGGTGCTCGCGGGAGATCACGGCCCGCGTCCGCTCGGCCGACGCAACGATCCGGCGGCGCCGCCGATTCCCGCGCTTGTCGCCGCGGATCGGCCGCTCGATTCGTGGATCGTTCCGAACGGGACGCGGCAAGGAGACTTCAAGGCGGAGAGCGTAGCGCGCGTGTTCGGACAAACCGCGCCCGCGGCTGATGTCGCGCTCGCGCCGTTTTATCGCACGCAGCGCAGGACCTACAGCGTGTACTTCGATCTGGTCACGCCGCGCGAGTTCGACGCGAGAGGCGCAGCGATGACGGCCGAGACCGAGCGCACGCGCCGGCTCGAGGCCGCTACCGTGGGATCAGTGCAGCCGGGTGATGTTCAGTCCGAGCGGGATGCGCACTATCAGAGCGAGCCAGCTGATCGCCAGGCAGGGCGCACAAACGGACGCGGCAGCCGCGCGGGCGCCGGATGGTTCTCGTTCGATCTGCCCGTTGAAATGAGCGCGCCGATGGCGCTCGTCGTCACGTACTTCAATGAACCGGGGCTCCCCGCGCCGCTCGGCGACTTCGATGTGCTCGTCGACGGAGCGAAGGTCGCGCACTACGAGCCGAATCAGTCGGCGTCGGGCTTTTATCAGGCGCAGTATGCCGTGCCGAGCACGCTGGTCGCTGGCAAAACGAAAGCCACCGTTCGCTTTCAGGCAAACGGTGGCTCGCGGATCGCGCCGGTGTGCGGTGTGCGAATAGTCCGCGCTAACGCACTATGATCATCTTGGCGCCGGTGATCTTGTCGTTCAGCTGAATCGCATCGGCGATATCCATTCCTTTTGTCACGCGGCCCAGCGCTGTGAAGTCGCCCTCGTTGTGAGGCTGCACTGCGTTGGCGAGCGTGTAGCCCGGCGTCCCTGTATCGAGTCCGGCTTACGCCCACGCGAGATTTGCGCGCGTCAGCCCGCGGCGGCTGACTTCGTCGCGCAGGCGGTGAGCGCCGGGAATCGTTTCCTCTTGATCGACGAAATCGGGAACGACGCGCGTGAACTTCGTGCCCACGATCGTTCCGGATTCCATAATTCGCACGAACTCTTCGACGCCGAGCGGCGCATCGCCGGGATATAGTTCGATCTCGATCGCGCCGCGATCGGTTTCCCAGCGCGCAGTTGGACGGGGCGCGCCGTTGTAGTCGGGCACGACCCAGCGCTCGACGAGTGCTTTGTACTCTGAGAGCGGGCGGGTGATCGGAGGCGGAACGGGACGCGGGCCGCGACCGGCGCCACGTCCGCCGGCAGGCGGCGGCGGCGGAGGATTCAGGCGAGCGAGTCCTGCGTCGGCGCTCGAGGAAATCCACCAGTCGGCGGAGTTCTTTGCCGCGCTCATCGCCGCGACGGCCGCAGAATCTGAGTACGTGCCGATCGCGACGATCGCCTCGGTGCGAACTCGGCGGTCGGAATCGTGGAGTGCGGCGAGGAGAATACTCTCCGCCTCTGCCGTTTTCCCAGCGGAATCGGCCTGTGGTTTGGCTAGCGCTCGCACGGCCCAGAGGCGCACGTAAGGAGATATATCTCCCGACATCACCAACAGCACCGGCAGGGCCGCTGGATCGCGCGGACGGAACAGCGCCCACGCAGCGTGCCAGCGGATCATCACGTCCGGCGACTTGACGAAACGCAGAATCGGCGCGAGATCGCCGCGTGGTGCGCGGCCAATGGAGTAGAGCGCTTCGCCGATTGCCTGCGTGGTGCGCGGACCTTCGGTCGCGGTCGAGAGAAACCGCGCGAGGGCGTCGCGGGCTCTTGCGGTCTTGATCTTGCCGAGTGCGGTGGCGGCCTCGGAGAGAACGGTCGGCGCGAGCTGCTTGTTCGCGAGCAGCGAGTCGAACCACGCGACGGTGTTCGAATCTTTCAGCTGGCCCGCGGCGAATACTTCGCTTGCGGCTACGGCGGTGTCGGGGTCGAGCGGTTTGGCGCGGAGGAGCGCGTAGCCCGCTTTGTTCGCGATGCGGCCGATTGAGATGGCGGCGCGCCTTCTGACTTCGGGGTGCTGAGACTTGAGAATGCGCGAGAGATCAGTTGAGTCGAACTCGCGGTGGTCTTCGAGCATGACCAAGCGCGCGATGTCGTCGATGTCGGGTGAGGACAACGGACGGCGCGACTGCGCCGGCGCTGCGCGCGTACTGCCGAGGAGGGCGATCGTGAGGAGAAGTTTGTGCGTGCGCATGGGAAGGGCGTGAACTGTTAACTACAAACTGTGCGTTGGTTAACCGTGAACGAATTCGTCAACTGCTATGGCGCTCCACGGCCGCCGCGGCCTGCGGCGTTTACTGGAGCTACAAGGGGCGGAGCCGGTGGCACATAGCTCCAGTTCAAAATCGAATTGAAGACCATGTTGAACTCGCCATGGTTCTGCCAGCGATAAATCGGGTTGTTCGCGAACATGATCACGCGGCCGTGGCCGTTGTAGGCGTTCGGCTCGTCGATCGCGAACGCGCGTCCTTTCAGGTTGTCTGCGCCCACCATCAATCCGCTCAGCACCGACGCGTCGCCGCCGACGTACTGCGCGAGCACGTTCGCCTGATCTGCCACACCAACCTTGAACAGCTGCTGGTTCTGGCCGAACTTGACCGGGAAGTTCTTGCTGCCATAGCCGTAAAACACCGGGTGCTCTGGCCGCATGATCTCTGCGGTGATTAGCGGCTTCTGTGCGTTGACGCTCACAGCATTCTCGGTGTCCACGGATTTCGCGAGCCCGAACTCAATTGGATATCGCACTGACTGGAGGGTGGTGATCAGTGTGCCGCCCGCGTCGAGGAACTTGTTGATCGCGTCCACGCCGGTCGCGCCGAAGCCGCCTGTGATATCCGGCGACTCACCGTACACGCCAAGCGACTTGTATTTGTCGCCCTTCATGTACGGAACCGGCTTCGCAGCCGCAGCCTGAAGGACCGCCGTGCGATTCAGGTTCTGCGCAGCCATCAGGATCACATCGTAGTCGCCCTTCAAATTTCCTTTTGCAACGCGTTCCTTGAAAATCAAGTCGAAAGGAATCCCGAACTGATCGAATGCGTGACGGTACCAGCCGAGTTCCTGTGTGCCGCTCCACTGCGAGTAGATCGCCACGCGTGGAACAATCGCATCGTGTGATGCGACGGTCGGAACCGACGAAAGCGCCGCGGCCGATAGACCGAGCGCCGCAACTGCCTCACGCGCCGACTGCAGTTCGGCCGGTGAGCCGCTCACGATGAACGAGCCGGCAGGGAAGGTGACGCCCTCTGCGGTGAACGACGCTTCCGCGATTTTCATTTTCACCGTCTTCAGGCGGTAGCGGAACGCGATCATGTTGTTCGAGCCGTAGTGCGCAACGGCGAGCCCTGCCGTTCCGCTTCCGACAACCGGCACCTTCACCTCGGCGAGCGTGATCAGGGGCGCATTCGCGGAGAGAATCGTGCTGTCCTTGATCTCGCGAACGTCCACGTTGAACGCGAAGCCCATCGACCAGCCGCTGTCGTCGTACGTCTGCAGCGCAGGGTCGGGATAGTCCTGCTTCTCAAGGAGGTTCTTCGCGAGGCGGCCATACGGCTGGTTGAGCTTCACCAGATACGATCCCGCGGCGAATGTCTCAGCGCCGCTCTTCACAGGCGCGTTTAGCTGGCCGACTTCAATTCCCTGCGCGCGCAAAATGTTGATCAGCGTGGCGACCTTCGTCATGTCGCGCTGCACGGGGAACACGTAGCCATACGGCGCGGCCTTCGCGCCCGCCTCGAGCGAGTTGCGCGTCTTGATGTAGAAGTTTTCGAGAATCAGCTGCGGGAACATCGAGGTGAGCTGCAATCCCGACAGCACACCGGTCTCCATGAAGTTCGTATTGTCGCGGCGCGTGAAGTTCTGGATCGCGTTGGGCGGAATCGGAATGCCGCGATACCACTCGCGCGGCTGCCCGCCGCCGCGGCCGGTTGGAATCGCGGGACCACGACCACCGCCGCCCGGTGGACCGCCCGCCGCCGCGCCCGCTGCGGGAGTTGCAGCGGCGATCGCTGCGCCTGCCGGTGCGCCACCGCGTCCGCCACGGCCGCCGCGCCCTGCGGCGGTGTCCTGTGCAACGACCGGCGGCGGCGTGCCCGCGCCGCCTTCGCGGCCCGACTGCGTCTCGTACATCCGCATCATGCCGTTGTGGTTGTACGCGACCGAACCGAGGTAGCCAGGCGACCATCCGTCCATGAACGCGAAGGTGTAGACGCCCGGCATTCCCCACTTCGTCATCTGCGAGAGTTCCCAATTCGCAAAGAATGGAAGCTCGGTGAACAGAATGGGATCGAGATTCGGATTCTGCGGCGGCCCGCCGCTGTAGATGTAGAGCAGCGGCTGCGCCTCGTGCAGATCGTGCATGATCGGCGGATGCGCCGTGTAGTACCAGTCGGTGATCGCGCGCATTGATATCTGCGAGAGATTGATGTCGCGGTTGTTGTCGTGGTAGACGTACTTGCCCCAGTACGGCACGCCGCCGGCGCCGAAACCGCCGCCACCCCGGCCGCCCGTTCCAGTTGTGTCGGCGGGCTTGCCGCCGCGCGCGATGCTGTCTGCGGCTGCTACTTCGAGACCGCGATAAAACCAGTCGACGTTTCTGTCACGGCCATCGGGTTCCGCTGCGGGCGTGATCGATACGTAAACATTATTTCGGATCTGCGTGATCATCGGCGACGTCTCCGTCACCAAACGATACGCAAGCTCCATCAGCATTTCGGACGGGCCGGTCTCACCGCTGTGCAGCCCGCCCATGAAGTGGTAGTGCGGTTTGGTCTTCTGCATGATCGCGCGCACCTGCGCCTCGCTCATGCCGCGAGGGTCGGCGATCCTCGCGAGGTTGGCGCGATTCTCGGCGAGGTTCTTGATGTTCGCATCCGACGAAATCCAGACGACGACGAGCTCGCGCCCTTCATCGGACTTTCCGATCGTTTCGATCTTCACACGCGGCGACGCTTTCGCGAGCGCGCGATAGTACTTCAGGATGTCCGCATAGTACGTCAGCTTCGCGGGCGCGCCGATGTAGTAGCCGAGCGCTTCTTTCGGCGTCGGGATTCCGGAGACGAGCGGGAG